>NZ_JBSHBL010000069.1:0-55192 GCF_053611985.1 Streptomyces sp. NPDC054770
GGGCGTGGGGGGGGGGGGGGGTTTTGCTGCCGCAGTACCCCCCCCCAAAAAATCAAAAACATCGGGGGGCGGCTGGGGGCCCCTTTTTGGGGGCGCGGGGAACTGCGCGACAAGCCCCCACCGGGCCGCACCCACAGGAAAGCCTTCATGAACCCCGTCTGAGAACCCCGCGCGACCTGCGAGAAGGTTCTTTATATCGGGCAAACGAGCTTCTCGCGGCGTTCTCAGCGGGCACTCAGGAGGCTCTCATGGTCGCGGGACAAGCTATTTGGCATGACCGAGAGCTTCCGCCGCAGCGGCGAGTACGAGAACCCGCAGGGTCCCCAGGGTGACGCCTACCAGGGCGCGTACCCCCAGCAGCAGCAGCACGCCTCCTCCCCCGTGAACCCGGAGTGGCCGCCGCCTCCCACCCACCAGCCGGCGACCATGGAGCCGGCGGCCGACGGCGGTCAGGGCGGCTACGGCGGCGGTACGACCGTGCTCCCCGCCGTCGGCGCCGACGCGGAGCACCCCGAGCACTCGGCCCACGCCAAGCAGAAGCGCACCCGGGGCCCGATAGCCCTGCTCGCCGCGGTCGCGATCGTCGCGGCAGCCGTCGGCGGCGGCACCGCATACGCCTTCCAGGAGCTGACCGGCAAGAACCAGGTCGTCTCCAGCAGCACCACCACCAGCGTGGTGCCCTCCAGCAAGAAGGGCGACGTCGCCACGATCGCCGCCGCCGTCAGCCCGAGCGTCGTCGAGGTCAACGCGACCCTCAGCAACGGCACCTCCACCGGTTCCGGGATCATCATCACCAGCGACGGCGAGATCATCACCAACAACCACGTCATCTCCGGCGCCCAGTCGGTCAAGGTCTCCACCAGCAACGGCAAGTCGTACACCGCCAAGGTGGTCGGCACCGACAGCTCCAAGGACCTCGCCCTTCTCAAGCTCCAGGGCGCCTCCGGCCTCCAGACCGCCACTCTCGGCAACTCCGACGGGGTCCAGGTCGGCGACTCGGTCGTGGCGATCGGCTCCCCCGAGGGCCTGACCGGCACCGTCACCAGCGGCATCGTCTCCGCGCTCAACCGGGACGTGACCGTCTCCACCGACGAGGGCCAGCAGGAGCAGCAGCAGGGCAGCGGCGGCAGCGGCCAGTGGCCGTTCTCCTTCGGCGGCCAGCAGTTCAACGGCGACACCGGCTCGTCCACCACGACCTACAAGGCGATCCAGACGGACGCCTCGCTGAACCCGGGTAACTCCGGCGGCGCGCTGATCGACGCCGGCGGCGACATCATCGGCATCAACTCGGCGATGTACAGCGCCAGTTCCGACTCCTCCTCGTCCTCCTCGGACGCCGGCAGCGTCGGCCTCGGCTTCGCCATCCCGATCAACACCGTCAAGGCCGACCTGGCCAAGCTGCGGTCCGGCTCCACCAGCTGAACCACCCGGTACCAGAGCAAGAGAGCAAGGGAGTACGTCATGATCAAGCAGGTTTCGCACCCGATGACCGCCGACAGCCCGGCCGGTTTCAGCCTGGCCCTTGCCGTGGCGTACGAGCTCCACGCACCGACGGAGGCGGCGGTGGCCCCGACCCCGGCCCCGCGCGCCCCGGAGGTCGCCCCGGCCCCGCAGCTGATGGGGCTCCGTACCTCCGCGGCCCGTCCGCACCAGCGCAAGGTGCCCCTGAGCCGCATGACCCTGGTACGTGGCTAGGGCGTTCGCCCCACCAGCACGCATACCCGACAGCCCGGAAACATGCGAGGCTGAGAGGCGTCCCGACCACGAACCACCGCACCCCGAGGAACCGCGAGCGATGAGCCCCGCCGATGGCGACCGTGAACCCCAGCGCATCCTGATCGTCGACGACGAGCCGGCCGTACGCGAGGCTCTCCAGCGCAGTCTCGCCTTCGAGGGGTACGAGACCGAGGTCGCGGTCGACGGCGCGGACGCGCTGGAGAAGGCGACGGCCTACAAGCCGGACCTGATCGTCCTCGACATCCAGATGCCCCGCATGGACGGCATGACGGCCGCCCGCCGCATCCGCGGGGCCGGCGACACCACCCCGATCCTGATGCTGACGGCCCGCGACACGGTCGGCGACCGCGTCACCGGCCTCGACGCCGGGGCCGACGACTACCTGGTCAAGCCCTTCGAACTCGACGAGCTCTTCGCCCGCATCCGGGCCCTCCTGCGCCGCAGTTCCTACGCGGCCTCGCTCTCCGAAGGAGCCCAGGAGGACGAGGCCCTGACCTTCGGCGACCTGCGCATGGACCTCGCGACCCGCGAGGTCACCCGGTCCGGCCGCCAGGTCGAGCTGACCCGCACCGAGTTCACCCTCCTAGAGATGTTCATGGCCCACCCGCGCCAGGTCCTCACCCGCGAGCAGATCCTGAAGGCCGTCTGGGGATTCGACTTCGAGCCCTCCTCGAACTCCCTCGACGTCTACGTCATGTACCTCCGCCGCAAGACCGAGGCCGGCGGCGAACCGCGCCTCGTCCACACCGTGCGCGGCGTCGGGTACGTCCTGCGCCAGGGCGGCGCGGAGTGAACAGGCTCACCACCCGCTTCCGCACCCTCCCGATCCGCGCCCGGCTGTCGATGCTGGTCGCGGCGGCGGTGGCGTTCGCGGTGGCGGCGGTTTCGGTGACGTGCTGGTTCATCGTGCAGGGGAAGCTGTACCAGCAGCTTGAGAGCGACCTGCAGAAGGTGCGGGGGCCGGCGAACATGGTCGCCCAGAACGCCCTCATCGACTGCACCAGCACGGTTCAGGACACCAGCGGCCTGCGGGTCAGCTACGGCCAGGTGGTCAAGACGGACGGCTCGTTCTGTCTCACTCACGACGCCACGGGCGTGATCAAGGTCAGTCAGGCCGAGAAAGCGCTCATCAAGGCCGGGAACACCGACACCTTCTACTTCAGCAACGGCACCGACGCGGACGGCAACCCGCTGCGCGTGATGACCCAGGTGTTCGCCACCAACAGCGGCTCCTACGTCGGGCTGGTCACCGCCGTCCCCCTGAAGAGCACCCAGGACACCCTCAAAGACCTCGCCCTGATCCTCCTCCTCGTCTCCGGCATAGGAGTCCTCGGCGCCGGAGCCGCCGGCCTGGCAGTCGCCCGTGCCGGCCTGCGCCCCGTCGACAAGCTCACCGAAGCCGTCGAGCACGTGGCCCGTACCGAGGACCTGAGTGTCCGCATCCCCGTGGAGGAGGAGTCGGACGACGAGATCGCCCGGCTGTCGCGCTCCTTCAACAGCATGACCAGCTCCCTGGCGAACTCCCGGGAACTCCAGCAGCAGCTGATCGCGGACGCCGGTCACGAACTCCGCACCCCCCTGACCTCCCTCCGCACGAACATCGAACTCCTCACCCGCAGCGAGGAGACCGGCCGCCCGATCCCCCCGGCCGACCGCAAGGCGCTGCTCGCCTCGGTCAAGGCGCAGATGACGGAGCTGGCGTCGCTGATCGGCGACCTCCAGGAGCTGTCCCGCTCGGAGGGGCAGCGCGGTGAGCGCGTGCAGATGGTGGCGCTTCAGGACACGGTCGAGGCGGCCCTGCGCCGCGCCCGCCTGCGCGGCCCGGAGCTGACGATCACGGCGGACGTCCAGCCGTGGTTCGTACGGGCCGAGCCCTCCGCCCTGGAGCGGGCGATCGTCAACATCCTCGACAACGCGGTGAAGTTCAGCCCGGAGGGCGGCAAGATCGACGTCGCCCTGGACCGCGGTGTCCTCACCGTCCGCGACCACGGCCCCGGCATCCCCGAGGACGAACTCCCCCACGTCTTCGACCGCTTCTGGCGCTCCCCGAGCGCGAGGGCCCTCCCGGGCTCGGGGCTGGGCCTGTCGATCGTGGCGCGCACGGTGCAGCAGGCCGGCGGCGATGTGACTCTGGCCCGCGCCAACGGCGGCGGCACCGTGGCGACAGTACGGCTGCCGGGGGCGCCTACGGCTCCGCCGGAGGCGGGGCAATAGGTTCGGCTTCCTGCCAGAAGATCCAGTGGGCGTCGAAACCCGGGAGCAGCTCGGGCGTGTGCTCGGCGACAGCAGCCCGCAAAGCATCCGGCGTCCGCTCCGGCATCGGCGGGATGACCTGGTCGTTCTCCGTGGCGTGAGCGGTCATGACCGAGGACCTCCTTCGTCGCTTCAGGTCTACGACCATAGCCGCCTCGCACTCCGTGGATCCGTCGTTCGTGTCGTCGTCACGGGATCGGGCATATGTCACCCGAATGTGCGCCGACCGGTCTCTCCCTTGACCCCGGCGGCCGGGGGCTTGCCGGAGGCTCAGTGGAGGCCGAGCGTCCCCGGGGAGTCGATGTCCACCGTGAGGATGCCGGGCGGGTAGTCGCCCTCTTGGCCGGTAAGGATGATCGACATGCCTCCGGTCTCCAGATGTGGCTCGGCGACATACAGCGCGTGGCAGATGTCGTGCCCGCCCCATCCCTCGCGGTACATCGCACCGACCGTGGCCGCCGCTGCCTGGCCGAGCGGGTCGACCACGACACCCGCGAGACGGAGAACGTCGCTGGCAGCGCCCTTCTCCTGCGCTCGGCGTGCATGAGGCACAGCGCGGGGATGTGCAGCCGGTCACCGGGGGTGTGGGCGACATTGTCGGCCAGCAGGTGGAGAGCCCGGTGCCCTCGCGTCATCGCGACGACAGCGGTCGTGTCAAGAATGATCACGCGGCCTTGCCCCGCTGGGCGTGCATCTTCTCGGCGGCCATCGCGTAGATGCCGGCCAGCACGTCCGGCCCCTGGTCGAACTCCTCGTCGGTGAGGGTGCAGCCCATCCGCTCGCGCAGCACCTGACGGGTGGCCGCTACCCGTTCGGCGATCTGCGCGGCGGTGAGCTGCTGTGCCGCCAGGTCCTCGACGAGCTGTCCCAAGGTCAGGCCTCGCTCCTTGGCGACCTGGGCGATCATCGGGCGGCCTCACCCGTTCGTGGCAGCCGCCCCTCCCCGCGATCCCCTGCCGCCTGGTACCGGCTGGACCGGTGCGGGAGTGCGTTTCGCGGCGCGGCTGACGATGGCGGTCTCGACCTGGGTGATGCCCAGGCCGACCAGGTCGCGGGAGAGGAAGCCGTAGAGGGCGGTCAGGTCCGGGAAGTACGCGGCCGCGTGCAGGTTCGAGGGGCCCGACGTCGCGAACGCGCCGTGCACCGAGGGGTGGTCGGCCAGCGCCTGCCCGGCGGCGGCCAGATGGTCGGGGGCCACGTGCAGCAGGAGCTTGGCCTCGATGGGCAGCCCGAGGCGGCGCGGATCCACCAGGACCTGGGTGATCAGGCGGCCCTGGGCGGTCAGTTGGGCGAGCCGGCGGCGCACGGTGCTCTCCGGGTGGCCGGTCCGGGCGGCCAGGGCCGCCGCGGTCAGGCGCGCGTCGGGGGTGAGGGCGTCGATGAGTGCCTGTTCCAGGGCGTCGGCGTCGACACCGTACGGGCCCTCGGAACCGGAAGCCGTCGCCCCGGGCACCGGACCTGCCGGGCTCAGCGCCGCGCGTTCGGGCGTGGTCAGCACCTGGTGACGCCACTCGGAGGTGAGCCGGAAGACGTGCAGGATCGTGGCGCTCTCCAGGGACGTCACCGCCTGGGTGGAGGGCAGTTGGCGGAAGACCAGCGGATCGCGTGAACCCGGCTCGGTGCGGGCGACCGCGAAGATCTCGTCGCCCGCGGTGGTGACGTCGATGAACGGGATGTCCTCGCGTGCCGCGAGCGCGGCCACGATCGTGTCGAGCTTTCCCCGCAGGACCCGGATGCGCAGGAACAGGGCCCCGGCCGAGCCGCCGCCTCGCGGCCGCGCCACCGGTGAGACCACCACGCGCACGGTGCCGTCGGCGCCGAGCGCGTGCAGGCGGCGGCGCACGGTGGCGGAGCTGAGCCCCAGTACGTGGGCCGCCCGCTCCGCGGTGAGGCGGCCGTCGCACTGCAGCGCGGCCACCAGCCGCTGATCCATGAGGCTCAGTACGGAATCCGCCGATGCGCGCGTCATGAAGGGAAGTTTCGCCCATCGGGTGGCCGTGCGGAGCCCGTCTCGGGGACGGCGCCCCAAGCATGGATGGCATCCACCGTGCCCCGGGCCCGCTGTTTCCACAACGGCCCGTAAGCGACGATTCACCACGGAGGTCCATGTGCCCGCGTCCAGGCAACGGGAGAAAGTACGTTTCGCCAGCGGTGACACCTCGTGTGCCGCCTGGCACTATCCGGGGTCCGACGGCGGCTGTGTGATCATGGCCGGCGGCACCTCGGTGACGAAGGAGCCGGCCTCCGACCTGTTCGCCGCGCGGTTCAACGACGCCGGTTTCGCGGTCCTGGCCTTCGACCACCGGCGGTTCGGGGAGAGCGGCGGCTCGCCGCGCCAGATCGTCCGCTTCGACGAGCAGGTCGCCGACTGGCACGCCGCGATCGAGTGCGCGGCCGGTCTGCCGGACGTCGACCCGGACCGGATCTCGGTCTGGGGCTTCTCGCTCGCGGGCGGCCACGTCTTCCGGGTCGCGGCCGACCACCCGCGACTGGCCTGCGCGATCGCGCAGACCCCGCTGGTCGACGGCCCCGCGATCGCCCCCCACGCGCTGCGCTCCATGACGCCCCTGTCGGCGCTGCGACTGTTCGGCCGGGGCGTCGCGGACGCGCTCGGGAGCCTCGTCGGGCGTCCGCCGCTGCTGGTCCCGACCGCCGGACCGCGCGGCGCGGTCGCCTCGCTCACCACGGCCGACGCCATGGACGGCGACCGGGCCCTCGACCCCGACCGCCGCCACGCGAACTGGGAGCAGACGGTCGCCGCACGGATCGCCCTCCAGATCGGCGGGTACCGGCCCGGCCGCCATGCCTCACGTATCCGGTGCCCCCTGCTGGTCGTCGTCTGCGACCAGGACCAGAGCGTGCTCACCGACCCCGCCGTCCGGGCCGCCCGGAACGCACCCCGGTCCGAGGTGGTGCACCTGGCGGGCCGTCACTACGCCCCGTTCCTCGAGTCGCACGAGAAGGCCGTCGCGGCGGAGATCTCCTTCCTGCAGAGGCATCTGGATCCCCGCGATCCCGGGTGAGGGGGAGCGCGGGGAGCCCGCGAGGAGCGCGAGGGGTTCGGCCCCCGGCTCAGACCGTCGCTTCGAGGGTGACCGAGATGTTCCCCCGGGTGGCGTTGGAGTACGGGCACACCTGGTGGGTGGTCTCCACGAGCCGGTCGGCGATGGCCTGCTCCAGGCCGGGCAGGTGTGCCGTCAGTGCGACCTCCAGTGAGAAGCCCCCGTCGTCCAGGGCGATCAGGCTCACCGTGGACCTGACGGTCGACTCGCCCAGCGTCACCTTCTGCTGACCCGCTATCAGGCGCAGCCCGTTGTGGAAGCAGGCGGCGTAGCCGGCGGCGAAGAGCTGCTCCGGGTTGGTCCGGTCGCCGCCGGGGCCGCCCATCTCCTTCGGGACCGCGAGGAGTTCGTCGAGCACCCCGTCGGAGGTGCGGACCTCTCCGTTGCGGCCGTCGCCGGTCGAGAGCGCTTCGGTGGTGTACAGCGTGGACAAGGTGTCTCCATTCACAGGGTGTGCAGAATTCACAGGTGTTCAGAAACGGCGGACGGGTTGCGGGCCGCCGGACGCTCGCGTCCGTCCGGGGCCGTGGCCCGGGCGAGCAGGGTCAGCGCGGCCTGCGAGGCGGAACCCGCCACGGCGGTGACCGCGACGAGTCGCTGCCCTCGCCCGTCCGGGACCGGTACGGCCTGCTGGGTGACGTCCATCGGCCCGACGAGCGGATGCCGCATCCGGTAGGCCGCGGTGTCCCAGGCGCGGACCCGGTGCTCGGACCACAGCTCGGTGAACTCCGCACTGTGCATCACCAGTTCACCGATGAGCGCGGCCAGCAGCGGATCGTCGGGGTACCGGCCGACGGCCAGCCGCAGTCTGCCCACCGCGTCTCTGGCCTTCTTCGGCCAGTCCGCGTACAGCTCGCGGGTATGGGCGTCCCGGAAGACCAGCCGTGCGGTGTTCGGACGCCGGGCCGGGTCCTGCGGGCTCCCCGGATCGAGGTGCCCGGCGAAGAGCGCGTGTCCGGTACGGTTCCAGGCCAGTACGTCGCTGCGGCGGCCGAGCACGACGACCGGAGTGTCCCCGAAGGCGTCGATGAGCTGCCGGGTCGGCTCGGTGATGCGCTCGGGTGCCGGCGGCTTGCGGGTCCGGTCCTTGCCGCCGCCTTTCCGCCCGCTGCCGGCGAGGTCGTACAGGTGACGGTGTTCGGTCTCGTCCAGGCGAAGTGCCCCGGCGAGCGCGTCCAGTACCTCCGTCGACGCGCCCCGTGACAGCCCCTGCTCCAGCCGCGTGTAGTACGACTCGCTCACTCCCGCCAGCCGGGCGAGCTCGTCCCGGCGCAGACCCGGCACCCGCCGCCGCTCGTCGAACTCCGGCAACCCGACGTCCGACGGCTGTAGTTGTGCCCGGCGCGTCCGCAGGAACCGCCCCAACTGCGACTTGCTCTTCATGGACCCGAGTATGGATACGGGCGGCGGCGCGTGCCTGCCCCTGCCAGTGCCAGGCAGGGCGACCACCGGGTCGGCGGCCGGACGCCACAGAGGGCCGTCCTATCCTCTCTCCAGTCGCGCATCCGTTCGGTGCGCCTGGGGGAGGGTACGGGGCATGGACGAGGGCGGCGGCGAACGGGAATACCGGAAACGGCGGAGGCTGCCGTGGTCGTATCTCGGGCTGCTGGGGCTGGTGTTGATGAACGCGTTCATCCAGACCGCCCGGGTGTCCGGTGACCCGCCCGGCGGCGGGGACGGGAACCGGTGGGGGCCGCCGGTGATCGGCGTGCTGCTGCTGGTGACGCTGGCGCGGGTCGTTCTGGAGCAGTACCGGGCGTACACGCGGGTCACCCCCGCCGGGATCACCGCGCAGGGGCCGCTACGGGCCCGTACCTGGGCCTGGTCGGAGGTGTACGACATCCGGGTCGAGCAGGCGCCGCGCGGTTCCGGGCGGGCGGCGCCCCGGTGGCTCACCTACCTGTACGACTTCCAGGGCCGCCGCTTCCTGCTCCCGCACCTCGACGACTGGCAGCTGGACGACCCCTACGCCGAGGTCGCGGAGCTGTGCCTGGCCGCCGCCCCGCACCGCAGCCTCACCTGGGAGCGGCGCCCGGACGTGGAGGAGCGGATCCGGCAGGGCGCCGTGCGGCGCAGGGCGTGGACGTGGGGGGCGTACGGCGCCGTCGCGACGATGGTCGTGATGATCGTGGTCTCCGTGACGCTGGTGATCGCGGGGTGGACCGACCACGTCTTCCTGCTGATCGTGTGCGTGCCGCTGGCCTCGGGCGCCGTCCTCGCCGCCGTACTCCAGTGGTACTGGAGCACCCGGCCGCCGCGCTCCGCAGTGGTGCAGGGGCCCGACTGGGGTCACGGCGGCCCGACACAGCCGTAGCCCATCCACATCCCTCACCCAGCCACGCCACAGCCCCTCGTCACACTTTTGTCGGATGGCGAGTCAGATGGCGAGGAAGATTTTGCTGGCCGACGACGACGCGGCCGTGCGGGACGGGATCAGCCGGCTGCTCAGGTTCGAGGGGTACGAGACGCTCCTCGCCGACGACGGCAGAGTGGCCCTCGATCTCCTCGGGGCCCCGGAGGGCGCGCCCGACCTGGTGCTGATGGACGTGGAGATGCCGGGTCTCGACGGCCTGGCGGCCACCCGGCGGATCCGGGCGTCCGGGTCCACCGTGCCGATCCTGATGATCACGGGGCGGAATGCCGTGGGCGATCGCATCGTCGCCCTCGACAACGGGGCCGACGGGTATCTGGCCAAGCCGTTCGCCGCCGAGGAACTCCTCGCCCGGGTGAGGGCGTTGCTGCGGCGCAGCCCACGGCGGGAGACGGTGGCGGAGCCGGGCGGAGGCCGGGTGCTCGGGTACGAGGACGTCTCGATGGATCTGCGGACCCGGACCGTGCACCGCGGGGACCGGGCCCTCGATCTGACCAGGACCGAGTACGCGCTGCTGGAGCTCCTGCTGCGGCACCCGGGGCGGGTGCTCGGCCGGGACCGGATCCTGCGGGACGTGTGGGGCTACGAGTTCGCGCCCGCCTCCAACACGCTGGACGTCTACATCATGTACCTGCGGCGGAAACTGGAGAGCCGCGGCGAACCGCGGCTCGTGCACACCGTGCGCGGGATGGGGTACACGCTCAGGAGCGCTCCTACCACCTGAGGATCATCGTCTCGTCGGGGGCCGGCGTCGCCGACTCGGCCGCGACGGCCTCGGGGAGCGGGTGGGCCAGGGCCGCGTAGGCGCCGTCGCGGGCGAGGAGTTCGGCGTGCGTGCCCGCCTCCACCAGGCGGCCGTGGTCGACGACCAGGATGCGGTCGGCGTCGGGGGCCAGGGTGAGGTCGTGCGTGATCATGATGGTCGTACGGCCGGCCATGAGCCTGCGCAGCGGGGCCACCACCTGGCGGGCGGCGATCGCGTCCAGGCCCGCCGTCGGCTCGTCGAGGACGAGGACCGGGGCGGCGCGGAGCATCGCGCGGGCGATGGCGATGCGTTGCAGCTGGCCGCCGGAGAGGGCGGCCGTGCCGGGGGCGATGTGGGTGTCGTAGCCCTCGGGGAGGGCGGCGATGAAGGCGTGCGCGGCGGCGGCGCGCGCGGCCTGCTCGATCTCCTCGTCACTCGCGCCGGGCCGGCCGCACTCGATGTTCTCGCGGACCGTGCCGTTGAGGATCAGCGTCTGCTGCGGGAGCAGGGCGACGTTCTCGCGGAGGAACTCCAGGGGTACGTCGCCGAGCGGGACGCCGTCCAGGCAGATCACGCCGGCCGAGGGGTCGTAGAAGCGGGTGAGGAGCTTGGAGAGGGTGGACTTGCCGGCCCCGCTCTTGCCGGTGACCAGGACCAGTTCGCCGGGTCCTGCCGCGAAGTCGACGTCCCGGAGGGAGGCGCGCGGGGACTCGGGGTAGCGGAAGGAGACGTTGTGGAAGCTGACCCAGCCGCGGACGGGCCAGGGGCCGACCGGGCGGGCGGGGTCGGTGACGGCGGGCTCGGCGTCCAGGATCTCGCCGATGCGCTCGGCGCCCGCGGTGGCCGCGGTGAGGGTGAGGCCGAGCTGGCCGAGGTTGCGGATCGGCGGGTAGAGGTAGCCGAGGAAGGCGGCGAAGGCGAGGAGCTGGCCGAGGGTCATGCGGTCGGCGGAGATCTCCCAGACGCCCAGGCCGATCACGGCGAGCACGCAGAGGGTCTCGACGACCTCGACGAACTGCGCGTACATCTCGCTGAGCCGGGCGCCGCGCACGCTCGCCCGCATCCAGGCGCGGGCCTCGACGTCGAGGCGCTTCTCCTCGTCCCGGCGGCGGTTGTACGCCTGGGTGAGGATCACGTTGCCGAGGGACTCCTCCACCACGGAGGTGATCGCGCCGTCGGCGACCCGCTCGTCCTGGGACGCCGTCCTGATCCGGCCGGAGAAGCGGCGGGCGGCGAACAGGAACAGCGGCGCGAGGACGAAGGTGACCAGCGCCAGGTCCCAGCGCAGCCAGAAAGCGGCGGCCGCGTAGAAGACGGCGGAGAAGGCGGCGGCGACGGTGCCGACGACACCGGACACGACCATCTGCTCGATGGCCTCGACGTCACCGGTGAGGCGTTCCACCAGGTCGCCCTGGCGGTGCTGCTGGAAGAAGTGCGGGGGCAGGTCCTGGACGTGCCGGAAGACCTTGGCGCGCAGGCGCAGCACGAATCTCTCGGCGGTCCAGGTGGCCAGCGAGTTGCCGAGGTAGCCGACGAACGCGCCCACCGCGGCGACCAGCAGCCAGGCGCCGGCCGGGCCCCAGAAGGCGGAGAGCGAACCGGCCTTGAGGGCGTTGTCGGTGAGGTCGGCGAAGAGCAGGATCGCGGCGGTCTCGGCGAGCGCGGACACCACGACACACGCGATGATCATCCACAGCCACTTGCGGTCGCCGCGGGTCAGCGGCCAGAAGCGGCGGAAGGCCACGCGGGCTTCTCTCATGGTCGACAACTCCCTTCAGAGGTATCGGGGCGATAGGGGTTCTCGGGGGGTGGACATGGCCGAGGCGGGGCCACCGGTGCGACCACGCGTAACCGGTGACCCCGCCTCACGGCGTGTCTCAGTGCTTGTCGCCGATGGGGCGCTTCGGAGCCGGCTTCTTCGGCGCGGGCTTCTTCGGGGCCGGGGCCGGCTTGCGGTGCTTCTTGACGGGGACGATCTTGTGGAAGCTCATGGTGTTCTGCCTCTCTGCGGCGGCTTGTGCCGTGACGTCTGTCGTGGTTCTGCAACAGTTTCTCTACTGCCCCGCTGCAACAACCTGTGAATTGATTTGAATTACTTCTGTAAATTCTTTGTCAGCGCTCGTCGCCGACCGGGCGGCGCTTCGGAGCCGGCTTCTTCGGCGCGGGCTTCTTCGGAGCCGGAGCGGGCTTGTGGTGCTTCTTGACGGGGACGATCTTGTGGAAGCTCATGATGTTTCCCTCCTTGATGCTGGTGACTTAGCGGTGACCGACAGGGCGCTTGGGCTGGGACTTCTTGCAGTCCTTCTTCTTCGGGGCCGGCTTCGGGGCGGGCTTCTCGGCCTTCTTCACCGGGACGATCTTGTGGAAGCTCATGTCCTTCTCCTTCGTTCCGTCGTCCGCGCCGTTCGCTTTCGACATGGAAAACATTACGTGACCCGAGAGCCGAAGAAAGCCATTTTCAGTTAGACCTCGATGAATTGCGGCTGAGATGAATTTTCAGGAGCAACCGGGAACCGTTCGCTACCTCACATAGGTTTTATCCAGCAGACGCAGCAGACGCAGCAGAAAGGGCCCGGTACGCACGGGTGTGCGTACCGGGCCCTCGGGCCGGGCGGAGACGGGCGACTACTGCACGATCGTGATCCGGTTCGCGGCCGGCGGCGCGAGCGGGCTCGTGGCCGAGGAGTTGGCCGTCAGGTACTGGGCGAGGGCCGACAGGTCGTCGGTGCCGACGAGGTCCCCGGTGCCCTGGCCGAGAGTGGGGAAGCCGTCGCCGCCGCCCGCGAGGAAGGAGTTGGTGGCGACGCGGTAGGTGGCGGCCGGGTCGACGGCGGCGCCGTTCAGCCTGACGGAGTCGGTGACGACGCGGTCCGCGCCGGTCTTCGTCAGGTCCAGGGTGTAGGTGAGGTTCGCGGACGGCTGGAGGATCTTCGGGGCCGCCGCGTTCGTACCGCTCACCTGCTCCTTGAGCACCTGGAGCAGCTGCGCGCCGGTGAAGTCCTGGAGGTTCACGGTGTTGGCGAACGGCTGCACGGTGAAGCCCTCGGCGTAGGTCACCACGCCGTCGCCCTCGCTCCCCTTGGCCGCGTACGTCAGCCCGGCCCGCACCCCGCCCGGGTTCATCAGCGCGAGGTCGGTCCCCGGGTCCAGCTCCCTGCCGTACGCGAACTGGGCGTCGGCGATGAGGTCGCCCATCGGGGACTCGGTGCCGGTGCTGTTGACGTCGGCGGAGATGTAGCCGATGGCGCGGTTGCCGATCGGAGCGGCGAGGGTGTTCCACCTGCTGATCAGCTCGGTCATGTCGGGCGCCTTGGCGACGTCCCGGGTGACCACGTGGTTCGCGGACTTCACGGCCGTACGCGCGATGTCACCGGTGCGGCGGTCGTAGGTCAGCGTGGTGTCCGTGTAGAGGCGGCCGAAGGAGGCGGCCGAGGTGACCATGCGGGGGTGGCCGGCCGGGTCGTCGACCGTGCACACATACGCGGTGTGGGTGTGCCCGGTGACCAGCGCGTCCACGGCCGGGGTCACGTTCTTCGCGATGTCGACGATCGGTCCGGAGATGCCGTCGCCGGCGCCCGGCGAGTCGCAGTCGTAGTTGTAGTTGGCCGAGGACGGGAAGCCGCCCTCGTGGACCAGCGCGACGATCGACTGGACGCCCTGGCGCTGGAGCACCTTGGCGTACTTGTTGATGGTCTCGACCTCGTCCTTGAAGGCCAGGCCCTTGACGCCGTCGGCGGAGACGATGCCGGGCGTGCCCTCCAGGGTGACGCCGATGAACCCGATCCTGACGTCCTTCTTCTTCCAGACCCAGTAGGGCTTGAGGATCGGCTTGTCCGTCTTCTCGTCGAGGACGTTGGCCGCCAGGTAGGGGAAGTCGGCACCCTTGAACTTCTTGCCGGCGTAGCAGCCGTCAGTGGGGTGGCAGCCGCCGTTCTGGAGGCGGGCCAGTTCCCTGGCACCCTCGTCGAACTCGTGGTTGCCGACCGTCGTCACGTCCAGGTCGAGCTTGTTGAGCGCCTCGATGGTCGGCTCGTCGTGGAAGAGGCCGGAGATCAGCGGGGAGGCGCCGACCATGTCGCCGCCGGCCGCGGTGACGGAGTACGGGTGCCCCTTGCGGGCCTGGCGCAGATGGGTGGCCAGGTACTCCACACCACCGGCGTCGATCGTCTTCGTCGTGCCGTCGGCCTGGGTCTCGGTGACCCGTCCCGAGGAGCCGGCCGGCGGCTCAAGGTTGCCGTGCAGGTCGTTGAAGGAGAGCAGCTGGACGTCCTGGTATCGGCCGGGGCGCTGGTGCCCGTGGCCCTTGCCGGAGTGCGCGTCGGCGGGCAGCGCGCTCGCCAGGGCCGCGGCGGTGGCGAGCCCGGCGGCCGAGGCGAGCAGCGCGTACGTACGCCGTCTGGACGGTCTGGACTTCGCTTGCATGGAGCCCCCTGTGGGTCTGCTGAGAAGTGGCCCGGTCCGGCGCAGCCTAGGGTCAACGCGCGTAGCGCAACAGGGGGTTCATGGTTACATCTTGGTTGCCGGTTGCCCTGCCCTTTACCTTTCGCCGGTGTCCCCACTTTGCCGATCAGGCGCCGTACCCTCGTACGCATGACCAGCGACGACACCGCACGGCCGCCCATGTACTCCCGCTCCATCGACACCTTCTCCGCGCTCACCCCGGATCAGGCCGAGGCCGTACGGGAACTGCTGGCGGAGGCCGCGCGGGCCGACGGCCAGCAGCCGGTGTCCGAGCAGGGCCGCCTCCAGCTGACCGGCGGTGCCCGGGAGGGCGTCTCCCATCTGCTCCTCACCGTCGGGGACGAACTCGTGGGCTACGCCCAGCTGGAGGACACCGACCCGGTGGAGGCCCCGGCCGCGGAACTCGTCGTCCACCCGGCCCACCGGGGCCACGGCCACGGCCGCGCGCTGGGCTCCGCCCTGCTGGGCGCGTCCGGCAAGCGGCTGCGGGTGTGGGCACACGGCGGCCACTCGGCGGCCCGCCACCTCGCGCAGGTCCTCGGCCTGACCCTGTTCCGTGAACTGCGCCAGATGCGCCGCCCGTTGACCGGCCTGGACCTGCCGGACCCGAAGCTGCCCGAGGGCGTCACCGTGCGCGCCTTCGTCCCCGGCCGGGACGACGCGGCCTGGCTCGCCGTCAACGCCGCCGCCTTCGCCCACCACCCGGAACAGGGCTCGCTCACCCAGCGCGACCTGGACGACCGCAAGGCCCAGCCCTGGTTCGACCCGGCGGGCTTCTTCCTCGCCGAGCGCGGCACCGAACTCCTCGGCTTCCACTGGACGAAGGTGCACGAGGCGGAGGGCCTGGGCGAGGTCTACGTCCTCGGCGTCTCCCCGGCCGCCCAGGGCGGCGGCCTCGGCAAGTCCCTCACCACGATCGGCCTGCGCCACCTGGCCGACCGCGGCCTGCCGACGGCGATGCTGTACGTCGACGCCGACAACACGGCGGCGGTCGCGGTCTACGAACGCCTGGGCTTCACGACCCACGAGACCGACCTGATGTACCGGACGGAGACCTGAGGGGCCTCGGCGGCCGGGGTCGTCCATGCCCGGGTCAGCCCGCCGGGCAGTCGTCCGGGCCCTTCGGCACCCGCACGCCGAGCAGGCGGGCCGCCTCGGCCGTCGTCGTGTGCGCTGAGACCAACTGCTGCCAGTGGGACTTCACCCGGGCCGCCACCGTGTCGTGCGGCTCCCGCAGCAGCTCCCGTACGACCTCGGTCTGCTGGGCCGAGACGGACATGCTGCCGCCGTCCGAGGTGAGGACCGCGGCCGGGCCGCTGAGGCTGTCGTCGATGCGGAGGTGGCGGAAGGTGGCGGTGGGGGTGGGGTCGTCGGCCAGGGCCAGCCACATCGTCGTCACCACGCGGGCGTCGCACATGTCCAGGGAGGCGTGTTCGCTGCCCGCGACCAGGACCCGGGCGACCCCGACCGCGAACTCGGGGACCCGGTTGCCGCCCCACTGGGTGCCGACGGTGACCGTGCCCGGGGTGGAGCTGGTCGGGAGGGTGGCGTCCGCGGTCAGGTCGGTGATCTCCTGGATGCGCTGGCGGACGGTCAGCCGGGTGGTGGCCTGCGGGCCGGCCGCCTCGGCGCGGACCCGGTGGACCACTCCGGCCCAGTCGACCGTCCAGCCCTTCCAGTCCGGGTACGCGCAGTACCGGGAGCCGTCGCGCTCGACGCACGTCTGGAACTTCGCCGGGTGGTCCGCCTCCGCCTTCCGCGCGGCCTGCAGACCGGCGGAGTCCCCCGGCGACTGACCGGCCACGCCGGCCACCGCGGCCGCCAGGGCCACGGCCGTCGCCGCCTTCAGGACCCGCGCCCGGCCGCCGGCCACCCACATCGCCGCACACACCAGCAGCACCGTGAGCCCCACCAGGTACAGCGCGTGCCAGCCCGCCGGGCGGCCCAGCAGTTCGCCGGGGACCGGGGTGCCGCCGTTCTCCAGCACCACCGGCCACAGCCAGTGCACGGCGTGCGTCCCCGCACCGCCGGGCACCGCGCTGGTGACAAGGCCGAGGGCGAGCAGGAAGACCAGCGGGGCCGCCGGGTGGGGCAGGACCCGGGCCAGCAGCACGCCGAGCGCGCCGGCGAGCAGGACGGTCAGCGGGGCCACCGCCAGTTCGAAGAGCGAGCCGTGGCCGACCGCGCCGGGCCGCAGTGCCGACCAGGCGAACTGGACGTCGACCAGCACGGCCATGCCGACGGCGAAGGGCACGACGGAGAGCGCGTGGGCGAGCGTGCGGCGCGCGGGCGACATCGGCAGCACCCCGAACTGCTCCTCCAGGCCCCGGCGCCGGTTCAGCATCGTCGCCCGGTGCACGCACACCAGCAGGGCGACGGCGAACAGCTCCGGGGCGCCCTGGGTGGTGCGGTCCACGTCGTGCAGGACCGGGTAGGCGTCCATGCCCTCGTCCTGGCCGAACAGGCCGTAGCCGACGTAGGCGAGAAACAGCAGACCGAAGACCAGCAGCGGGATCTGGAGGAGCAGCTGGCGGGCCTCGAACAGGGCCAGGGCGACGACGGACGCGGACGCGGTGTCACGGTCGTGGTCCGCGTGCGCGGCGGCCGCCGGCTCCGTCACGAGTGTCGTCGTCATGCCGCCGCCACCTCCGTGCCCTCCGCGCCCTGCGCGTCGAGGAGCAGCAGGTAGCCGTCCTCCAGGGTCGGTTCGAGCAGGTCGGCGCCGGCGGGCGGGTCGCCGACGTTGCGGAAGGCGCCGGTGCCGGTGCGCCAGCTCGCCCGGGCGCCCGGGGCGCGTTCCGTGCTGCTCCACACGCGGCCGGCCGCGCGGTCCGTCAGCCCGGCCGGTGTGCCGTCGAACCGGACCCGGCCGCCGGCCAGCACGACCACCCGGTTGCAGAGCATCGCCACGTCCTCGGTCTGGTGGGTGGAGAGCAGCACCGTGCGGCCTTCGCCCGCCTCCGCGATCAACTCCCGGAACCGCATGCGCTGTTCGGGGTCGAGTCCGACCGTCGGCTCGTCCAGGACGAGGAACCGGGGGTCGCCGACGAGCGCGGCGGCCAGCGCGACCCGCTGCCGCATCCCGCCGGACAGCCGCTTGATCCGCCTGCCGCGCACGTCGGCCAGGCCCACCTGGTCCAGCACCCGGCGCACCTCGCGGTGGCGGCCGCCCCGGTCGGTGAGCTCCTTGAGGATGGCGACGTAGTCGACGAACTCGAAGGCCGTGAAGTCCGGGTGGAAGCCGGGGGTCTGCGGGAGGTAGCCGAGCGAACGGCGGACCGCGAGCCGGCCGGCCGGGGTGGCCGGGTCCTCGCCGTGCACCGTGAAGGCGCCGCCGTCCGGCGGTACGGCGGTGGCGAGGACCTTCAACAGGGTGGTCTTCCCCGCGCCGTTGGGCCCGAGCAGGCCCGTGACGCCGTCCGTCAGGGACAGGGTGACGCCGTCGAGCGCCGGGGTGCCGCCGTAGCGCACGGTGAGGCCGGCGGCGGAGACAGTGGTGTTCAACGTAGGACTCCAGCGATCAGGCGATCAGTCGGTCAGTAGGGCTTGGCGTCGAAGCGGTCCCGCACCTGGTGCAGCAGGAGCGTCGCCAGCGCGGCGAGGGCGGCAGCCACGGACTGCCCGGCCGTGGTGAAGGCGGCCGGTGTGTGCGCCGGGTGCATCGCCGCCACCGCCATCAGGGCCGTCCACGCCCCGCCGACCAGTCCGGGCCCGAGCAGCGGGCCCAGCCGGACGGAGAGGGCGAGGCCGGCCGCGGTGAGCGCGAGGGCGGGCAGCAGCCAGCCGAAGGCGAGCAGGCCGTAGCCGGGCAGGGCCAGCGCGGCCAGGCAGTTGAGGCCGAGGGAGGCGGTCAGCGCGGCCACCGTGCGGATCATCAGCAGCCGGAAGCCGTGCGTCGGGGCGACCGCGGCGATCTCGTACGTCGGGTCGAGGACCGGTCCGTACGACAGCGCCACCGCGGCGAGCGGGAGCAGCGGGGCGAGAGCCAGGAACAGCGCCGGGGCGTCCACCGCGTGCACCACCAGGACGGTCGCCGCCAGCACGAACGCCACCGATGCCAGCCAGGAGCGGCGCAGCACCGGGGTGGCGGTGAGCAGCCGGGCGGTGGGCTCGGGGACGCGGAGGCGGACAAGCAGCCGTTCGCCCAACCCCGGCCTCGGCGCGTCCAGTTCGGCGTCGAGGCGGTCCCAGCCGGCGTCCAGCGCGACCGGGTCCGACACCGACGCGAGCACCGCACGGCACTCCGCGCAGGAGCCGACATGGGTGTCGGCCGACCACAGCAGCGGCGGCGCCAGCTCGCCGTGCGCGTACGCCCTCAGGTCCTCTTCGGACACGTGCCAGGTCATGCCAACTCCTCCCGCAGCTGCTTGCGCGCCCGCATCGCGCGGGTCTTGACCGTCCCCGGCGGGATGCCGAGCAGGACCGCCGCCTCGCGGGTGGTCAGTCCGTCGATCACCGTCGCCTGGAGCACCGCCCGCAGTTCGGGCGAGAGCCGGACCAGGGCCCCGGCGAGGTCCCCGTGCTCCACCCCCGCGAGCACGCGTTCCTCCGCCGAGGCCTCGTCCCGGTGCCGCAGCCGGGCCAGCGCCTGCCGCAGCCGGCCGCGGGCCCCGTCGCCGCGCAGCGCGTCGACCAGCCGCCGTGACCCGATCCGCCACAGCCACCCGGCGGCGTCGGCGTTCTCGACGTCCTCCCGGTAGCGGGCGGTCCCCCGCCACACCGCGAGGAACGTCTCCTGCACGACGTCGTCGACGACCGCGGGATCCGCGCACCGGCCGCGCAGCCGCGCGGTCAGCCACGGCGCGTACCGGCGGTACAGCTCCTCGAAGGCGCGCCGGTCCGCGTCCGCCGCGACCGCGCGCAGCAGCTCCCCGTCGCTTCTCGTTCCGCTCACGTCTCCTCATCGCACGAGCCCCGCCGACCGGTTCACGGAACCGGCCTTGACTTTCCGAACAATCTTGCACCACCCTTTCACTACTCAATTAGTGAAAGGGTGGTTGTACGGGTGGTCGAGTACCGCATCGACCGGCGCTCCGGCGTCGCCACCTACGTCCAGATCGTCCAGCAGACCAAGCAGGCCCTGCGCCTGGGTCACCTCCAGCCGGGAGACAGACTGCCCACCGCCCGTGAGGTGGTCGAGGCCACCGCCATCAACCCCAACACCGTCCTCAAGGCCTACCGGGAGCTGGAGCGCGAGGGCCTGGTCGAGGCCCGGCGCGGCCTCGGCACCTTCGTGAAGCGCTCGCTCGGCGCCGCCCCGGCCGCCGAGTCCCCCCTGCACGGGGAGCTGGACGACTGGGCCGCCCGCGCCCGCGCGGCCGGCCTGGACCGCGACGACGTGGCCGCACTCTTCACCGCCGTACTCGACACACACTTCGCCGTGCACGAGAAGCACCTGCAAGGAGAGAGTTCATGACCGACACCGCGATAGCGGCGTCCGCGCTCGGCAAGCGGTTCGGCCGGCGCGGGGGCTGGGCGCTGCGCGACTGCACCTTCCGGCTGCCCGCCGGGCGGGTGTGCGCCGTCGTCGGCCCCAACGGGGCGGGCAAGTCCACGCTCCTCGCCCTCGCCGCCGGCCTGCTGGGCGCCACCGAGGGCGAGCTGACCGTCCTCGGCACCACCCCGGCCGGGGCCCGCGCCCGGATCGGCTACGTCGCCCAGGACAAGCCCCTCTACCCGCAGCTCACGGTCGGCGAGACGCTGCGGATGGGCGCCGACCTCAACCCGGAACGCTGGGACGCGGCCGCCGCCCAGGAGGTGGTGGCCGCAGGCGACCTGGACCCGAAATCCCGGATCCGCGCCCTCTCCGGCGGCCAGCGCACCCGGGTCGCGCTCGCCCTCGCCCTCGGCAAGCGGCCCGAACTGCTCCTGCTCGACGAGCCGATGGCCGACCTCGACCCGCTCGCCCGGCACGAGCTGATGGGCGTGCTGATGGTGCAGGCCGCCCAGCACGGCACCACCATCGCGATGTCCTCGCACGTGGTCGCCGAACTGGAGGACTCCTGCGACCACCTGCTGCTGATCGGCGGCGGCCGGGTCCGGCTGGCCGGCGAGATCGACGACCTGCTGGCCGCCCACGCCCGGGTCGCCACCACCGCCGACACCGGCCTCGCACCGCACACCGTCGTCGAGTCCCGCACCACCGGCCGTCAGCTCAGCGCCCTGGTCCGCCCCGCCGGCCCGCTCCCCGACGACTGGCGCGCCACCACCCCCTCCCTGGAGGAGCTGGTCCTCGCCCACCTCCGCAACCCCCAGGCCCCGGCCCTGACCCCCACCGAGGAGGCCGTCGCGTGACCGCCCTGTCCGCATCCGCGCCCGTACCCGCAGCCACGGCCAGGCCCCGGCTGACCCGCTGGCTGCTGCGCCTGCACCGCCCGGCGCTGTACGTGTGGGCGGGCCTGGTGCTCGTCGCCGCCGCCCTGCTCCTCCTCCTGCACGGCCCGCTGACCGACGCGGCGGCCGACGCCTGGCGCCAGTACGACAGCTGCACGGACTGGCAGAGGTGTACGTACGACCAGAACGCGATCCTGCGCTACAAGGACTGGTACAACTACGCCACCCTGGCCGTGGCCACGGTGCCCTTGCTGGCGGCGGCCTGGGCGGGCGGCGCGTTCGGCAAGGAGCTGGAGTCCGGCACCGCCCGGCTGGCCTGGACCCAGTCCAGCACCCCGGTGCGCTGGCTGGCCGTCCGGCTCGCGATACCGGCCGCGGCCGTCGCCGCCGGGACCGCGCTCCTGGTCTGGCTGCACCATCTGGCCTGGGCCGCGGGCAACGGCCGTGTCGACACCGCCAAGCAGTGGTACGACGTCTGGACCTTCCACACCAACGGCCCCACCCTCGTCGCCCTGGCCCTGTGCGGCCTGACGGCGGGCGCGCTGACGGGCCTGCTGTCCCGCCGCACCCTTCCCGGCCTGGGCCTCGGCCTGCTCGTCACCGGCGTGCTCTGGGCCGTCGCCCAGCTGCTCCTGCCTCACCTGTGGCCGACGCGGACCGCCGGCGGAAAGGCCTTCTTCGCCCTCCCCGACAGCTCCTGGACGGTGCGGACCGGCAAGCACGCCGACGTCGCCTACGGCGACTACCACCCCGCCTCGCACTACTGGCCGCTCCAGCTGACCGCCACCGTCCTGCTTCTCGCCGTGACGGCCCTGCTGACCCTGGGCTGCTTCCTGGCGCTGCGCCGCCTGACCGGAAAGACGACCGCCTGATGACCGCCCTGCCCGCCGCTCCCCCGGCCCCGCACCGCTCCCTGAGCAGACTGCACCGCCCGGCGCTGCTCGGGTGGGCCGCGTTCGTGCTGCTGGTGACGGGCTGGCTGCTCTGGCTGCACCTCTCGGAGGTGCCGGCCGAGCGGAGCTGCCAGAGCTTCTTCGCCTACTCCCCCATGGGCGGCCACCCGCGCACCTGCGACTATTCGGCGTTCACCGACGCCAACAACCTCTTCAACGTCCTCGGCGAGGTCCTCAGCTACTCCTGCGTGGCCGTCGCCGCCTGGGCGGGCGGCGCGCTGGTCGGCCGCGAGCTGGAGTCCGGCACCGCGAAGCTCGCCTGGACCCAGTCCGTGTCCCCGGCCCGCTGGCTGGCCGGGAAGCTGACCGCGGCCGCCGTACCGCTGGCCGCCGGGGGCGGGCTGGCGGCGCTGGTCTTCGGCTGGGTGTGGAGTTCCGACCGGAAGTGGCTGGTCAGCAACTGGACCTACGACCGCGTGTTCATCCCGCACGGCCCGCTGCTGCCGGCCCTGCTCCTGCTCGGCCTCGCCGTCGGCGCCCTCGCCGGGATCGCGCTCGGCCGCACCCTCCCGGCGCTCGGCGCGGCCGCCGCCGTGACGCTCGTCGTCAGGCTGTACCTGCGCGAGGCGTGGAAGCCGCTGCACGGCCCGCTGCACGGCTTCTGGTCCGTACAACTCGTCGCCACCGCGATGGTGCTCGCCCTCACCGCCGCGGCCACGTTCGGCGCGTTCCGGCTCTTGCGCCGCCGGGCCCGCTGAGGGACCGTCGGTCCCGCGCGTCCCCCGGACGGGGGAAAGACGTACGGTGCCGGTGAGAAGGTCGTACAGGATCGTCGCTTTCGTGATCCCCAAGGCCTTCAGGGGCCGTTCACAGACGTCCGCGAGCCTCCCCCCGCTATCCCGCACGCCATGTCTTCGTAACCATTGGTTCAGACGGACTTGCGACGCTCAGCCAATGAAGCCCGCCGCGCCTGAGCCTTCGCCGCGCCCCGAGGGGTACGTGGGAAACGGGGTCGTCCAGCTCCCGCCCGCGCGTTCCGACGCGCCTGTGACGGCCCGGGCGCGGAAGAATGGGCTCATGAGTCAGCAGAACGCCCAGGCAGCCGAGGTTCAGCCCGCCCAGCCCTCCGTGGGCTCCATCGCCGCGCACCGCCCGCACACCGTGGCCGCCGCGGTCTCCGACCTGGAACCCGACCTCGACGCCGACCTCGACGCGTACGACGAGACGCAGGCCGACGGGACCCTGCTGCCCCAGGGGCGCTTCCTGGACCGGGAGCGCAGCTGGCTCGCCTTCAACGAGCGGGTTCTGGAGCTGGCCGAGGACCCCGAGACGCCCCTGCTGGAGCGGGCGAACTTCCTGGCGATCTTCGCGAGCAACCTGGACGAGTTCTTCATGGTCCGGGTGGCAGGGCTGAAGCGTCGCATAGCCACCGGTGTGGCCACGCGGTCCGCCTCCGGGCTGCAGCCGCGCGAGGTCCTGGAGATGATCTGGGCCCGCTCCCGCGAGCTGATGGCCCGGCACGCCGCCTGCTACCACGAGGACGTCGCCCCCGCGCTCGCGGAGGAGGGCATCCACCTGGTCCGCTGGGCCGAGCTGACCGAGAAGGAGCAGGCGCGGCTCTTCACGCTCTTCCGGCACCAGATCTTCCCGGTCCTGACCCCGCTGGCCGTCGACCCCGCGCACCCGTTCCCCTACATCTCCGGCCTCTCCCTGAACCTGGCCGTGGTCGTACGCAACCCGGTCAGCGGCCACAAGCACTTCGCCCGGGTCAAGGTGCCGCCGTCGCTGTCCCGCTTCCTGGAGAGCTCCCCGGGCCGCTACGTCCCCATCGAGGACGTCATCGGCGCCCACCTGGAGGAACTGTTCCCCGGCATGGAGGTCGTGGAGCACCACGCCTTCCGCCTCACCCGGAACGAGGACCTGGAGGTCGAGGAGGACGACGCCGAGAACCTGCTCCAGGCCCTGGAGAAGGAGCTCATGCGGCGCCGGTTCGGCCCGCCGGTGCGCCTGGAGGTCGAGGAGTCCATCGACCGCGAGGTCCTCGACCTGCTGGTCCGCGAACTGAAGGTCAACGAGGCCGAGGTCTACCCGCTGCCCGGCCCGCTCGACCTGACCGGCCTGTTCCGCATCTCCGGCCTCGACCGGCCGGAGCTGAAGTACCGCAAGTTCATCGCGGGCACCCACCGCGACCTCGCCGAGGTCGAGTCGGCGTCGGCGCCGGACATCTTCGCCGCCCTGCGCGAGCGGGACGTGCTGCTGCACCACCCGTACGACAGCTTCTCCACCTCCGTGCAGGCCTTCGTCGAGCAGGCCGCCGAGGACCCCGACGTCCTCGCCATCAAGCAGACCCTGTACCGGACCTCCGGCGACTCCCCGATCGTCAACGCGCTCATCGACGCCGCCGAGGCCGGCAAGCAGGTCCTCGTCCTGGTCGAGATCAAGGCCCGCTTCGACGAGCACGCCAACATCAAGTGGGCGCGCAAGCTGGAGGAGGCCGGCTGCCACGTCGTCTACGGCCTGGTCGGCCTGAAGACCCACTGCAAGCTGTCCCTGGTGGTCCGCCAGGAGGGCGAGACGCTCCGCCGCTACAGCCACGTCGGCACCGGCAACTACCACCCGAAGACGGCGCGGCTGTACGAGGACCTCGGCCTGCTCACCGCCGACCCGCAGGTCGGCGCGGACCTGTCCGACCTGTTCAACCGCCTCTCCGGCTACTCCCGCCGGGAGACGTACCGCCGCCTGCTGGTGGCCCCCAAGTCGCTGCGCGACGGCCTGATCGCGCGTATCGAGAAGGAAATACAGCACCACCGGGCCGGACGCCCCGCGTTCGTCCGGATCAAGGTCAACTCCATGGTCGACGAGGCGATCATCGACGCCCTGTACCGCGCGGCCATGGCCGGCGTGCCGGTCGACGTCTGGGTGCGCGGTATCTGCGCGATCCGCCCGGGCGTCGCGGGCCTGTCGGAGAACATCCGGGTCCGCTCGGTCCTCGGCCGCTTCCTGGAACACTCCCGGGTCTTCGCCTTCGGCAACGGCGGCGAGGCCGAGGTGTGGATCGGCAGCGCCGACATGATGCACCGCAACCTCGACCGCCGGATAGAGGCCCTGGTCCGGGTCACCGACCCGGCTCACCGAGCGACCCTCAACCGGTTCCTCGAATCCGGCATGTCCGACTCCACCTCCTCCTGGCACCTGGGCCCGGACGGCGAATGGACCCGGTACGCGACCGACGCCGACGGACGGCCGCTGCGCAACATCCAGGAGACGCTCATAGACGCCCGGAGGCGCCGGCGTGGCACAGCAACACCTTGAACCGACGGACCCCACGGCCCGGGTCGTCACCGGGGAAGCCCTCGCGGGCTACCTGCGCGCCCAGGCCACGGAGTTCCTCCGCGCGCTGCGCCTGCACCGGGAGACCGGGACGGCGAGCAGCGCGGCGGAGTCCGTCGACGCGGCCCGCGCCCTGCGCCGCTCGGCCCGGCGCATCAGCGGCAGCCTGCACACCTTCCGCCCGCTCCTCGACGCCGACTGGTCCGAGGAGATCCGCCCCGAACTGGCCTGGCTGTCAGGCACGTTGGGGCTTGAGCATGCCTACGAGGCCCGGCTGGAGCGGCTGTTGCTGGCGCTGCACCGCCTCTCCGGATCGACGGCCCTGCCGAGCCAGGCGACTTCGGAGGCGCCTCAGGACCGCGGCAACCTCACCGTCGGCGCGGCCAAGGCGGGCGCCCTGCTGGACCGCCAGCTCACCCTCGCCCGCACCCGCGCCCACTCCACCGCCCTCCAGGCGCTCGGCTCCTCCCGCTTCCACGCGGTCGCCGACAAGGTCGCGGTCCTGGCCAGCGAGGTCCCGCTGACGCCCGCCGCTCCCGGCACCGACCTGCGCCCGCCGGCCGCGGCAGCCGAGGAACGCCTCACCGACGCCATCGCCGCGCTCCCCCTGGTCACCGCCGGCCACCCCTACAACGCGGAGGCCCTGGTCCACGGCCTGTCCCCGGACCCCGCCCCGCACCCCCAGGACGGCCCCTGGCACCAGGTCCGCCTCCTGCTGCGCCTGCACCGCTACGCCCGCGAGGTGCTGTGCGGCGAGGGCGCGCCCGTGGACGTACGGCTGTTCGCGGCCGGCCAGGCCCTGAACCGCCACCGCGACGCCTCGGAGGCCGCCGCCGCGGCAGCCGCGGCCGCCCGCACCCCGCGCATCGCCCCCGCGACCGCCTACGCCCTCGGCGTCCTCCACGCCGACCAGCGGCACGAGGTCGAGGCGGCCCGCTTCGCCTTCCAGCAGGCGTGGCAGAAGCAGCGGGCGGAGGCGGTGTGAACGACACCCCGGTGCTGGCGGCGGGCTGCGTCCTGTGGCGCCGCTCGCCGGTCCACGGCGACCTGGAGGTCTGCCTCGTCCACCGCCCCAAGTACGACGACTGGTCCCACCCGAAGGGCAAACTCAAGCGCGGCGAGGCCGCGGACACGGCCGCGCTTCGCGAGGTGGCCGAGGAGACCGGCTACACGGCCACCCTCGGCACCGAACTCTCCACCGCCCACTACTACGCCAACGGCCGCCCCAAGGACGTCCGTTACTGGTCCGGCGAAGCAGGAGAGGGCCACTTCACCCCGAACCACGAGGTGGACAGAATCCTCTGGCTACGCCCACCGGAGGCCCGCCAACGCCTGACCCAGCCAAGAGACGCCGAACTGGTGGACGAGTTGCTGGCTTCACTGCACAACGCCCCATAAGGGGTGTCCCTTTCAGGGCGCGGAACTGGAGCGCCCGTAAGGGGCGCGGGGAACTGCGCGATCAGCCACGACGGCGCGGCGGCGAACCGACGGCATGGAGTGCCCGGTAAGGACGCGGGCTGGGGTGCCCGGTAAGGACGCGGGCCGTGTCAGTTCGCGGCTCCGCCGCGTGGGCGCGGCAAGCCCCACCGGCCCGCAGCCGGCGAACGACCGAACTCACCCTCCGGCCAAGTGACCTTCCGCATCGGTCCGCGCAAGGCTTCTCGCCCTCCGCGCCGGCCCCCGCCACCCACACGTGCACCGGGCGAAACAGAACCGGCCCTGTTCAACCGTGCCCGCGTCGTGCTCCGCCCCCTCCAGGGCCCGCCCGGAACCGTCCTGCTGTGCCACACCGACAACGTTACCCACGCTCGGTAAAGCACTGGTATGCGTGACGGCCCCACCCACCCCTCGTTAAGCGGAACGACAGGGGGCCCGTGACGGACGTACCGGCTGGGGGTAGGCAGGCGATGGATCGGCGGCAGCACTGGCGGGCCGGAAAGACGGCCGTCACCGTAGGGCTCGTGGTCGGCCTCGGCGCGTGCGCCACCGGCTGCGGCGGCGCATCGGCCGAAGGCGTCGCCGGCACCCCCGGCGACAACCCGGTCCCCCTCCTGAAGCGCGCGGCGGACACCCTGCGCGCCACCCACACCTCCAGGGCGACGACCTCGATGGAGATGGCCACCGGCGGCACCCGGGTCACCATCCGCGGCCAGGGCGTCTACGACTACGACCAGCAGTTCGGCAGGCTCACGGTCGTCCTCCCGCAGGACCCCGCCGGTGCCTCCGAACACCGCCCGATCACCGAACTCCTCGCCCCGGGCGCGCTGTTCATGAAGAACCGGGGCGCCGGGGTGCCCGCCGACAAATGGGTCCGCGTGGAGACCGCGACCCTCTCCGACGGCAACCTGGTCACCGGCGGCGCGACCGACCCCTTCGCCGCGGCCGAGCTGCTGCGCGGCACCCGCACGGCGACGTACCTGGGCAGGACCGAGCTCGCCGGGACCACGGTCCGGCACTACCGGGGCATCGCCGACCTCGCGGCCGCCGCCCGCTCGGCGTCCACCGGCGACAGGGCTTCCCTGGCGGCCGCGGCGAAAGGGTTCGCCACCGCCGAGGTCCCGTTCGACGTGTACCTCGACGACCAGGGCCGGATCCGCAAACTGCGGCAGCGCTTCAGCTTCGTCAACGACAGCGGCAAGGGCACCGTGGCGGTCGCCTCGACGACCCTGCTGTACGGTTTCGGCACTCCGGTCGACGTGAAGCTGCCACGTTCCGAGGACATCTACGCGGGCCGGATCGCCGAAAACCAGCCGACGCACTAGTCAGGGAACGGCTCTGTACAACCTGTGAACTAGCCCGTCCGTGCCATGCGCGTTGTGTAGACCGCTGCCTACTCTAGAGAGTCGGTGACGGCAGAGAAGAGGTGATGCACGTGGCTCCGGTCGGCGGTACGGCAGTTCAGGACCACGTGGCCCTCGCCGAGATCGAACTGTGCGGAGAACTGATCATCGCGGCGTCGGCCGCCGAGGACCGGCTCAGCCTGGCGAGCATCGACGAGGTGCTCCGCGTGACCGAGGAGCGCGAGGCAGACTGATTCCGGCCAGCTCCGGCCGCTCCGGTCGGCTCCCCGGCATCAGGTCCGCAGCATGCGGGCGATGGCCTGGGTGGCCTCCTCGACCTTCGCGTCGATCTCCGACCCGCCCTTGACGGCCGCGTCGGCGACGCAGTGCCGCAGGTGCTCCTCGAGGAGTTGCAGGGCGAAAGCCTGCAGCCCCTTGGTGGAGGCGGAGACCTGGGTGAGTATGTCGATGCAGTAGGTGTCCTCGTCGACCATGCGCTGCAGGCCCCGGATCTGGCCCTCGATCCGGCGCAGCCGTTTGAGGTGCTCGGCCTTCTGCTTGTGGTAGCCATGCGTGACCGCCTGCGCGGTTCCGCTTCCGGAGGGCGCCGTGGCGCCGGCCTCGCTGGTCGTCATCGCGTCCTCCGCATCGCCGAGACATATACCCCTAGTGGGTATATGGTAACGAACTTTGCTGGGTATAGGGCCCTCGGGACGCCCCCGTGCTGATCTCGCTGCCCGATGGGCGAAACTGGAGGGCGGCCCATTAGCCGTGGCCGGATGATGCGCTTAGCATCACCCTGACCGAAACCCATGCATACCGAGGACCCCAAGTGCGCTTTCGTCTGACCCCCAGGGAGACGAGCTTCTACGACATGTTCGCCGCGTCCGCGGACAACATCGTCACGGGCTCGAAGCTCCTGATGGAACTGCTCGGGGCGGACCCGTCCGCCCGGGCCGAGATCGCAGAGCGTATGCGGGCAGCGGAACACGCGGGTGACGACGCCACGCACGCGATCTTCCACCAGCTGAACTCCTCGTTCATCACGCCGTTCGACCGCGAGGACATCTACAACCTCGCGTCGTCCCTCGACGACATCATGGACTTCATGGAGGAGGCCGTCGACCTGGTCGTCCTCTACAACGTCGAGGAGCTGCCGAAGGGCGTCGAGCAGCAGATCGAGGTGCTGGCACGGGCCGCCGACCTGACGGCCGAGGCGATGCCCCACCTGCGCACGCTGGACAACCTCACCGAGTACTGGATCGAGGTGAACCGCCTGGAGAACCAGGCGGACCAGATCCACCGCAAGCTTCTCGCGCACCTCTTCAACGGCAAGTACGAGGCGATCGAGGTGCTGAAGCTCAAGCAGATCGTGGACGTCCTGGAAGAGGCGGCGGACGCGTTCGAGCACGTGGCGAACACGGTGGAGACCATCGCCGTCAAGGAGTCCTGAACCGTCGATGGACACCTTCGCGCTCGTCGTGACCATCCTGGTCGCGCTCTTCTTCACGTATACGAACGGTTTCCACGACTCGGCGAACGCCATCGCGACCTCGGTCTCCACCCGGGCGCTGACGCCCCGGGCGGCGCTGGCCATGGCGGCCGTCATGAACCTCTGGGGTGCCTTCCTGGGTTCCGGTGTCGCGAAGACGGTCAGCGAGGGCCTGATCGCGACGCCGCAGGGCTCCAAGGGCATGGGCATCCTCTTCGCGGCGCTGGTCGGCGCGATCGTCTGGAACCTCGTGACGTGGTACTTCGGTCTGCCCTCGTCCTCCTCCCACGCGCTGTTCGGCGGCCTGGTGGGCGCGGCGCTGGCCGGCGGCACGGAAGTCCTCTGGAACGGCGTCGTCGACAAGGTCATCATCCCGATGTTCCTGTCGCCGGTGGTCGGCCTCATCCTCGGCTACCTGGTCATGACGGCCATCATGTGGGCCTTCCGCCGCGCCAACCCGCACAAGGCCAAGCGCGGGTTCCGGATCGCGCAGACCGTCTCCGCGGCGGGCATGGCCCTGGGCCACGGTCTCCAGGACGCCCAGAAGACGATGGGCGTCGTCGTCATGGCACTGGTGATTTCCGGCCACGAGACGTACGGCGACCCGATCCCGGTCTGGGTCAAGATCGTCTGTGCCGTGATGCTCTCCCTCGGCACCTACGCGGGCGGCTGGCGCATCATGCGCACCCTCGGCCGCAAGATCATCGAACTCGACCCCCCGCAGGGCTTCGCGGCCGAGGCGACGGGTGCGTCGATCATGTTCACCACGGCGTACCTCTTCAAGGCGCCGGTCTCCACCACCCACGTCATCACCTCGGCCATCATGGGCGTCGGCGCGACGAAGCGCGTGAACGCGGTCCGCTGGGGCGTGGCCAAGAACATCGTCATGGGCTGGTTCATCACGATGCCGGCAGCGGCCCTGGTGGCAGCGGCAGCCTTCGGCGTCGTGGACCTGGCGTTCCTGTAACCACCTCTGCCCACCCGCCCACCCGACTCGGTTTGCAGAAGAGGCGAGGTCGAGGAGCCCGACAGGCGCCCGGCACACAGCACTGTGGAGCCACCGCCAGACCATCGCCCCGCAAGGGGCACGGGGCTGTGCCGATATGCGGCTCCCCCGCGCGGGCACGACCCACCCCACTCGATTCGTAGAGGGGCGAGCACCATCGCCCCGTAAGGGGCACGGGCTGTATTCGATCTGCGGCTGCCGCCGCGCGGGCACGACCAGCCACGTACCACTCGCAGCCGACGTCGAACACGCGCCCCGTCAGGGGCGCGGGGAACTGCGCGAACAACCCCCACCGGCCCGCACCCGACACACGACCCACCGGCACACGACCCACCGGCCCCCATCAGTGGGCGCACACGCAGACGGGCCCGCCCCCGGGAGCCAGGGGCGGGCCCTTTGCGTCCTCGCGGTGGCACCGCCATGCAGCACCGCGAGGGGTCAGGTACGGCTCAGCCGAAGCGGCCGGAGATGTAGTCCTCCGTCGCCTGGACCGACGGGTTGGAGAAGATGCGCTCCGTGTCGTCGATCTCGATCAGCTTGCCGGGCTGGCCGACCGCGGCCAGGTTGAAGAACGCCGTACGGTCGGAGACCCGCGCCGCCTGCTGCATGTTGTGCGTCACGATGACGATCGTGAAGCGCTCCTTCAGCTCGCCGATCAGGTCCTCGATGGCGAGGGTGGAGATCGGGTCGAGGGCGGAGCAGGGCTCGTCCATGAGCAGCACGTTCGGCTCGACCGCGATCGCGCGGGCGATGCACAGACGCTGCTGCTGACCACCGGAGAGGCCGGAACCCGGCTTGTTCAGGCGGTCCTTGACCTCGTTCCAGAGGTTCGCGCCCTTGAGCGACTTCTCGACGATGTCGCCGAGCTCGCTCTTCTTGAAGTTGCCGTTCAGGCGCAGACCCGCCGCCACGTTGTCGAAGATCGACATCGTCGGGAAGGGGTTGGGGCGCTGGAACACCATGCCGACCTCGCGGCGCACCGCCACCGGGTCGATGTTGGCGCCGTACAGGTTCTCGTCGTCGAGGAGGACCTTGCCCTCGACGCGGCCGCCGGGGGTGACCTCGTGCATGCGGTTGAGCGTGCGCAGGAACGTCGACTTGCCGCAGCCGGAGGGGCCGATGAACGCCGTGACCGTGCGCGGCTCGACGTTCATCGAGATGTCTTCGATGGCCTTGTGGGAGCCGTAGTAGGCGGTGAGCCCGCTTACGTCGATTCGCTTGGACATTGCTTCTTCACTTCCAGAGAGTCGGTCGCTGTCGGCCGGTCAGCGACCGGTCTTGGGGGCCTTCCAGCGGGCGATGCCGCGGGCCACCAGGTTCAGGATCATCACGAAGGCGATCAGCGTGAGCGAGGCCGCCCAGGCCCGGTCGTAGGCCGCGTTGGCACCGGCGCTGTTCGCGTACTGCTGGTAGATGAACAGCGGCAGCGACGACTGCGCACCCTCGAAGGGGTTGTTGTTGATGAACGGGTTGCCGAACACCAGCAGCAGCACCGGCGCGGTCTCACCCGCGATACGGGCGATGGCCAGCATGACACCGGTCGTGATGCCGCCGATAGAAGTCGGCAGGACCACCTTCAGGATGGTGCGCCACTTGGGCACGCCGAGCGCCAGGGACGCCTCGCGCAGCTCGTTCGGGACGAGCTTGAGCATCTCCTCGGTGGAGCGCACGACCACCGGCATCATCAGGATGGCCAGGGCCAGCGATCCGGCGAAGCCGAACGGCTCCATGTCGAAGATCAGCATGAGGCTGAGGATGAACAGACCCGCGACGATCGACGGGATACCGGTCATCACGTCCACGAAGAAGGTGACGGACTTGGCGAGGCGGCCGCGCCCGTACTCGACGAGGTAGACCGCGGTGAGGATGCCGATCGGGGCGCCGATCAGGGTGGCGAGGCCAACCTGCTCCAGGGAGCCGATGATGGCCGCGTAGGCACCGCCGCCGGGCTGCGAGTCGGCGACGACCCCCATGGAGTGGGAGAGGAAGTAGGGGTCCAGGACCTTCACACCGCGCGAGACGGTCACCCAGATCAGGGAGACCAGCGGGACCACGGCGATCACGAAGGCGACCCAGACCAGGGAGGTCGCGACGCGGTCCTTGGCCTGCCGGCGGCCCTCGACCCGGGCGGCGATCACATAGGTGCCGAGAACGTAGAGGAGGCCGGCGATCAGACCCCACTGGACCTTGCTGTCCAGGCCGCCGACCAGGCCGATGGCCACGCCGAGGACGATGGCCCCGCCGACGATGGCGTAGGCGGACCACTTGGGGAGGGTGGCACCGCGCAGGGTGCTGGCTGCTGCGGTGCTCATGCGTTGGCCCCCGAGTACTCTGCGCGGCGCTGGATGATGATGCGGGCCGCGCCGTTGACCAGCAGGGTGATGACGAAGAGGACCAGACCGGAGGCGATGAGCGCGTCACGGCCGTCCGAGGTCGCCTCGCCGAACTTGCTGGCGATGTTCTGGGCGAAGGTGCCGCCGCCCGGGTTGAGCAGGCTGGCGTGGATGTCGAAGTCCGGGGAGAGCACGGTGGCGACGGCCATCGTCTCGCCGAGCGCACGGCCGAGGCCGAGCATCGAGGCGGAGATCACGCCGGAGCGCCCGAAGGGCAGCACCGCCATGCGGACGACCTCCCAGCGGGTGGCGCCGAGGGCCAGGGCGGCCTCTTCGTGCATCTGCGGGACCTGGCGGAAGACCTCGCGGCTCACGTTGGTGATGATCGGCAGGATCATGATCGCGAGCAGGATCGAGACGGTCAGGATCGAGCGCGGGGCACCGCCGTCCCAGGAGAAGATCCCGGTCCAGCCGAAGTAGTCGTCCAGCCAGCCGAACAGGCCGGTCATGTGCGGTACGAGGATCAGGGCGCCCCACAGGCCGTACACGATGGACGGCACGGCGGCGAGCAGGTCGACCACGAAGGCGACCGGGCCGGCCAGGCGGCGCGGCGCGTAGTGCGTGATGAACAGCGCGATCGCGACCGCGACCGGGACCGCGATGGCCATGGCGATGATCGAGGAGACGATCGTGCCGAAGGCGAGGACCGCGATGCCGAAGGTCGGCGGGATGAGGTTGGTGTTCCACTCGAAGGTGGTGAGGAAGTTGCCGTGGTCGCGGTTGATCGCGAGGGCGGCCCGGTAGGTGAGGAAGACCGCGATCGCGGCCATGACCACCAGGAGCAGGATGCCGGAGCCGCGGGAGAGTCCGAGGAAGACCCGGTCACCGAGGCGGGTGGCACCGCGGGCGTTGCGCTTCTGCTCGGCCGCGGAGGGCTGTGGGGGCGTAGGGGGAGATGCGTCTGCTGTCTGCGTCGATATGTCCATCGGGTTCTCCGGTCTGCGGAGTCGCCTGCGGGGGCGGCTCGGAGGAGCCGAACGCCCCGCACGTAGGGGTGTACGGCTCCGGGCGGCGGTGCACCGGACGGTGCGGCCGGGTTCCGTCCGGAACTCGGCCGCACTCGCGGATCTTTAGCTCAGGCCCTCGATGGTGGTGCGGACCTTGGCGATGATCTCGTCGGGGACGGGCGCGTAGTCGATCGTGGAGAGGACCTTCTGGCCGTCCTCGGAGGCGATGTAGCGCAGGAACGCCTTGGTCGCCGGGAGGGTGTCGGCCTTGTTGCCCGCGTCGCAGACGATCTCGTACGTGACCAGGGTCATCGGGTACGCACCCTCGGCCTTGGTCTTGTAGTCGAGCTGGAGCGACAGGTCCTTGCCGGTGCCGACGACCTTGGCGGCCGCGATGTCGGCGGTGGCGGACTCGGTGGACGGGGCGACCGGCTTGCTGGCACCCGTGTCGATCGAGACGGCCTTGACGCCGTCCGTGACGTAGGAGAGCTCGAAGTAGCCGATGGCGCCGGAGGTCTGCTTGACCTGCTGCGCGACACCCGCGGACTGCGGAGCGGACTGGCCGCCCTTGGCCTGCCAGGCCTTGCCGCCGGAGTACTTCCAGTTGTCCGGGGTGGCGGCGATCAGGTACTTGGTGAAGTTGTCCGTCGTACCCGACTCGTCCGAGCGGTGGAACGCCTGGATCTTCAGGTCCGGGAGCTTCGCGGAGGGGTTCAGCTTCTTGATCGCCGCGTCGTTCCACTTGGTGATCTTGCTGTCGAAGATCTTGGCGATCGTCGGCGCGTCCAGGACCAGGTTGTCGACACCCGGGACGTTGTAACCGAGGGCGATCGGGCCGCCGACCATCGGGAGGTCGATGCCCTGGCCGCCGGAGCAGACCTTCTTGGAGGCCGTGACCTCTTCGGGCTTCAGCGCCGAGTCGGAACCGGCGAAGGCGATCTGGCCCTGCGTGAAGGCGGTCACACCGGCACCGGAGCCGGAGCCCTTGTAGTTGATCTGCACACCACAGGCCTGCGAGAAGCTCTTCACCCAGGCGTCGATCGCGTTCTTCTGCGCGGAGGAGCCGTCGGCGAGCAGCTGGCCCTTGGCGTTGTCGCACTTGATGGAGCTGGCGTTGGCGGAGGCCGAAGACGTGCTCGAACCGCTGCTGCCACCGTTGTCGTCCGAGCCGCACGCCGTGAGGGCCAGGGCGCCGGAGACGGCGACAGCACCGAGAGACAGGGCGCGCAGCCGGTTCTTGCGCTGAAGCTTCACTTTCGGGGGTTCCTTCCAGAGGCGCCACCTTCGGCGGCGTGCGAAGTAGGTGGTGGGCGAGGGCCTCCTGCACTGCGCATTAACGACCGCTCACCGCACCCGGTACGGCCGAAATTAGGCAGAACAGGTGAAGCGGCCGATGGCCATAGGTGAACGGGGGGTGAACCCCTGCCGTCGACCCGGTTAGGTCACGGAACGCTCACGGTGAGGGCACGCGCTGGTTCCAACGGCCGGGTTAAGCGAACAAGTCTTCGGCGTTCGGCATCACAGCCGTTACGACGTCACAGCGTTCGTCGCACCGGACGGGAACCCGTGTGCGACAGAACGTCGTCTCGTCCCACGACAGCCGACGAAAGGCACGGGCATGGAACGGCGTACCTTCATAGCGGGCGGGGCGGCCACCCTCGCGGCGACCGCACTGACGGGGTGCAGCTCCGGCGGCGCCACCGCATCCCACACGACCGGCGCGCCACTCGCGACCACATCCTCTCGTACGGCGCTGAAGACCACCAGCGCAGCGGCCGCGGCCAACTGGACCGCCCTCGCCCACGCCCTGGACGGCACCCTGGTCCGCCCCGGCGAGGCCGCCTGGACGACGGCCCACCAGCTCTACAACACCCGCTTCGACGGCTTGAAGCCGGCGGCCGTCGCGTACGTGGCGCACGCCGACGACATCCGCACCACCCTGGCGTACGCCCAGGCGCACGCGCTGAAGGTCTCGATCCGCAACGGCGGCCACTCCTACGCGGGCTACTCCTCCGGCGACGGCCGCCTGATACTCGACGTCTCCAAGCTGAACCGCATCCGGGTCAGCGGCGGCACGGCGGTCGTCGGCGCCGGCTCCAAGCTGATCGACGTCTACCGGGCCCTGGCGGCCAAGAGCGTGACCATACCGGCGGGCTCCTGCCCCACCGTCGGCGTCTCCGGCCTGGTCCTCGGCGGCGGCCACGGGGTCGCGTCCCGCGCGTACGGCCTGACCTGCGACAGCCTCACCCAGGCGACGCTGATCACGGCGGACGGCACGCAGGTGGTCGCCAACGCGAGCACCAACAAGGACCTCTTCTGGGCACTGCGCGGGGCCGGCAACGGCAACTTCGGCGTCGTGACGGAGCTGCAGTTCAGGACCCACCCGACCCCGCAGGGCGTGACGGCGTACCTGACCTGGCCGTGGGCGAAGGCGGCGCAGGTCCTCAAGGCCTGGCAGGAGTGGGGCCCCTCCCAGCCGGACGAGATCTGGTCCTCCCTGCACCTGGAGAACTCGGGCAGCGGCCCGCGCGTCTCGGTGGCCTGCTTCTCCATGGGCACCTACGGCGAACTCCAGAACGCCGTGGACGCCCTCGCCCACGCGGCCGGCGCCAACGCCTCCTCCGTCTCCCTGCGCCGCCACGGCTACGAGGAGGCGATGGAGATCTACGCCGGCTGCTCCTCCTTCTCCACCGAGCCCCAGTGCCACCTGCCCGGCTCCACCCCCGGCCGCTCCCCCCAGGGCAAGCTCGGCCGCGAGACCTACACGGCCCGCTCCGACTTCTTCGACCGCTCCCTGTCGGCGGCCGGCATCCAGACCGCCCTGCGGCAGATCTCCGCGGTCCGGGGAGGCGCGGGCAGCATCGCGTTCACGGCGCTGGGCGGGGCGGTGAACCGGGTCTCGCCGACGGCGACGGCGTTCGTGCACCGCCGGTCGCGGATGCTGGCGCAGTACATCGTGTCCTGGGGGGCGGGGGCCTCCGGCAGCACCGGCCAGGCCTGGCTGAACGCGGCGCACACGGCGATGAAGCCGTATGCCTCCGGCGCGGCCTACCAGAACTACACGGACCCGACGCTGACGAACTGGAAGAAGGCGTACTACGGCGACGCCGCGACGAAGCTGGGCACGGTGAAGAAGCAGTACGACCCGCAGCGGTTCTTCTCGTACGCGCAGGGGTTGTAGGGAGGGGTGGCTCGGCGGGTTGCGTACCCGCGGGTGCGCGGGGGCTGGTCGCGCAGTTCCTCCCCCAGCCTTCGGCCGGGGGGACCCCCAGCGCCCCTTACGGGGCTACTCAGCTGCGGGCAGTCGTGCCGCTGGGGCGGCACGGGTGGGCGCAGCGGCACCCTGCCGGCGCCGGTAAGCGTCCCCACCCCCCACCTCAGCCCCGCCTACGCCGCCAGGTCCCGCTCCTCCGACTCCACCGTCGTACGGCCCCCCGGCACCAGTCCCACCCGCGCCGACCGTCCCCGCACGATCCACCCCACCCGCGCCGAGCCCTCCACCGCCTTCAGCACCGGCGTCAGCAAGGCGGTCGCCAGCGGGGAGAGGAGAAGGACGACCGCCGTGCCCAGGGCGAACCCCCCGACGACGTCCGTCGGGTAGTGCACCCCCATGTACACCCGGCAGAACCCCTCCGCCAGCGCCAGTCCGATCCCCGCCAGCCCGAACCTCCGGTTGGCGACGAACAGCCCGACCCCCATCGCCATGGTGATCGTCGCGTGGTCGCTCACGAAGGAGTAGTCGGTCTTGCCGGAGACGAGGACGTCGAGTCCCTGGTGGGTGAGGAACGGCCGGGGCCGCTCGACGAAGCCGCGGATGGGAACGTTCACGAGGACGGCGATCGCGGCGGCGAGCGGCGCCCACACCAGCGCGGCCATCGTGGACGCGGCGTCCTCGGCCCCCCGGCGCCGTACGGACCACCAGCACCACACCACCAGCAGCACCATCGCGACCAGCAGCCCGTACTCCCCGACGAACTCCATGGCCCGGTCGAACCAGTGCGGTGCGTCCTTGGCCAGGCCGTTGATGTCGTAGAGCAGGTCGACGTCGGGGTTCGATCCGGATTCGGCGATTACAGCCATCGCGCTGCGGCCCCTTCGTCGTCTTTCCGGGACGCACCTGCTGTGCGTCGCTCGCTGCCACCCCCGTGGTCGGCTACGTCAACAGGAACGCACGGCCCACACCACTACGTTCCAGGTTCCACCGAATGATCACGCAGACGTTATCGAAGAGAGACACAAACCCCCAGCTCAGGGGGTGGGTTATACGCTCGGTTCACACCGTCGTGGGGAGCGCTTTCGCGCCATCCTCGGTGACCCGGGTGGCCCCGAAGTAGTCGGCCGAGTCGATGGGGTCGAAACGGATCACGGCCCCGGTGTAGGGCGCGTCGATCATGTAGCCGCCACCGACATAGATCCCCACGTGGTGGATGGCGCGGGAGTTCGAGAGGTCGGTGGAGAAGAAGACGAGGTCTCCCGGGAGCAGCTCCTTGCGGGAGGGATGCGGCCCGGCGTTGTACTGGTCGTTGGCGACCCGCGGCAGCGTGATCCCGACGCTCGCGTACGCCGCCTTGGTCAGCCCGGAGCAGTCGAAGCGGCCGCCGTCCGCGGCGGTGCCGTTGCCGCCCCAGAGGTAGGGGGTGCCGAGCTTGTTCTGGGCGTAGTTGATGGCCCCGGCGGCCTGCTTGGTCGGGGAGAGCCGGCTGACGGGCGCGGCGAAGCTCTCCTCCAGGGTGGTGATGGTCTTGACGTAGTTCTGGGTCTCCTTGTACGGCGGCACGCCCTTGTACTTGATGACCGCGTACGCCCCCGCGTTGTAGGCCGCGAGCATGTTGTCGGAGACGTTGCCGGGCACGTCCTTGACGTAGGAGGCGAGCTGGCAGTCGTAGGAGGCGGCCGACGGGATCGCGTCGTTCGGGTCCCAGACGTCGCGGACCCCGTCGCCGTTCCCGTCGATGCCGTGGGTGGCCCAGGTCCCCGGGATGAACTGGGCTATCCCCTGCGCGGCCGCCGGGCTCTGCGCCTTCGGGTTGAACCCGCTCTCCTGGTAGAGCTGTGCGGCGAGCAGGGCGGGGTTGAGGGCGGAGCAGAGGTTGCCCCACTTCTGCACGAGCGTCTGGTACGCGGCGGGTACGGCGCCCTTGGCCAGGGTCTTGCCGGTGCCGCCGACCTCGCCCAGAAGGTTCCCGGCGACGACGTACACGCCGACGACGAGCAGCATGACGAAACTCAGCCCGAGCGCCGCCGTCGCGCCACCGATCACCCATACTTTCCGCACGCCCCAACCCTCCCCCATGCCAGGGCTGTTCAACGCCATTTCGGCCGAGAGTGGCGCTATTTCACAGGAAGACGGCGCACATGACGCCCCCTCAGCCCGTCGGCTCAGCCGCCGGTGGCGTCCTTGTACAGCTCGGCGGCCTCCCGGCCGAGCACCACGCTGTACGAGACGTCGGGGGTCAGGCCGCCCTGTTCGTGCCCGCCCAGCACTCCGACCACCTCGTGGTCCCCGTTCACCCACGGACTCCCACTCGTACCGCCGGTGAACTCGGGGCAGTCGATGCGCTGTTGGGTGGCGCTGTGCGGGACCGGCTTGTTGGTGCAGCTGACCGGCACCTCACGGGAGTCGGGGTAGCCGGTGACGGTGACGGCGGTGGCGCCGGTGGCCACACCCGCGGCGAACCGGTTGCTCCCGGTCACGTCCTCGACCCGCTTCCCGTCCCTCTCCTCCACGGCGGCGAAGGCGACGTCGCTGTCCTCGCTCTGCCCGTGGGCCCACCCGTCGGGCAGGTACCGCTTCCCGATCTTCCACACCCCGTACGGCGCCTGCCCGTCCCGGTATCCCGGCACGAACACGAGCCCCGTGGCGTCTCCGTCCCCGTCGATGCAGTGCGCGGCGGTGACGATCAGGTCCCGCTGCGGGCTGTGCACGACGGAGGCGGTGCAGAAGTGGTTGCCGGACAGGCTGCCGGCCTTGTCGGCGCCGAACAGCGCCCCGACCCGGGCGCTTTCCGCCGTGGTCCCGACCACCGCGGTCACCCCGAACGGCCCCGCGGCCTCGTCGGCGGCCGCGACGGAGGCCGACATGGCGGCCAGCACGACCACACCGCAGAGCGCGACGCGTCGCGAGGTGGCAGAGATGCGTGAGGTGCGCTTCATCAGGCCCTACTGTCTCCCACAAAGGTGAGAAACGGTTCCCGACTTCACTGAGTTTTTCCCGGGAACCGCCCTTGCGGCCGTCCGGCGTCACCGCAGGGGTCGTGCTGCTCACGTCCCGGCTGCTCGAACAGGTGCCGGGAGATGCCGTGCTGCACCTCGAATACGAGAGCGCGAAGCTGGTCCGTCGTGCGGGAAGGACGAGCCTGAGTGACGACACGGAACTGTGGACGGCACACCGTCTCGCACTGATTTCACAGGAGTACGACCGCACCACGTACAAAATCGACTAGCCCAGATACCAGAGACGACCAGCTGTTCAGAGGACACCTCGACACGGTCAGCGGGCTGCTCGGCATCCCTTCGAGGATCAGAGATCTCGACGGCGGGAACCGCGCTCTGGACATACGGGGCCTCGAAACACTCTGCGCCCGGGCGATCGCCGAGTACCACGAGAGCGATCAGGGGATCTTCCGTTCTCTGCCCGTCGGTGCCGATGACCTGACGGGCGGCGAGGCCTCTCCGGTCAGCAGAGCTCCGGCGGGACTCACGCTCAGAACGTCGTCGTCATCCCCCCGTCCACCGCGATGGTCTGCCCCGTGATGAAGGACGCTGCGTCGCTCGCCAGGAAGACGACGATTCCCGCGATCTCCGCCGGGCGGCCCCAGCGGCCCAGGGCGGTGCGGGTGCGCAGCCAGCGCTCCCACTCCGGGTCCTCGGCGAGTTCCGCGTTGACGTCCGTCGCGAAGGTGCCCGGGGCGACGGAGTTCACCGTCGTACCGCTCGGGCCCAGGTCGGCGGCGAGCGCCCGGGTCAGTCCGTCCAGGCCCGCCTTCGCCGTGGCGTAGGCGACGTCGCCGATGCGGCCGAGCTGGCCGACGACGGACGAGACGTTGATGATGCGGCCCGGCGTGCCCCGCGCGGCCAGGCCCCGGGCGACCGTCTGGCTCAGCGCGTACGCCGACGTCAGGTGGACGTCGAGCAGCGCGGACAGCTCTTCCGGGGCCATCTCCTCGACGCCCCGGCGGTCCCGGTGGCCCACGTTGTTGACCAGGATGTCGATCGCGCCGACGGCGGTCACCGCCTCCTCGGCCGCCTCCCGGTCGGTGACGTCGAAGGCCGCGCCCGTCACGTCCAGGCCGTCCTCCTCGCGCAGCCGGGAGGCCACCGCCTGAAGCGTCGCCGCGTCCCGGCCGTTGAGGACCACCCGCGCGCCGGCGCCCGCCAGGCCCCGCGCCATCTCCAGGCCCAGCCCCCGCACGGAGCCGGTCACCAGGGCCGTACGTCCGGTGAGGGTGAAGTCCACGGCGCCCACCGCGCCACCTCCCGGAAGGCCGTCGTATCCGTCGTGTCGGTCGTGAGCGCTCACCGTATCCGGCCGCGCGGACAGTCCCGCCGCACGTCCACCACCTGGGCGGTCACCCGGCCGTGGTGTTCACGACGTTCACGCGGCTCCCGCCCCGGGCGCCCACGTCACGCCCGTCATCTCCTCCGACAGCGTCCACAGCCTGCGGGCCGCCGCCGGGTCGCTGGCCGCCGCGCTGCGGCCGACCAGGGTCGGCGCGCCCCGCATCTCGCCGAGGCCGTCCGGGCCGACGTAGCTCGCGCCCGGCAGGTCCTGGGTCGCCGCGTACAGCGTGGGCAGGGTGCCCGCGCGGTCGTCCTGGGCGACGAGGCGGTTGCTGAGCCGCAGGACCTGGCGGGCCACCGGGTTGGCGTGGTGGCTCTGCAGGTTGGTGTTCGCGTAGCCGGGGTGGGCGGCGAGCGCGCGGACACGGGAGCCGGCCTCCGTCAGCCGGCGCTGGAGTTCCAGCACGAACAGCAGGTTCGCCAGCTTGGACTGGGCGTAGGCGCGGGTCGGGTTGTAGCTGCCCTTGAGGTTCACGTTGTCGAAGTGGATCACTCCGTCGCCGCTCCGGTGCAGGCCCGAGGAGACCGTGACCACGCGGTCCGTGACGTACGGCAGCAGCAGGTTCGTCAGTGCGAAGTGGCCCAGGTGGTTGGTGCCGAACTGCATCTCGAAGCCGTCCGCGGTGCGCAGCTCCGGGAGCATCATCACGCCCGCGTTGTTGATCAGGAGGTCCAGCGGCCGGTCCCAGCCCGCGGCGAACTCCCGTACCGAGGACAGGTCGGCCAGGTCCAGGCGGCGGACCTCGGTGCTGCCGTTCACCCTGGCCGCGGCCGCGCGCCCGCGCTCCGGGTCCCGTACCGCGAACACCACATGCGCACCCGCCCGGGCCAGCGCGTCCGCGGCGGTGAAGCCGATGCCGCTGTTGGCGCCGGTGACCACGGCCGTACGGCCGGAGAGAGCGGGCAGGTCGGACGCGTTCCATGTGCGATTCTTCTCAGCCATGGCGCCAATGTAGGCGTCGACAACAATGCTGTCAACGACAACATCGGGTTACGATGGCACCCATGTCGCGAAGCCGCCCCTACCACCACGGAGACCTGCGCGCCGCCCTGCTCGCCGGCGCCGAGCGCACCCTGCGCGAGAAGGGCACCGCCGCCCTGTCCCTGCGCGAACTGGCACGTGACACCGGGGTGAGCCATGCCGCCCCCGGCCGGCACTTCAAGGACAAGCAGGCCCTGCTGGACGCGCTCACCCTCAGCGGGTTCGAGCGCCTGAACCAGGCCCTGGCCGCGGCGAACCGCCCGGACACCGCCCTCGAACCGCGCATGACCGCGCTCGCCCGCGCCTACGTCACCTTCGCCGTCGACAACCCCGAGCTGCTGGAGCTGATGTACTCCCGCAAGCACGACCCGGACCTCGGCACCGAACTGGCCGCCTCCGCCGAGCTCTCGCTGGGCTCCTTCGTGCAGCTGGTCGCCGACGCCCAGCAGCGCGGCGAGATCGTCCAGGGCGACCCGGAGGCCGTCACCCTCGCGGCCGCGGCCGGCGTCCACGGCCTGGCCGCGCTGGCCACCAACGGCACCCTGCGGCCGGACGTGGTCCTGGCCGGCCTGGAGCAGCACATCCACCTCCTCCTGCACGGCCTCAAGCCCCGCTGATTCCGGTCCACTTGAGGGCTCGCGGCCGCTCGGTACGCCCCGATCAACGCGCATTGAGCCCCACCCCGGACGGGCTTCAGGTCAACCGGACCCCAACTTCCGGCCATCCAGCCCCCAATGATCAGTAAGCCCCACCCGCCCTTCAGTAACGCGGAAGTCAGGATTCCGAAATCCACCTTGTTGTCGCGTACTCAACAAGGGAATGGTTCGTCGCGGGCCGCCGCCCCCACCGGCCACCACACCGGTGGTTCCCCCACCCGCAGGCCTCTGTCCCAACCTCTCCCAGGAGGCTGTACGTTGCGTACGCCCAACTCCCCCCACATAGCCGGTAGATGGCGCCGTATCGGCTCCGCCGCCGCGGCCACCGCCGCACTCCTGGCCGCCGGCCTCGGCACCGCGGCCACCGCCACCGCGGCCACCGCGACCCCCGCCACGGCCCACAAGGTCAGCACCAAGGCCATCGCCGCCCAGGTCGCCAAGGCCCACGTCCAGTACGAGAAGGCCGGCTGCGGCGCCACCCCGAAGAAGGGCTTCGCCGCCTGCAACGCCCTGCGGGTCACCGGCGGCACCACCGCCTTCATGGAGAAGCAGGCCGCCCTCCGGGGCACCACCCCGAAGACCGTCAAGCCGAACGCCGCCTCCGCCTCCCCCACCGGATACGGCCCCTCGGACATCCAGTCCGCCTACGGCCTGACGGACGCCGCCGCCTCCAACGGCTCGGGCGAGACCGTCGCCATCGTCGACGCCTACGACGACCCGAACGCCGAGGCGGACCTGGCCACCTACCGGTCGTACTACGGCCTGTCGGACTGCACGACCGACAACGGCTGCTTCAAGAAGGTCTCCCAGACCGGCTCCACCACCTCCCTCCCCTCCGCCGACAGCGGCTGGGCCGGCGAGGAGTCCCTCGACCTCGACATGGTCAGCGCGACCTGCCCGAACTGCAACATCCTGCTCGTCGAGGCCAAGTCCGCCTCCGACGCCAACCTGGGCACCGCGGTGAACGAGGCCGTCAAGCTGGGCGCCAAGTTCGTCTCGAACAGCTACGGCGGCTCCGAGTCCTCCTCGGACACCTCGTACGACACCTCGTACTACAAGCACGCGGGCGTGGCCATCACCGCGAGCGCCGGTGACGAGGGCTACGGCGCCGAGTACCCGGCCGCCTCCCGCTACGTGACCGCCGTCGGCGGCACCGCCCTGAAGACCTCCTCCAACAGCCGCGGCTGGACCGAGTCGGTGTGGAAGACGTCCAGCACCGAGGGCACCGGCTCCGGCTGCTCCGCCTACGACGCCAAGCCCACCTGGCAGACCGACACCAGCTGCTCCAAGCGCATGATCGCCGACGTCTCGGCGGTCGCCGACCCGGCCACCGGCGTCTCCGTCTACGACAGCTACGGCTCCGACGGCACCGGCTGGAACACCTACGGCGGCACCAGCGCCTCCTCGCCGCTGATCGCCTCGGTCTACGCCCTGGCCGGCACCCCCGGCAGCAGCGACTACCCGGCCGAGTACCCCTACGCCGCGGCCGGCACCTCCGCCCTGAACGACGTGACGAGCGGCAACAACGGCACCTGCTCCACCTCGTACTACTGCACCGCCAAGTCGGGCTACGACGGCCCGACCGGCTGGGGCACCCCCGAGGGGACCGACGCCTTCACCGGCTGAGCCCTTCGGATCGACCTCCCCGTCGGGTCACGGGGAGCCGCCACCGTAAGGGGGACGTGGGGTCCCCTCGGCGGCAGGGAAAGAGAGACGGGCCACGGCATCCGGCCGTGGCCCGTTTTTCATGTCCTTGGCAACTCCCATGCATCTCCTGTGAGTTGAGTCAAGTACCCGCCACCCGCAAGACAACGGACAGCCATCGAAGGGTCACGCGAAGGCCTCGTTCAGCAATGCGGAAGTCAGGATTCCAGCAGCCTCTTGTTGTCGCGTACTCAACAAAGGATTCTCTTCGCGGGCCGCCGCCCTCGCCGCCGGGGAACCCGCACCGGCGGCGAACGCACCAGATCGCACCCGCACCGCCCCTGTTCCAACCCCCGTTCCGGAACTCAGGAGGCTGCACGTATGCGTTCCACTCCCCCCAACAGACCGTCCGCACGCGGTGGCTGGCGCCGCATCGGCGCCGCCGCAGCGGCCACGGCCGCGCTGGTCTTCACCGGCTTCGGCACCGCCGTCCAGGCCGACGCGGCCTCCACCGCGTCCAGCAAGGTGACCTACGTCTCGACCCCCTGTGCCACCCCCAAGCACACGGGTGACCTCACCTGCAAGTCCTACCGTGTCACCGGCGGCCTCACCGCCTTCCAGAAGATGCAGGCCGCGAGGACCGGCATCACCCCCAAGGCCGCCGACGCCTCCACCCCCTCCGGCTACAGCCCGACCAACCTCCGGTCGGCCTACGGCCTGACCTCCGCCGCCGCCTCCAACGGCTCGGGCGAGACCATCGCGATCGTCGACGCGTACAACGACCCGAACGCCGAGGCGGACCTCGCCACCTACCGCTCGTACTACGGCCTGTCGGCCTGCACGACGGCCAACGGCTGCTTCAAGAAGGTCAGCCAGACCGGCTCCACCACCTCGCTGCCCACGTCCGACGCCGGCTGGTCCGAGGAGATCTCCCTCGACCTCGACATGGCATCCGCGATCTGCCCGCTGTGCAACATCACGCTCGTCGAGGCCACCAGCGCCAGCTACGCCAACCTCGGCACCGCGGAGAACGAGGCCGTCGCCCTCGGCGCCAAGTTCGTCTCCAACAGCTACGGCGGCTCCGAGTCCTCCTCCCAGACCACGTACGACACCTCGTACTACAACCACGCGGGCGTAGCCATCACCGTCTCCTCCGGTGACAGCGCCTACGGCGCCGAGTACCCGGCGACCTCCCGGTACGTCACCGCGGTCGGCGGCACCAAGCTGTCCACCTCCTCGACCACCCGCGGCTGGACCGAGACCGTCTGGAAGACGTCCAGCACCGAGGGCACCGGCTCCGGCTGCTCCTCCTACGACGCCAAGCCCAGCTGGCAGACCGACACCGGCTGCACCAAGCGCATGGAGTCCGACGTCTCCGCGGTGGCCGACCCGGCGACCGGCGTCTCCGTCTACGACTCCTACGGCGTCACCGCCGGCTGGTACACCTTCGGCGGCACCAGCGTCTCCGCGCCGATCATCGCCGGCGTCTACGCCCTCGCCGGCACCCCGGCCAGCGGCACCTACCCCGCCCAGTACCCGTACGACTACGCGGGCACCTCGTCCCTCAACGACGTAACGAGCGGCAACAACGGCACCTGCACCACCTCGTACTTCTGCACCGCCACCACCGGCTACGACGGCCCGACCGGCTGGGGCACCCCCGAGGGCATCAGCGCCTTCGCCAACTAGTACCGGCTCCCCTTCTGTGACGGGTCGCGGCAACCAGCCGCGGCCCGTTCGTCATGAGAACATCGAGACGGTGGCATTCACCCGACTGGCCGTCATAAACCGTGCCAGGTCGTAAAAGGGGTCAACGACGGAACCACACGACAGGTTTCGCCCAGGCCTCATTGCCCGGCGTGACCTGCCGTGATACACAGAGTGACCGTACGATGCCTTCATACGAAACCCGCCAATCAATGACGTCAAGTCGACATACTCCGGCGACGTTGTCGGCGACAATGATGCGTGACCTCTGCACCCGGCAGGGGCGGACATAACTACCCACCAGGGGCGGTGACTTACATGTTCCTTGCAGCCGACAAGGGTGACATCAACACCATCATCGGCGGAATCGCTCCGGACTGGGGCCCCTTCGGCAGCCTGGGCAACGAGGCGAAGACGATGATCCAGGTGGTCATGGCCGTCGCCATCCTGCTCTGCCTCGGCATCGCCGTCTGGGGAGCCGCCAAACAGCGCATCGGCGCCACAGCCCTCCGCGACACCTTCAGCGCCGAACAGGGCAAGGGCCTCATCATCGCCGGCCTCACCGGAGTCTTCATCATCGGCTCCCTCGGCACCCTGTTCACCATCGTGTACGGCATGGCCGTCTAGCCGCCTGGACCTCTTCATCCCCCGTTCCGAGGTTGCGTTTCCCTGATGTCGAGTCACCACACCGCGCCCGCGCGGGAACCAGCACGGCTACCGTCGTACTGCTACGCGTTCCGGTACGACGTGGAGGGGGAGTACCCGGCATGAGCCTCGGAGACGAGCCCGGTTACCCGGAGACCGGCCACACCCGCACCCGCCTTCCCGACGACCCCTACGGCGGCGCCCGCCGCGGCGGCCGCTCCTCCTCACGGAGCCTGGTCACGGTCGTCGGCGTGGTCGTCCTCCTGATCGCGGCGATCGCGTTCGCGAACAGAGGCGGCAACGACGGCTCCTCGGACAGCACCGACACCGGCAGCAACGGCAACGCCGGACAGCCGGTGACGTCCTCGACGGCGGCCAGCGGGACCAAGCCGGTGGAGACGAAGAGCGACGGCATCCCGACGGGATACGCGCACAGCCAGCAGGGCGCCCAGAGCGCCGCGGCCAACTACGCGACGGCGCTGGGCTCCGACGGCATGTTCATCACCGCGACCCGGCACTCGATCGTGCAGACCGTCGCCGACCCCAGCGTCATGAACAGCATGCAGTCCGGCTTCGACACCGACTACTCCACCGACTTCCTGAAGAAGGCCGGCCTCAACGCCGACGGCACGGCTCCCCAGGGCAGCACCTTCGTCAGCCGCACACTGCCGGCCGGCGCCAAGGTCACGTCGTACAGCACCGGCGCCGCCACCGTCGAGGTCTGGTGCAACGGTTTGTTCGGCATGTCCGGCGAGAAGTCGACCAACCCCGTCACCAGCAACTGGTTCACCGTCACCATCAAGCTGAACTGGAGCGACGGCGACTGGAAGGTCCTGGGATCCAGTCAGAGAACCGGCCCCACCCCGGTCACCGGCGACAACCCCGTGTCCGGAACCGACGAGATCACCAAGGCGGTCCAGGAATTCGGAGGGTTCACCTATGCCCGCTAGCCGGCACCACGTGCTCAAGCTGACCGGACTGGTGGCCTGCGTGCAGACCTCCGCCGTCCTCCTGGCCACCCGCGCCTTCGCGGACCCCTCACCCAGCGCCTCCGCCACCGCCAGCCCTTCTCCCACCCAGAGCGGCGGCAACTGCGCCGGAATGAGCGGCCCGTCCCTGCAGCTCTGCGAGAGCGGCTCCGGCGGCAGCAGCGGCAGCTCCACCGATCCCCTCACCTCCACCCTCGACCCCCTCTCCTCCCTCGCCCAGGGCTGCGCCAAGGCCGCCTCCTGGACCGTCGACAAGCTCAGCGGTGCCGTCAAGGAGACCGCCAACGTCGACTTCACCAACGAGAAGTTCCTCCAGCAGTACGCCGTCGTCTTCGCCGCCTCGACGATCCTCACCCTGCTGCTGTGGCTGCTGGCCGTGGCGAAGCGGGCGGTGCGCGGGGTCCCCCTGTCCACCGCCATCTCCGAAGCCATCGGGTTCCTCTGGCTCACCGTCCTGGCCTCCGCCTTCACCCCCCTGATCCTCTACACGGTCGTCTCGGCCACCGACGGCGTCACCGACGTCCTCGCCAAGACCACCGGCGACCAGACCGACACGTTCTTCGGCACCTTCTCCGCCGCCCTCAACAAGGGCGACAACATCGGCGGCGGCCCGATCATGCTGATCGTCGCCTCCCTGGTCAGCATCCTCGCCGCCGGCGTCCTGTGGCTGGAGCTCGTCATCCGCGCCGCCCTGCTCTACGTCGGCGCCCTCCTCGGCACCGTCGTCTACGCCGGCCTCGTCGACAAGAACCTGTGGGGCCACGTCCGCCGCTGGGCCGGCATCATGATCGCCGTCATCCTCGTGAAACCGGTCATCGTGATAGTGCTCGGCCTCGCCGGCGCCCTGTCCTCCGACGGCGGCCCCGACGCCTTCTCCGCCGTCGTCTCCGGCCTCGCCATCATCCTGCTCGCCATCTTCGCCAGCGCGATGATCTACCGCTTCGTCCCCGGCTTCGGCGACGAGATCGCGGCCGGCCGCAGCAACCGCATCATGCAGGGCGCCGAAGGCAAGGCCGCCGCCGTCATCAGCAGCCCCGCCAACCTCGTCGCCCAGGGCATCAGAACCCACAGCGCCCGCGCCGACAACAACGGCGGCGGGGGCGGCGGCGGTTCCGGCGCCTCCGGTGCCCGCCCGTCCAACCCCGCCTCGGGCGGCGTCGCCGCGCACAGCACGCGCACCCCGAACGGTGGTGGCGGCGGAACTGTCCCCTCCGCCGCACCCGCACCCCGCGCGCCCAGCCCGGCGAACACCCCGCACGCCAGCAACACCCGCAACAACAGCTCGGGAGGTGAAGGGCGTTGACGACAGAGTCCCACCTGTCCCATCCGATCACGCCCCGCCGTACGTATCTCATCGGCCGCGCCAGGCCGAACGCGATCATCGGCAGGAACCGTGAGTCCGGCGAGATCGCGCTCATCATCGCGGGCGCGTTCCTCGGCATGATGTGCGGGCTCCTCGTCCCGGTCCTCTCCCTGCGGATCGTCCTGCTGATGGGCTTCCCGCTGCTCGCACTGGCCGCGGTCTACGTGCCGTACAAGCGCCGTACGTTCTACAAGTGGTTCGAGATCAACCGCAGTTACAAGCGGAGCCTGCGCCAGGGCACGGTCTACCGGTCCACCGCGTCCGAGGCGGGCACCCGGATCGACGGCCGCGAGGTCGAGGTCGGACCGCCGCCCGGCATCGGCCGCATCAACTGGCTCGCCGCACCCTTCGGCCCCGACGAGATCGCCGTACTCCTGCACGCGGACCGCAAGACGGTCACCGCCGCCATCGAGATCGAGGGCCCCGGCGTCGGCCTGCGCGACTCCGAGGACCAGGAAGCCCTCGTCGACCGCTTCGGCACCCTCCTCAAGCACGTGGCGAACGGCGACGGCTTCGTCACCCGCCTCCAGATGCTCGCCCGCACCCTCCCCGCCGACCCCGACGCACACGCCAAGGACGTCGCCCAGCGCGGCGACGACAAGGCCCCGGACTGGCTGTCCCGCTCCTACGACCAGCTCCAGTCCATGGTCTCCACCAGCAGCGAGCAGCACCGCGCCTACCTGGTCGCCTGCATGCACTACTCCCGCGAACTGGCCGCCGAGGCCCAGGCGATGGCCCGCGCGGCCCGCCCCCGGTCCGGCCGCAAACTGGACCGCGACGCCGGTCTCGCGGTCGTCATGGCCCGCGAACTCACGGACATCTGCTCCCGCCTCCAGGAAGCGGACATCCGCGTCCGCCAGCCCCTCGGCCAGGGCCGCCTCGCATCCCTGATCCACTCCATGTACGACCCGGACCACCCCATCGACCACATCCAGGCGATGACCCAGCGCAACGCCTGGCCGGCCGAACTGGACGCCATGGAGCCCACGTTCCTCCAGGCCAAGACCCGCGAGTCCAGCACCAGAGAGCCCTGGTGCCACGCCACGGCCTGGGTGAAGGAGTGGCCGATGACCCCGGTCGGCGTCAACTTCCTGGCGCCCCTCCTGGTCCACACCCCGGACGTCATCCGCACGGTCGCCGTGACGATGGACCTGGAACCCACCGAGGTCGCCATCGAACGCATGCTCACGGAGAAGACCAACGACGAGGCGGAGGCGTCCCGCGCCGCCAAGATGAACCGGACCGTCGACCCCCGCGACATCGCCGCCCACACCCGCCTCGACCAGCGCGGCGAGGACCTGGCCAGCGGCGCGGCCGGCGTCAACCTGGTCGGCTACATCACCGTCTCCTCCCGCACCCCGGAGGCCCTCAACCGCGACAAGCGCACGATAAGGGCGTCCGCCGGAAAGTCGTACCTGAAGCTGGAGTGGTGCGACCGCGAGCACCACCGCGCCTTCGTGAACACACTGCCCTTCGCCACCGGAATCCGAAGGTAGAGGCTGATGCGCTGATGAGGGACCCGCTGTCCGTCCTCACCGAAGCCTTCACGTCCTTCCTCTTCGGGAAGGTCGAGACGACCCGCTCACCGGTGCGCACCTCCACCGGCCAGGCCCAGGCGGTCTACCTCCCCACGGCCGCCCCCGGCCTCGGCGACTCGGGCGTCATCATCGGCCGCGAGGTGTACTCCGGCAAGGGCTACATCTACGACCCCTTCCAGCTCTACGGCCAGCAACTCCCGGCCCCGCACTGGCTCGTCCTCGGCGAGTCCGGCAACGGCAAGTCGGCCCTGGAGAAGACCTACGTCCTCCGGCAGCTGCGCTTCCGCGACCGCCAGGTCGTCGTCCTGGACGCCCAGGGCGAGGACGGCGTCGGCGAATGGAACCTCATCGCGGAAGAACTGGGGATAACCCCCATCCGGCTCGACCCGATGGCGGCCCTGGACCACGGCATCCGCCTCAACCCGCTGGACCCGGCGATCACGACGACGGGCCAGCTGGCGCTGCTGCGGACCATCATCGAAGTGGCGATGGGCCACGGCCTCGACGAGCGCGCGGGATTCGCCTTGAAGGTCGCCCACTCCTACGTCAACGAGTCGATCCTCGACCGCCAACCCGTCCTGACGGACATCGTCGAGCAGCTACGACACCCCGAGCCGGAGTCGGCCGAGGCGATGAACGTCGCCATAGACGACGTACGGGCCTGGGGCCTGGACGTCGCCCTGGTCCTGGACCGCCTGGTCGACGGTGACCTGCGCGGCATGTTCGACGGCCCGACCACGGTCGGCATCGACCTCGACGCCCCGCTCATCGTCTTCGACCTCTCCCACATCGACCGCAACTCCATCGCCATGCCGATCCTGATGGCGATCGTCGGCGTGTGGCTGGAGCACACCTGGATCCGCCCCGACCGCAAGAAGCGCATCTTCCTGGTCGAGGAGGCCTGGCACATCATCGCCAGCCCGTTCGTGGCCCAGCTGTTCCAGCGGCTGCTGAAGTTCGGCCGACGGCTCGGTCTGTCGTTCGTGGCGGTGGTGCACCACCTGTCCGACGTCGTGGACGGCGCGGCGGCCAAGGAGGCGGCGGCGATCCTGAAGATGGCGTCGACGAGGACGGTCTACGCCCAGAAGGCGGACGAGGCACGGGCGACGGGCCGCGTGCTGGGCCTCCCCCGCTGGGCGGTCGAGATCATCCCGACGCTCACCCCCGGCATCGCGGTCTGGGACGTCAACGGCAACGTCCAGGTGGTCAAACACCTGGTCACCGAGACGGAACGCCCGCTCGTCTTCACCGACCGCGCGATGACCGAGTCGTCCAGCGACGTCCTGTTGTCCGCGGACGACGCCCTGGTCGCCGCCGAACTGGAAGCGGAGCAGCGGGCGGCGGCCTTCGTGGAGCAGCACCTCGGCGACTCCGAATCGACGGTGGCGTAGGGAGGACCGTTCGTGAGACCGGACCCTCGGCAGGAACGCGATCGGCGCGATCAGCAGGGCGGCGGGATTCCCGACGGCCTGCTGATCGGCATACTCGGGTTCCTGCTCGGCGTCACGATCATGGTGTGGACGGCGACGGGACTGGCGGCCTGGTTCGCCCACGGCAGCTGGCCGTCGACCGTCGACCTCTCCCACACCCCGCTCGCGATGCGCCACCTCATCGGCGCCCCGCACGACATCACGGGCGCCTGGCCGGACACCCCGGCGGCCCGGCTGGCGGGCTGGGGGCTCTTCTGGGGCCTGTTCATCGGCCAGGTGATGGTTCTGGTCGTCCTCACCGTGTTCGTACTCGGGACGGTCACCCGGTGGCGGGCCGGGAGAAGAAGACGGGCCGCGGCGGCGAGGGGCAGGGGGGCGGCGACCGGGCTTCCGGAACCGCGCACCGAGCCGGAGACGGTGGAGAGGACCCTCGTCAGGGAGCCCTTCCGGGAACCCGCCCGGGAGCCCTTCCAGGAGACGACCCGCCGGCTCCCTGCGGAGCCGGCGATCCCGGTGGAGCCGGTCCCGACGGCCATGGTCTCCCACACCCCCGTCGTACCCGCCCCAGAGCACCCCCTTGAGCACATCCGCCCCGCCCCCGACGGTGACCGGCCGGGCGCATGGACCAGGATCCACATCGCACCGCGGGAGAGCCGGCAGGCGACCGCGACCCAGGCCATCCAGGACGCACCAGGCGCCGCCCTCGTCGTCACCTCGAACCCCGCCCTCTGGTCGGAGACGAAGGACGCCCGAGCCAAACTCGGCCCCGTCCTCCTCTACGACCCGAACCACCTCTGCGACACCCCCGCCCGCTTCCACTGGTCCCCCACGGCCCACTGCGGGGACAAGCACACCGCGATCCAGCGCGCCCAGGCACTTCTCACCCCGGTCAAGCCGACCGCGAAAATCGATCAGGCGGTCACGGACACGGCCGAGACCCTCCTGCGCAGCTACCTCCACGCCGCCGCCCTGGAGAACCGCACGATCCGCCACGTCCACCGCTGGGCACAGGGCACCGGCGTCCAGGACGCCGTACGAACCCTCCGCACCCACCCCAAGGCCGCCCCCGGCGCCGCCGGCGAACTGGAAGCCGCCCTCACCTCCCACCCGGAACGCCGGGACATCGCGCAGGAGTTGACGGCCAGGGCGCTCGCCGCCCTCTTCACGGTCAACATCCGCGAGGCCTGCACACCCAACCGATCCGATGCCCTCGCCCTGGATTCCTTCATCGATGAAGGGGGCACGCTTTATGTGGTCGGTGAATCCATCGAGGACCCCAGGACCAAGCCCGGCGCCATGCCCCTCCTGACGGCCCTCGCCTCCAGCGTGGTCGAGCACGGCCGGCGCATGGCCGAACGGTCATCCCCCGGTCGGCTCGACCCACCACTGACCCTGGTCCTGGACGACGTGGCGGCCGTGGCACCGCTCCCGCAGCTCCCCGACCTCCTGGTCACCGGTACCGGCCAGGGACTGCCGACCCTCGCCCTGCTCCGCTCCCACGAACAGGCCCGATCCCGCTGGCCGCACCGGGAACTGCCGGTCTAGGCAGGCCACTCCAGAACGAACTCGACCTCGCTCTCGGCCTCCGCCTCGTCGTCGGAGAACGGCACCAGAACCCCGCTCGGCACGAACCCGGCCTTGCGGTAAGCCCCCTGGGCCCGCGGGTTCTCCGTATGCACCAGCAGCCGTACCCGCTCCGCGCCCCGCTCCCGCGCCCACTCCGCACCGGCGGCGAACAACGCCTCGACCAACCCGCTGCCCCGGTGCTCGGGCTGTACGAACACCCCTACGACATGCCCCTGCCGCCGCTCGACGGGAAACCCGGCCCAGTCCGTGGTCCCGGCCTCCTCGATCAGCACGGTCACGGTCCCGGCCCACTCCCCGTCCGCGGCCACCGCGACGAACTGCCGTGCACCGCTGGGCTCCGCGGCCGAACGCTCGGCCCGCTCCCGATAGAAGGAGTCCGGCCGATCCAAGGCCTCCTCGTAGCTCTCCAGGAACGCGATGTCCGCGACCGGGTCCCGCAGCGCGGCGAGCCGCAACCGCTTGACGGCCTCCCACTCGTCGGAACGTATCGCGCGAATCACGTAATCACCGCTGGTCGTAGCATTCATGCGGTCACGCTAACGCCCACCGGCCACCGTACTCACCTGGTTTGTCAGTGCCGCCGTCTACGGTGGGCGTCATGACGACTCTTCCGAACCGTCCGAACACCGCCCTGCTGATCGTGGACGTGCAGAACGGGGTGGTGGACAGCTCCCACAACCGCGACGAGGTCATCGTCAACATCAACACCCTGCTCGCCAAGGCCCGTTCCGAGGCGGTCCCCGTGGTCTGGATCCAGCACTCCAGCGACGAGCTGAAGCCGGACAGCGCCCCCTGGCAGTACGTCCCTGAGCTGACCCGCGAAGCGACCGAGCCCCTCGTCCACAAGCGCTACGGAGACTCCTTCGAGGACACCGAGCTGGAGTCCGTCCTCGCCGAACGGGGCGTGGGCCGCGTGGTCGTGACCGGCGCCCAGACCGACGCCTGCATCCGCTCCACCCTGCACGGCGCGATGGTCCGCGGCTACGACGCGACACTGGTCGGCGACGCCCACACCACAGAGGACCTCACCGCGTACGGCGCGCCGGCCCCCGAACAGGTCATCTCACACACGAACCTCTACTGGAGCTGGCAGGAGGCCCCGGGCAGAAAGGGCGGCACGGTCGAGACAGCGGACGTCAGTTTCTGAATAACGCAGAAAACCCCCGCATCAATGATGCGGGGGTTTTCTCAATATTTGTTCGGCGGTGTCCTACTCTCCCACAGGGTCCCCCCTGCAGTACCATCGGCGCTGTAAGGCTTAGCTTCCGGGTTCGGAATGTAACCGGGC
>NZ_JBSHBL010000070.1:0-54831 GCF_053611985.1 Streptomyces sp. NPDC054770
GCCCGCAGGCCGCAGGCCGCAGGCCGCAGGCCGCAGGCCGCAGGCCGCAGGCCGGTCATGCACTACCACCCCCCTCGTTTCACGTCAGGAGGAGTTCCCATGCGCCTTTCCCTCCGCATGTCCCGCCTCCGCGGGCGAACCGCTCTCGGCCGGCTGACGCTGGGCGTCGTCCTCGCCGCCGTCCTGTCCGCTCTGTTCACCGTCGCTCCGGCCCAGGCGGCAACGGGCCAGATCACCGGGCTGGCCGGCAAGTGCGTCGACGTGGCCGGCGCGAGCAGCGCCAACGGCACCGCCGTCCAGCTCTACGACTGCAACGGCACCGGTGCGCAGAGCTGGTCCAACAACGGCGACGGGACGCTGCGCGCCCTCGGCAAGTGCCTCGACGTGGTCGACCGCGGCACGGCCGACGGAGCCGCCGTCCAGCTCTGGGACTGTTCCGGCGGAGCGAACCAGCAGTGGGTCGTCACCGGCGCCCACGACATCGTCAACCCCGCCGCGAACAAGTGCCTCGACGTACAGGGCAACAGCAGCGCCAACGCCACACGCCTGCAGATATGGACCTGCACCGGCGGTGCGAACCAGAAGTGGAACGCCCCGGTCAGTGACGGTGGCGGCGGCAATCCGTCCGGGTTCGTCGTCAGCGAGGCGCAGTTCAACCAGATGTTCCCGAGCCGGAATTCCTTCTACACCTACCAGGGCCTGACCGCAGCTCTCAGCGCCTACCCCGGCTTCGCCAACACCGGCAGCGACACCGTCAAGAAGCAGGAGGCCGCCGCCTTCCTCGCCAACGTCAGCCACGAGACCGGCGGGCTGGTGTACGTCGTCGAGCAGAACACCGCCAACTACCCGACGTACTGCGACTGGAGCCAGTCGTACGGCTGCCCGGCCGGTCAGGCCGCCTACTACGGGCGCGGGCCCATCCAGCTCAGCTGGAACTTCAACTACAAGGCGGCCGGTGACGCGCTCGGCATCGACCTGCTCGACAACCCCTGGCTCGTGCAGAACGACTCGGCCGTCGCCTGGAAGACCGGCCTGTGGTACTGGAACACCCAGAGCGGCCCCGGGACGATGACCCCCCACAACGCCATGGTCAACGGTGCCGGCTTCGGCCAGACGATCCGCTCCATCAACGGCTCCCTGGAATGTGACGGCCGCAACCCGGCCCAGGTCCAGAGCCGCGTGGACGCCTACCAGCGCTTCACCTCGATCCTCGGCGTCTCCCCCGGCGCCAACCTCTACTGCTGAGCGCCTCTGCGTGTGCGTGGAGCCGGCCGGGCGTGCAGCCGCCCGGCCGGCTCCGTGGGTGTCGGGGCACTCATCTCCCCCGCCGACGGCTCAGCTCGGCAGTTTCCAGTTCTGGGCCGCCGTGCCGTTGCAGGTGTACAGCTGGAGCTGGGTGCCGTTCGTCGTCGAGGAGTTGGGGTCGTCCAGGCACAGCTTGGACTCGGGGTTGACCAGCGACCCGTTGGTGCCGGCGGTCCACTGCTGCGCGCCGGTGCCGTTGCAGGTCCACAGCTGGATCAGCGTGCCGTTGGTGGTCCCGCTGTGATCGGCGTCCAGGCACTTGCCGAGGGTCCGGACTGTACCGTCGCCGGCGATGATCCAGTCCTGGGCGTACGTGTTGTCGCAGCCCCAGATCTGGACGTGGGTGCCGTCGGAGGTGCCGGAGGACGCGTCGTCCACGCACAGGGCGGAAGCCACCGCCGAGGTGAGCGGACCGATCCGAGGTGCGGTGGGCGCCGTGGTGTCCCCCGCGTACGAGGGCGGAGCCGCGGTGGCCGCCGTCGCCCAGGACGTGTTGGCGCCGGTGCCGAGTGTGAAGTCCAGGGTGCCGCCGGCCGTGATCGCCGTGGTGGGGGCGTAGGCGTTGTTCCACGCCGTCCCGTTCCATGCCGCGGACTGGACGTAGGGGGCGTTGTCGGCGGCGCCGTTGCCGTTGACCGTCAGCGTCTTGCCCGAGGGAAGGGTGACCACGGCCTGCGTGAACAGCGGTGAGCCGAGGGCGAGGTCGGAGGTTCCGGGCGTCTCGGGGAACATGCCGAGCGCCGACCACACGTACCAGGCACTCATCGCACCGAGATCGTCGTTCCCGTCGGCCAGGCCGCCAGGGGTGTTGGACCAGATCTGGTCCTGGATCGCCCGCACCGTGCCCTGCGTTGTGTAGGGCTGGCCTGTGTAGTCGTACTCCCATGGGAGCTCGATGCTCGGCTCGTTGCCGACCCAGGCGTAGCCGTTGGCACCGGTGTAGCTGCGCAGCACGGTGTCCAGGTAGTGGTTCATCGCCGTGTTGCCGCCCTTGGCGCGCGTCAGGCCGCCGATGTCGAAGGGCACCATACCGGTGTAGATCCACGAGTCGGCCTCGACCATGTCGGTGCCGCTGGTGGGGTCGAAGCCTCCGGTCCACGAGCCGCCCACGTTCCGGGGTTCCACGAAGCCGGAGGCGGGGTTGAGCACGTTGCGCCAGTCCTGTGCGCGGTTGGCGTAGGTCTTCTGGTCGGCGGTGTCGCCGAGCGCTCCGGCCATCGTGGAGAGCGCGAAGTCGGCCGTGTCGTACTCCAGGGTGGTGGCCACCGGGCCGTAGAAGTTGCAGCAGCCGTAGCTGCCGTCGTGCGGCATGTATCCCGGCGAGTTCAAGTAGCCGAGACCGGGCCGGTCGTTGTTGGTGGTGCTGGCCTGCTTGACCATGTCGGCCAGGGCGGTCGCGGTGTCGAAGTTCCGGGCACCGAAGGCGTAGTAGTCGGCGAGGATGGCGTCCGCCGGGTCACCGACCATGACGTACGACTCGCCGTTGTTCTCCGACCACTTGGGGAAGATCCCGGTCTGCGCGTAGTCGTCGACCATCGACTGCGCGGTGTCCGAGGCGACCTGGGGAGCGAGGAGGGCTTCGAGTTGGGCCTGTGAGCGGTAGATGTCCCAGCCGGAGTAGTTCGCGTACACCGCGCTGTGACCGGCGTCCACGGTGTGCGTCTTCCCGTCGAAGCCGTAGTACTGGCCGTTGCTGTCGCTGATCACGTTGGGGTGCAGCAGCGAGTGGTAGAGCGCGGTGTAGAAGCTCTGCTGCTGCGCGGCCGTCCCGCCGGCGATCTGCACCTTGCCCAGCGTGCTGTTCCACGCGTTCTGTGCGGCGGTGCGGGTCGCGTCGAAGTCCCACCCGGTGTTCTCCGAGGTCCGGTTGGCGACCGCGCCGGCGACCGACACGTAGGAGATGCCCACCTTGGCCTGCACGACCGGGTTGCTCGTGGTGTTGAAGGTGACGTAGCCGTTCGAGGCGGCGGCGTCAGGGGCAGCGCTGCCCTTGGCGGACTTGGTGGACTTCGGCGAGTTGGTGGACTTCGTGGACTTCGAGTCCGCAGTGCTCGGGTTCTTGCCGTGCAGTACCGGCTTGTTGGGCTTCTCGGCGGCGTTCTTCGACGCCTTGGACGGCGCCGTGGAGGTGGCCGTCGACGTCTTGGCGAGCGAGCTGCCCTGCGAGGCGAACGGCTGGTCGAAGACCATGTCGAAGTACACGGTGTACGTGTTCCCCGCGCCGCAGAAGCGGCCGCTGGTGACCTGACCGCTCACCTCCGTGTTCGACACCTTGGTGAACTGGGTCGAGCTGGCACCGTTCTGACTGCCCGTCAGCTTGAAGATCAGGTTGGCCTGGCTGGTGGAGGGGAAGGTGAAGCGGGCCATGCCGCTGCGGGTCGTGGTGGTCAGCTCGGTGGACACTTGGTTGGCGAGCGTGACCTTGTACGACCCGGCGGACGCCGCCTCGTCGGCGTGCGAGAACGCGTCCGTGGCACCGGTGTTCACGGCCCCCACCGTGGGCAGCACCGGTATGTCACCGGCCGCGCCGCAGCCGGGTCCGGCGATGTGGGTCAGGCTGAAACCGGTGATCGACGAGTCGTTGTACTCGTAGCCCCCGCCGTCGGGACGCGACGGCGTGTCCGGGCTCCACTGCACCATGCCGAACGGGACGTCGGCCCCCGGGAAGTCGTCGGCCTGGTTCGACGTTCCGATGAACGGATTGACGAGCGTCGCCGGCGAGGTGACGAGCGCGGCCTTCCCGGCCGCCCACGCAGGCGTGCACAGCCCGGCCGCGGCCAGTGCCGCGGCGGCGAGGAGACCGATCGCCATGGTTCCGGGAGGTCTCGACAGTCGTGTGATCACGGGGTTTGCTCCTCTACTCGGACGTGGAGGTCCGACAACGTTGTCTCCGCGCCGAGAACGCGACCCGTGATGATGAACGACGCGCCGAGATGGTGTGATCACCAGAGGGTGACAACGTTGTCCAACCGTGGAGATGAGGTGCCTGAGATGCGAACGCTTCGATGGGACCCTGGGCCGTGGGTGCCCCAGGAGCAGAGCGGGAACTCTTCGTGAAGCTAGCCACAAGGCAGGGGCATGTCAACGACTGCCGCAAGCCGGTCCCTTGAGGGCGACACGAGCTGAGCAGTCCGTGGGATTCGCCTGCTGGGCACGGATCAGGTGTTGGGTGATGCCATGGAGACCGGAGGAACGCCGCCGCGCTCGTCCGAGGAACAGATCCCGGGAGGCAGTACATGATCGACGTTGTCCTCGGAGTTGACGTCGGCACCTCCAGCACCAAGGGCGTGGTGGTCGACACTGCCGGCCGCATCCTGGGCGAGGCCGTACGCAGTCACGTGGTCGACCGTCCCCGGCCGGGGCACGTCGAGATGGACGCACATGCGTGGTGGGACGAGTTCGTCTCGCTCGCGACGGAACTGCTCGACCGCGACGACATCACCGTCCGGGCCGTCGGAGTCAGCGGCATGGGCCCGTGCACCCTCCTGGTCGACGACGCGGGAGAACCGGTGCGTCCCGCGGTGCTGTACGGCGTGGACACCCGCGCCGAGGAACAGATCACGCGGCTGAACCGGGAGTTGGGGCCGGACACGATCTTCCGCAGGTGCGGGTCGGCGCTGTCGTCCCAGGCCGTCGGGCCGAAACTCGCCTGGATCCGCGAGCGGGAGCCCGAAGTGTGGACGCGCGCCCGCCGCCTCCTCATGCCCGCGTCGTGGCTCGCCCACCGGCTGACCGGCGCCTATGTGCTGGACCTGCACTCCGCCAGCCAGTGCACCCCGCTGTTCGACATCCACCGGCAGCACTGGATCCCCGAATGGGCCGAGCACATCGCACCCGGCATCGAACTCCCCCCGCTGCACTGGCCGGGCGAGGAGGCAGGCCGGGTGACCACACCGGTCGCGGGCATCCCGGCCGGGACACCCGTCATCGTGGGGACGATCGACGCCTGGAGCGAGGCAGTCAGTGTCGGCGGCCACGGCGTCGGCGACCTGATGCTGATGTACGGCACCACGATGTTCCTGGTGAACACCGTCGACCGGCTCCTGACCAGCCCGTCGATGTGGTCCACGGTCGGCGCCCTGCCCGGCACCCGTTGCCTGGCCGGCGGCATGGCCACCTCCGGAGCCGTCACCGACTGGCTGGGGCACCTCTTCGGCGGCGTCGGCCCCCGCGTGCTGTTCGGCGAGGCGGCCGCCTCGCCCCCGGGTGCGAACGGCCTGGTGATGCTGCCGTACTTCGCCGGGGAACGCACCCCCGTCATGGACCCCGACGCCCGGGGTGTGATCGCGGGCCTGACGCTGGGTCACACCCGGGGGGACCTGATGCGGGCGGCGCTGGAGGCCACCGCCTATGGCGTCCGGCACAACGTCGAGACGATGCTCGCGGCCGGCGCCGACATCCGGCGGATCGTCGCGGTCGGCGGCGGTACCCGGGGCGGGCTGTGGCCTCAGATCGTCAGCGATGTCACCGGTCTCGAACAGATCGTCGCCCGCACGACCATCGGTGCCAGCTACGGCGCCGCCTTCCTCGCCGCCGGGCTGATCGGCCGACCGGACATCACGGCCTGGAACCCGGCGGAATCGGTGGTCCGCCCCGATCCCGCCACCTCGGCTGTCTACGACCGCCGGTTCACCCAGTACCGGGTCCTGTACGAGAGCACCAGCGCGGTCACCCACGCCCTGGCCCACGACCAGAACACCGGCCATGAAGAGGATTCCGTGTGACACCGCCCTGCGCCCCGCCCGAAGCGTTCCGCGTCCGGACCTGAAGGCGGAGGGCGGCAGCATGCCGCGGCTGGTCCGCACTTGTGCGCGCTTGCGCGCTTGCGCGCGAGGTCTAGAACTCCTCGACGAAATAGGGCTCGACGGTCATCCAGCCGTTGCCCGAGGCGCCGTTCAGCCGGCCCGTGGAGTTCTGGGCGAGCGTGTACCAGGACTCCACGTAGTCGGGATCGTCGGTGAACCAGCTGTCGGGGATCGCGCTCAGGACCGCGTTCACCAACGGGATGTAAGTGCCCTGGTCGGTCACGGTGAGCAGGGCCGTGGTGATCGCCTGGGCCAGCGCACGGTAGTTCGTGCCGTCGTCGTCCTCCATCATGACGACGTCGGCCAGGTTGTACTTGTAGTTCGACCAGTTGACCAGGATCTGGTTCGGGTAGTAGACGGTGCCGTCGTAGTCCAGGTAGGGCATGTCCACCGAGTCGACGCGCGCCGTGCCGTCCTGGCCGAAGCCGGTCACCAGCGAGAACATCTCGGCGGCGCCCTTGAACCAGGGCTCCTGGTCGTCGTTCACCTCGACTGCGGTGACCTTGGTCGCCCACCAACCCGCCGCGCTCGTCGCGTCGGCGCTGTCCGCCGCCTTCGGGAGGGAGGTCAGCCCCTTGTCGGTGAAAGTCTTCTGAAGCACTTTCAGGCCGGCCCGGTGAGCCTTGGTGACGTCGATGTCCAGGATGTACAGCGGGCGGTCGGGGACGCGCGCGGTGGCGACGGCGTGGGCGTGGCCCCTGCTGTCGTACGCCGTGATGTTCTTGGCACCGTCGTCGGCCGCGGCGACGGCGATCCAGGGAGTGGCTCCGGCGTTCAGGTGCGACCGCATCGACGGCGCGCCCAGCCGAACGCGCAGCAGCGAGCCGGTCGACACGGGCAGGCCCTTCTGGACCGCGATGCGACGGTCCGCGGCAGAGACGGAGGCGAACAGGTTCCTGCCCTCCGGAGCGGCGGTCCTGCCCGCGAGCGCCTGGAGGTCCACTTCCTCGGTGCCGAGCACGGCCGCACGGACCCGCTCGCGCCACTGCGGGTCGCGCAGCGAGGCGGACAGCGCCCGCGCGATCTCCTGCTCGGCCGACCGCACCGGGGACCGCCGCAACGCCGGGGCCCGGTCCCCCGCGTCCCGCACCGGCGCGGCGATCGCCGGCTGGACGGTGCCGCCGATGACAGCGGACAGCATCACGCCGATGAGGACTGCGCGTCTCTTGCTTGATCTGCTCACCATGCTCCTCGTGTTGTCGGTCGCCGCCACGTACACGGTGAGCGTGCGGCCGTCCTGGGGGTGATAAGCCCGTGGACATGTCGTGTCCATGACAGATGAAGGAAGTCGACGGGTGCCCGCGCGTGATCGGGGCCTGGCCGAGGCCGGGCCGGGCCTGGACGCGCGGCTACCGGGGGCTGTCGGCGGTCGTCCGTCCACGGGGACTGCTCAGCGAACCGAGCATGATCTTCTCTGTGCCGGCCAGATACGTCTCCGCCGCGCGCCGCGCCTCCTCGACGTCCCGGTCGACCACGGCCCGTACCACCGGCGTGAGCCGGTCCGTCGCTCGCGCCGCGTCCTCGAACGGAGTCCGCAGCGAGGCCCGGACCGGAAGGTAGGCGTTGAACAGTGTGTTGGTGAGGAGCAGATAGACCCGGTTCCCCGTGGCCCGCGCCAGTTCGCGATGCACTTCCGCGTCGGCGAGCTGGACGGCGTCGGCGTCCGGGCCGTCCGCGACCTGATCCAGCAGGTGTTCCAGCCGCCGGGCCTGTGGTTCCGTGCGCCGGTCGGCCGCACGGCCGGCGATCAGGGTGCCGATCTGCCGCCGTACCTCGAAGATCTCCCGCAGCCACGCGGGGTCCTGTGCGGCCAGCATCGGAAGCAGGTCGGCGCCACCGACCCGCAGGTAGTCCCGGATGCGTGTGCCGATGCCGTGCCGGGTGCTCAGCAGTCCCGCCTGCTCCAACCGGGTCAGCGCGTGCTTCAACGTCGTACGGGTGACTCCGTACCCGGCGGCCAGCTCCCTCTCGGGGGGCAGCAGGGATCCTGGTTCGTGCGCGCCGCTCAGGATGTCGTCACGCAGCCGTGCTTCAAGCAGGTCGACCACGGTTCGGCGCGGAATGCTCTCGACGGCCACGGAGGATCTCCCAGGCTTCGGTCAGTGGTTCAGCGGCCCACCGGTCTGATGGTTCGCTGGTTCAGCGACTTGCTGGTCCAGTGGCTCAGCCACTGCCTCAGTGAAGCAGCCCCCGACCACCGCGTCAATTACCTGATGGTGCAGGGAAGTTGCGCACGGTTCGGGACGCAGGAACCGAATCGCTGCAGCCGTACGTCTCCCTCACCATGATTTCTGAGGACCACCAGGAGCACGCGAGTTCCATCGAGTCCACCTCGCCGTCCGCGGTGGCTGTGCATCCGCCGAAGGTCAACGACTACAACAGCTTCGCCGAGGCGTACACGGCCGAGAACGAAACCAACCTCATCAATGCCCACTACGAGCGGCCCGCGATGCTGGCCCTCGCGGGAGACGTGGCCGGTCGGCGGATCCTCGACGCCGGCTGCGGCTCCGGGCCCCTGTTCGCGGCGCTGCGCGACCGTGGCGCCATCGTGAGCGGCTTCGACGCGAGTGCCGGGATGCTGGAACTGGCCCGGCGGCGGCTCGGCGACGGTGCGGACCTGCGGGTGGCCGACCTGGGCGGCCCGCTTCCCTACTCTGATGACACGTTCGACGATGTGGTCGCGTCCCTGGTGCTGCACTACCTGGAGGACTGGGGGCCGGCGCTGGCCGAGCTGCGACGCGTACTCAAGCCCGGCGGTCGGCTGATCGCGTCTGTCGACCATCCCTTCGCCATCAACCTCATGCACCGCCAGGCCGGCCGCGAGGACGAGTACAAGTATTTCGACACCACCAACTGGACCGAAGAGTGGACCATGGGCGGCCAGACCGCGCTGATGAGTATCTGGCACAGGCCGCTGCACGCGACGATCGAGGCCTTCACCGGGGCCGGCTTCCGGATAACGGTCATCAGCGAGCCAGAACCTGATCCAGCCGCCCGCGAGCTGTTCCCCGAGGTCATCGCGGCCAAGCCGCGCTTCCTGTGCTTCCTCTTCTTCGTCCTCCAGGCCGACTAGCACCCGGACACTCCCACAACCCGGTTCCATGGTGGAGCAGTTGGGGGACGATCAAGCCGATATCGTCCTGATCTACCGGTCGTCACCCCGGACGGGCACAATCGGGCCATGACGATCATCGAGGGCGCACCGCTGCCCGTACGCAGCGCTCCCCTCGCCCTGGTCCGGAGATTCCTGACGGGCGGTGTGATCGGGGCGTCCCTGGCCGCCTTGGTCGTCGGCATCGTCATCGAGAGCGCGCCGCTGGTCGTCACGGGTGTGGCGCTCCCCGTGGGGTACGGCCTGCTGGTGCTCCTCGCGGGTGCGCCGCGGCGTGCTCGGGAGGCGGCCGTCGCGCCCGTCACGGCACTCGCGATGATCGAGAGCCTGCGTGCCATCGGGGACGAGTCGAGTGACGTAACGGTGCGGTTCGACCTCACGGTCGCACCGGACGACGGACCGGCGTTCCGTGTGGTGATCGCGGAGGGCATCAATCTGGTCGAACTGCCCGACTACCGGCCGCGCGGCGTCCTGGTGGTCCAGTACCCGCCGGACCGGCCGTGGCGCGTACGGATCGTCAAGCGGCCGACGCCGGAGTGGGAGGTGCGGGCGGCCGGGGCGCGCCTCGACTCGGCTCCCGGGTCGACTCTGGTCCGCAAGCCGTCCGACGGCGGTGGCGGTGCATTCCTCACCCTTCTCGGCCTGCTGCTCGGTGCTGCCGTCGTGGTCCTGCTCTTCCGCACCGACCTGTCCGCCGGGGGCGACAGTGCGCGGCCGCCCTCGTCAGAGCCGTCCGTCTCCAGCTCGTCCACGTCCTCCACCACCGTCGTGACGTCCGCGACCGGCACGGTCAGCCTGGGTCCGGGTCAGTCGATGCTCGACAAGGGTGAACTGCGCCGGGCCGTCGCCTCGCTCACCGGGGACGAGACCGGGCGCCAGGCACTCACCGTCGTGGTGCAGGAACGCCGTCTGTCGGTCGTGTTCGCCCCCACCGGCATCCAAACCGGGCGGTTCGACCTGCGTTCGCTGCCCTACGACCGGATCCCCGACCTCGTCGAGAAGGCCGGTACCACCCTCGGGGCCGGCTCCCCGCGGACCTGGCAGCTCACCGCCGAGCGCCTCACCGGGTCCCTCACCATCAGGGTCACCGTGACCGGCCCCGACGGCATGGCGTCGCTGGAGGCGGACGGGCACGGCACGGTGGTGCGGCGCGACCCGGCAAGCTGACCCCGCCACCCGGCGGGGCGTCACCGTGACCTGGAACAGGAGGAGAAGGCGCATGGGCCGGCATGGGTATCTGGCGCTGTGGTGTGCGGTGTTCGGGACGGTGGCGCTGTTCGGCTATGTGCGGTCGCTGGCCCGAATGACCCGGGCCCGGCGCACGGTCCGGGTCACGGGGCGGATCGAGCGGGTGCGGGAGCCCAGGCACGGCGGTTCCCGCCGGGGCGGGATTCCGGTGGTCGTCTCCTACCAGGACCCGGATACCGGGCGGGACGTCACCGTGACGAACGACGGCGATCGAGGCGAGATGATCAGCGTCGCGTGGGAGGGGCGGGAGATCGGCGTCCACTACCCGCGTGGCAGACCGCACGCCTTCCGGTTCACGAGCCACCCCGAGGACGGCGGCCGTGGACTCGGCCTGCCGAACGCCGCGGTCTTCCTGATCTACGCCGGGCTGGTGGTCGTCGCCGCGCTCGACCGGGGCTGGCCATGGGCGCTGATCGGCTTCTGCGGGCCGTGGGCCGTCGTCGGCGCCCTGCACCTGCCCGGGAACGTGCGCGACACGCGCCGCCGTCGCGAGACGCTGGCCGCCATGGCCGCCGTCCGGGGCCGTTTCGTCGCGGTGCTCAAGGACGTAAGCACCGACGCGGAGGGCAGCACCTCCACCACCCTCACACCGGTCGTGGCGTTCGCCACCCGCGAGGGAGCGGCCGTCACCGCCTTCTGCATGTCGGGGGTACCGGATGCCGCCGCTGCGCAGGGCGGGGACGTCACGGTCCATTACACGCCCGGCGACCCGGCCGTCTTCACCCTGGACCGCGCGGCCGAACAGCGTTCCCTGAGAACGGACATCCCGGTCAACGTCGTGGCCCTTCTCGTCGTCGCGACGGCGGCCGTCGTGGGAGCAGTACTGCTGTGACGCCGGATCCGGTGCTGTGCCGGGGACGGCCCTCACTGGTTCGCCGGTCCGTCCGCGGTTCACCCGCCGGGACGGCAGCGAGGCGCCCGTCATCAGCCCGCGAATCCCCGCAACCGCCCACCCACCCGTATACGCAAGGGAAAATTCAGTTCATCGGTGCGCAAACCGATCACTGAATCGGTGTAATCGGCACACATGTCGCACCGCGCGGCGATCTAGCGTCAAGAGCGCACGGGGGCCACACGGACCAGAAAGCACCGAGGCACACATGCCCATCCCGGATACCGACGTCATCTCCGCGACCGACTTCGACACCCTCACCCCGCCCGCCGCCACCGACCTCCTCGTACCGGTCGACGAACTGCCCCAGTCGGCGTCGTCGCCCGATGCGGTGCTGCGGCGGGTGCGCGACGAGCTGATGCTCGACGGCAACGCCCGGCTCAACCTCGCCACCTTCGTGACGACCTGGATGGAACCGCAGGCACGGCAGCTGATGGCCGACACCGCGGAGAAGAACCTCGCCGACCGTGCCGAGTACCCGCAGATCACCGCCATGGAGGAGCGCTGCGTGCGGATGCTCGCCCGGCTGTGGCACGCACCGCACCCGGAGCAGGTCCGCGGCTGCTCCACCACCGGCTCCAGCGAGGCCGCCATGCTCGGCGGCCTCGCGCTCAAGCGCCGCTGGCAGGCACGCCGGCGCGCACAGGGCAAGGACACCGCCCGCCCCAACCTGGTGATGGGCGCCAACGTCCAGGTCTGCTGGAAGAAGTTCGCCAACTACTTCGAGGTCGAGCCGCGTTACGTCCCCACGGAACCCGGCTGCTACCACCTCACCCCCGACACCCTCACCGCCTACTGCGACGACAACACCATCGGCGTCGTCACCGTCCTCGGCTCCACCTTCGACGGCTCCTACGACCCCGTCGCCGACATCTGCATGGCCCTGGACGGCTACCAGGCCGCCACCGGCACCGACATCCCGGTACACGTCGACGGGGCGTCCGGCGCGATGGTGGCCCCCTTCCTCGACCCCCACCTCATGTGGGACTTCCAGCTCGAACGCGTCGCCTCCGTCAACACCTCGGGCCACAAGTACGGGCACGTCTTCCCCGGCCTCGGCTGGGCCCTGTGGCGCGACGCCGAAGCTCTCCCGGACGAACTGGTCTTCGAGGTCGACTACCTCGGCGGCCGCTCCCCCAGCTTCACCCTGAACTTCTCCCGTCCGGGCGCCCACGTCGTCGCGCAGTACTACAGCTTCCTGCGGTACGGCTTCGAGGGCCTGCGCAGCCTCGCGGTCCAGAGCCGCACCACGGCCCGGGCCCTCGCCACCCGCATCCGGTCCATCCAGCCCTACGAGCTGGTCACCGACGGATCCGAACTCCCGGCCTTCGCCTTCCGGCTCGCCCCCGGCACCCCCGGATTCACCGTCTTCGACGTCTCCCACGCCATGCGGGCACGTGGCTGGCATCTGCCCGCCTATCCCCTCCCCGCCCCCTGCCAGGACGTCTGTGTCCTGCGCCTGGTGGTCCGCACCGGATTCACCACCGAACTCGCGGCCATGTTCATCGCCGACCTCACGGAGGTCACCCGCCAGCTCCATCCCGGCCGGTCCATGCCGGCACCGATCGTCAAGCCCCTCGCCACCGCCTGAGAGACGGCAACCCCCACCCGCAGGGCCAGGCGGTGCGGACCGCGCCGGAGACCTCGGGCAGCCCCGGCGCCGGTGCCGGACCTCGCACCACGGGACGAGCGAGCCCGTATGTCCGGATGAGGTGTGTGCGCGGTCACAGTTGCGTGGGTCGTGGTGGGGCGTCTGGCCAGGTGGGGCGTGGGGGTTGGTACGGTCGGTGGCTTCATCGGTGAGGGTGTGGGGGGTGGGGGGCTGCCATGTCCGAGCGCATTCGGTTCGCCGTCCTGGGGCAGATTCGGGCCGTCCGGGCGGAGCAGCCGGTCAGGGTCGGCTCGCCCCAGCAACAGGCGATGCTCGCGGTCCTGCTGCTGCGCGCCGGGCGGTCCGCCTCGATGCAGGAACTCGTCGACGCCGTGTGGGGCGAGGAACCGCCCCACTCGGCCGCGGCCACGATCCGGACGTACGCCTGGCGGCTGCGGCAGACCTTCACGGAGTCGCGGGCGCAGCAGCGCACCCTGCTCTCCGTCGGGGACGGCTACCGGATGGCACTGCCGGCCGGAGCCGTGGACGCGGTGTGGGCCGAGCAACTGGCCGTCCAGGCGGTCGAGCACCGCAGCGCCGGGCGGCTGGAGGCCGCGGGTGAGCGGATCGGGCAGGCCCTGGCGCTGTGGCGGGGCGAGCCGCTGGCCGGTGTGCCGGGGCCGCACGCGGAGCAGCAGCGCCACCGGCTCGACGAGCTGCGGCTGACGTTGCTGGAGGAGCATTTCGACGTATTGATACGGCAAGGGATGCATCTGCTGGCGGTACCCGAGCTCGGCGCCCTGGTCAGCGCCCATCCGTTGCGCGAACGCTTCCACGCGCTGTACATGCGCGCCCTGCACGCCGCCAGCCGCCAGGCCGACGCGCTGGCCGCCTATCACCGGCTGCGCCGCCACCTCGCCGACGAACTCGGCGTCGAACCCAGCCGTGAGCTGCGTGACCTCCATCAGCAGCTGCTCGCCGACGATCTCGCTCACAGCCCGCACCAGCCGAGCCGAGTCCAGGGCGCGGCCCAGGCGCGGACGGGCGTCGGTGGCGCCGTGCACTTATCGGCCGCGCCGTCCGCAGCCGCCGCGAGCCCTTCGCACGCCGGTACGCGCCGTCCCCGGGCCCTGACCGTCCCGGCGCCCGCGCCGGCACCCCCGGTGCCGCCGGTGCTCCCGGCGGCGGCTCCCACCCGTACCGCCGAAGACCGTCATCGGCCCGCGCCACCCCGTGAGACCGGCAGCGGGCCGGTCGGCACGCCCCCCGTCCCGGCCCAGCTCCCGCCCGACATCGCGGACTTCACCGGCCGCGTCGCCGCCCTCGACCGGCTCCTGGACACCCTGGACCCGGACCGGGCGGAGCCGCCGGGCCCGGCGGGCGGGGCGCGCCGGCACGAGGCGCCGCCGGTCGCCGTGGTCACCGGCATGGGCGGGGTCGGCAAGACCGCACTGGCGGTTCGGGCCGCGCACCGGGTACGGGCCGGCTTCCCGGACGGCCAGCTCTACGCCGACATGCGCGGCACCCAGCACGACCCGGCCGACCCCGCTGTGGTCCTCGCCGGCTTCATCACGGCACTCGGCGTGGCGGCGCAGTTCGTGCCGGACAGCCTCGACAACCGGGCCGCCCTGCTGCGTTCCCTGCTGAACGGCCGCCGGGTGCTGATGCTCCTGGACAACGTCCGGGACCCGGCTCAGCTCGCTCCGCTGCTCCCCGGCTCGGCGACCTGCGCGGTCCTCGTCACCAGCAGGTCCCGGCTGTGGGGGCTGCCCACCTCGGTCCGGGTCGACCTGCCGGGATTCGAGGCGGACGAGGCCGTCGACCTGCTGGAGCGGATCGTCGGCCGCGCGCGGCTGGCCGAGGATCCGGCGGCCGCACGGGAGTTGGTGCACAGCTGCGGTCTGCTGCCGCTCGCCGTGCGGATCGTGGCGGCCCGGCTGGCGTCCCGCCCCACCTGGGGTGCGGCCTCGCTGACGTCACGGCTGCGGGACGAGCGCCGCCGGATCGCCGAACTGCGGGCCGGTGACCTCACCGTGGCGGCCGTGTTCGAGATGGGCTACCAGCAGCTGGCCGAGACACACGCCAGGGCGTTCCGGCTGGTCGCGATGGTCTGCGACCCGGAGATCGGGGTGCCCGCCGCGGCCGCCGTGCTGGGGCTCGCCGAGGACGCCGTGGAGGAGCTGCTGGAGTCCCTGGTGGACGCGTCCCTGCTGGAGACCTCCCACCCGGGCCGCTACCGCTTCCACGACCTGCTGCGTGCCTTCGGACAGCAGCAGACCTCCCCCGCCGAACGGCTGCTCGCCCTGGACCGGCTGCTCGACTTCCTGCTCGCCACCGCGGCGGGGGCGTTCCAGCGGGCGGTACCGGGCGACGCGGTCGCGGCCACGCTCAGTGCCACCCGGTCGGCCGGCATCCGGCTCGAGGACGTGCGAGCGGCGCGGGTCTGGGTGGCCGCCGAGTCGGAGGGTGCCTTCTCCGCCGTACTGGCGGCGGCCCGGGAAGCGCGTTCCACGCCCGAGGCCGGGCAGGGCGCCGCCCTGCTGCTGCCGACCGCCGTCGACCTGCTGATCGCCCTGACCGCCTTCGGGCCGTACGTGCAGCGGGAGCAACTGGTGCAGGCCGCCGTCGCGGTGGCCGAGGCGGCCGAGGCGCACGGGGACCGCCGTACCGTGGGCCGGGCCCGCTTCCTGTGCGGCAACATCGCGGTGCAGAGCACCCGGCTGGCGAACGCCCGGGAGCATCTGCGGGTGGCCGAGAGCCACTGCCGGGAGACGGGGGACGCGGCGATCCTCTGCCAGACGCTCAACGACCTCGGTCTGATCGCATTGTTCGAGCACCGCTACGCGGAGGCCGTCGAGCGGCTGGACGAGGCGGCCGCGCTCGCCGGTGAGCTGGGCCAGCGTTCCGGCGAACTGGTGACGACGGTGAACGCGGCGCTGGCCCGGCTGCGCGGCGGACGGGCCGAGGAGGCCGTGGTGGCCTGCGAGACCGCACTGGAGATGCTGCGTGCCACCGCCGATCACCAGGGCGTGGCGTACGCGCTGTCCGTGCTGGGCCAGGGCATGCACGAACTCGGCCGGTACGAGGACGCGGTGATCCGGTATACGGAGTGCCTCAGCGTGTGCCGGGCGATGGAGCTGCACGGCCGGGAGGCGCAGGCGCACTACCGGCTGGCCGACACCCTGCGGGCGATGGGCCGGGCCGCCGAGGCGGTGGCGATCGCGGAACGGGCGGTGGCCCGGAGCGCGGACGGCCGGTCCGAGCGGGACCGCGGTCATGCCCTGGTCGCGCTCGGCCGGGCCCTGGCCGATGCCGGCCGCGCCGAGGAGGCCGCGCTCCGGCTCGGCGAGGCCGTCGCCGTCTTCTCCGGCCTGGGCCTGCCCGACGCGGCCGACGCCCGGCTGCTCCTGGACGGACTGGGGGTCCGTTAGGGGCTGTCCGCCGGCCGGTTCGGTGGATCAGCTCCCCGATGGCAGGACCGACCCGGTGTTGTTCCAGTCGTCCGAGCCGGGCGTGGCGTGGGACTGGATCTGGCTGGTTCCCGGGGCGCCGCCCGCGTGCGCCGGGGCCGACAGTGCCCAGGCCGCCCCGAGCAGCAGCGTGACGGCCGCGCCGGCCAGGGCCACCGCCCGGACCGAACGCTGTGCCGGTCGCCGTACGACCGCGAGGAACGCGTATCTGGTGTGCATTCAGAAATCCTCTCCGTGTCCCCTGGGTGTCCCGGGGCGCCGTGGTGTGCCTGGGTGCGGCCTTGGGCCGATCACCACCGTGACAGGAGACGGTCTACGGCGGATATACGTTTCGGATCTTCCGGATCTACGGCACCGGACGGGCTCCCGTGTCGTGGAAGGTCACCTCTCCGGTCTGCGTGGAGAAGTGCAGGGTGAGCAGCCGGAAGGGCAGCCGCAACAGCGTCGCCAGCTCTCGGACGCGCTGCCGCTGGGCCGTGTAGTAGGTGTCGAGGACGTCGAGGTGGACCGCGCCGGCGGCGGCGTCCGCGAGCACCTCCTCGACGAGCGTGCGGACCCTGTGGTCGGCGGAGGCCAGGTCGGTGAGTGCGGCGAATCTCTCTGCCGGGCCGGTTCCCGCCAGGTGGCCGCCGCTCTCGTCCAGGGCGTCGGCGATGGCCCGGTGGAGGTCGGTGGACGGTCCGAGGCGGTCGCGGAGGCAGGCGTCGAAGCGGGCGGGGGCCGTACGGTACGTCAGCAGGGCCGCCTCCAGGAGGAGTCCGCCGCCGCGGGCCGCACCGCCGGTCTCCGTCACCAGTTCCGGCAGGGCTCCGTTGCCGAGGTCGATGAAGAGGCTGCCGCCGTGCCGCTGCACCCGTTCGCCGAGCCCCAGGGTGAGCAGCCGCGCGTAGAGAACCGCCGCGATCGCGTACAGCAGGGGGCTGGACCGGGGGACGACGTGCAGTGGCGACCGGGGGGAGCGGGGCAGTCGTAGCCGCAGGTAGGCCCGGTAGTCCCGGGGTGACAGGCGTACCAGTGCGCAGTCGTCGTCCATCGGTGCCGTGATCACGGGTGCGGTCCGCTGTTCGGCGAGCAGCCGGCGCAGTACGGAGGCGCCGATCGCGACGCCGGTCTCCTGCTCCGGGCCGAGCGCCCGGTCCAGGCGTACCTGGCCGCAGGCGATGCTCGTGACGGCCGGTCCCCGGTATCCGCCGAGGAGGGTGAGGGCCTGCGCCGCCGGCCGGCGGAGCGCGGGTGGCCGGTGCCGGGAGGGGGCGGCGCACACGAGCGCGCTCACGGGCCGGGCGGCCCGGTGCTCGACGGTGACCTCGGTGACGGTCGGGGCGGCGGCTCGTACGGTGATCAGGTTGTCGTCGCCGCCCAGCAGGATCTCGCCGCCCGGGTGGACCGGTTCCACGGCGGGCAGCCGGTCCCGGCACAGTCGTAGCGGATCGGCCCGCCCCGCCCAGGGGCGGTAGCGCCATCGCAGGCTCAGTACCGTGTCGGCGTAGCTGTCGTCGTGGGTGACCAGGTCGTGGGTGACCAGCAGGAAGTCGACCGGCTGCGGGGGCCGTTGGTGATGGAGGTACGCCCACAGCGCCCAGGCCGCCTCCGACGGGGTGAGGCGCGGCCGCAGGCGGTGCAGCAGGGCGGCGATCTCGCGGACGTGGCGGGGCCGGCCGCGGGCCAGGACCAGTGCGTAGCCGCGGTCGGGTGGGCTGACCAGGACCGTCGAGCCGCCTGCCGCCTGCTCGATCGGACGGCCCGCGCCGACGACGGGCCCCGGGACGGCCCGGCTGCCGCCGGGCAACCGGGCGCGGGTGAGGACGATCAGGTCGCGCAGTGACTCCAGCGCGGGCGGCAGCCGGGGCGGGTGGGCGATGTCGTACGGCGGGGCCGCCGGGCGGTGGGTGCGCAGTTCGCGGAGCAGGCCGCCGGCGCCGTGGGCGGCCGGCCCGCCGGTCGCCAGGAACGAGCGGGCTGTACCGACGGCGGCTCCGGGCTCGGCCGCCAGCGCGGTGAGCAACTCCCTCGGTGCGTCGGGGCCGTGCAGCGCCGTCAGGGCCGCGAGCCGGAACAGCACTTCGGTGAGCGAGCCTCGGCCGCCGAGCCCCGCGTACGCCGCCTGGAACCGGCGCGCCGTGACGAGATCCATGCCGGTGATCGTGACGGTGTGCATTCAACTCTGTCTCTACGGCGGCGGACGTCGTGCCTCCCGGCCGTACAGCGGGTGTAGATCGCCCGTAGACCGGGACACCGCACGATCGGTCCGTAACCGCACTTCGGCCGCCGCCCGGCGGTCGAACACCAGGAGGCTCCTCATGAACACGTCCCGGTTCCGTTCCGCCCGATCCGCGTCCGGGTTCGGGCTCGCGATCGCCGCCCTGCTGGCGCTGCTGGCCCTGCTGCCCGGCATCGGGGAAACCCACCGCACCGCGACGCCGGCCACGGCCGCGGCGGCGCAGCGCGCGGACTTCCCGCCCTGCTGCTGAACTCACTTGACTAGGCGTTGGACAGTCTGGTTACCTTCCCAGTGACATATGGGAAGGTTGACCTCTGTGTCCGACATGGCGGAACTGGGTTCGCGTATTCGAAAGCAGCGCAGACTCAAGAAATTGTCGCAGAGCGATCTCGCGGGCGACGATCTGTCGCACAGCTATATCTCCCTGCTGGAGAGCGGAAAGCGCACTCCCTCCGAGGATGTGCTGCGCCGTATCGCCGTGCGTCTGGCGTGCGAGCCCGCGTATCTGCTGGAGTGTCTCGCCCCCGACCCCTCCGGCAGCCTTGAGATGGAGCTGTCGTTCGCGGAGATGTCGCTGGCCGACGGCGCGCCGCAGGCGGCGCTGGACGCCTTCGTCGCGGTCAGGGAGCGGATCGGCGAGGAGGGGCCCGCCGAGGTCCGCTCCGCCGCGGGCTTCGGCGTCGCGCGCTCGCTGGAGGCGCTGGGCCGCCTGGAGGAGGCCCTGGTCGAGTACGAGCGGCTGCGCGACGGCGACACCGAGGCTCCCGGAGCGGTTTCCGACCTGGCCGTCGTCATCGCCCTGTGCCGCTGCTACCGCGAACTGGGCGACCTCGCGCACGCCGTGGAGCTGGCCGAGTCGAAACTGGCCGACCTCCAGCGGCTCGGCATCGCGGTGTCCGTCACCGCCGTCGAACTGACCTCGACCCTGGTGGGCCTCTACACCGAGCGCGGTGACCTGCACCGCGCCGGATACCTCGCCTCGCGCGCGATCGAGCAGGCCGAGCTGCTGACCGACGACCGGGCCCGCGGCGCCGCCTACTGGAACGCCAGCCTGGTCGCACACCGGGCCGGGCGCGCGGCCGACGCCCTGGCCTTCATCCGGCGGGCGCTCGCCCTCTACTCGGAGGGCGAGGACCAGCGCGCCATGGCCCGGCTGCGCAATGCCTACGCGGTCGTCCTGCTGGACGCGGAGACCCCGGACGCCGTCGCCGCGCGGGAACAGCTGACGCTTGCCGAGCGGGAGTTGAGCCGGCACGGCAGCACCGTCGACCAGGCCTACTGCCAGACCGCGCTGGCCCGCGCCGATCTCGCCCTGGACGACAGCGCCGCCGCCGCGGACCGGGCCCGGTCCGCCCTCACGCTGCTGGGAGCCGGTCACCGGCTGCAGACCGCGCGGACGCTGCTGGTGCTGGCCCGGGCCGAGCTGCGGCAGGGCAGGCCGGAGCGGGCCAGGGAGGCGTGCGAGCGGGCCGCGCTCACCCTGGAGGCGTCGGAGGCCACCCGCCAGGCCGGGTTCGCCTGGGCGGAACTGGCGGAGATCCAGCAGGACGCGGGCGATGTCCGGGGCAGCCTGGAGGCCTACCGGGAGAGCCTGCGCTGCCTCGGATACCGCTCCGGCGGAGTCCCCGCGACCGCGGCGGAGCCGCGCGGAGGCACGGCCGCCGACGGCTGACCGGCGCCGCTGCTGCCCCTCATCGCCTTCATCACCACCTTTGTCACCACCTTCATCCGCCCCGTGGACCGACAGGTCCACGGGGCTCTCGCATTTTCGTGGAACACACTCCCCCACATGGCGCCGCCGCACCCCGCATGTCGCAGCCCGCATCCCACCGAAAGAAATGTGACTCCATTATTGACTCTCAAGTCACGAACATGTGACCATGGTTCGGCAGGCAGACGCCAGCATCGCACGAGGAAGGACGGGCCCGGCGTGGAGAGTGCGGAATCCATATCATTCGGCGGGCGTGGTCTCACGGTCCTCGGAATGGGCGCCGGGGTGGGCAAGACCGGTGTTTCGATCGGAATTCTGCGCATTCTCCAGAGGCGCGGGACAGCTTGTGCCCCGTTCAAGGCTGTCGCCGTCGTCGCCCCGGACGAACCCGCCGGAAGGTCGCTGCCACCCTGGCGGCGCGGTGTCGTGCAGAGCTGTGCGGCCGCCGGCGTGGTCCCCGAGTGGTGGCACAACCCGGTCCTGGTCGACCTGGCCGCCCCCGGCGCTCCCGACGGCGAACTCTACGTACGGGGACGGCGGTTGGGGCGGGCCGCGGTGACCGGGGCGGACAGCCTCGATCTCACGAGCCTGCCGGACCGGCTGCGGCGCGTCTGCCAGGATGCGGTCGAGGACGGCTTCCAGCGGCTCACCGCCCGCCGGCCCGGACCGTGGCTGCTGGTGGAGGGCGCCGCCGGAGCCGGTGACCTGCCGGCCGCGGCCGACCTCGCCAACCAGCTCCTGCCCGAGCGGGCCGGGCTGCCGGTGCTGGTCGTCGCCGACGCCCGCACCGCCGATCCGGCCGCCCTGACCCGGTTACGGGACCGCCTGACCCCCGGCCTGCGACGGCTGCTGCTCGGCCTCGTCCTCAACCGGGTAGCCACCGGCCCCGCCGCCGATGCCCTCGCCGTCCGGCTCACCGCGGCCACCGGGCTGCCCGTCCTCGCCCGGATCGCCGAGACGCCTGCTCCCACCGGATACGACGGATCACCGGAGCGACTCGACGTGATGTGCGAATACCGCGCCGGCAGCGTCGCGGAATCGGGCCTGACCCGGCTGCTCGACGCACCGCCCCTCGCGGAGGTGCCGCGATGAACGCCGTGGACGTCCTCGGACTGCGCCGCCACTTCCCCTCGTCGTCACGCGGCGGCCGCACCACCCCGCGCACCGCCCTCGACGGCATCGACCTCACCGTGGGCCCGGGCGAGGTGCACGCCCTGCTCGGCCCCAACGGAGCCGGCAAGACCACCCTCTGCAAGATCCTGGCCACCGTCCTGGTACCCAGCGCCGGCACCGCGCGGGTCCTCGGCCACGACGTCGTCACCGAACTCACCGCCGTCCGCCCGTTGATCGGCTGCGTCTTCGGCGGCGACCGGGGACTGTACGGCCGGCTCTCCGCGCGCCGCAACCTCCTCTACTGGGGCGCCCTGTACGGCGTGCCGGGCCGTGAACTCCGCGGCCGGGCAGCCGGGTTGCTGGACCGGTTCGGGCTCTCCGGGCACGCCGACGAACGGGTGGAGACCTTCTCCCGGGGCATGAAGCAGCGCCTGCACCTCGCCCGCGGACTCATGCACAACCCGCGGGTCCTGCTGCTGGACGAACCGACCACCGGGATGGACCCCGTCTCCGCGCGCGGCTTCCGCACCCTGATCGGCGAACTGCGCGGCGAGGGCCGGTCCGTCCTGCTCACCACCCACGACATGGCGGAGGCCGAGACGGTCTGCGACCGCGCCACCCTCATCGACGGCGGCCGCATCCTGCACACCGCCACCCCGAGGGAGCTCGGCGCCCTGCTGTCCCGGCACGAACGCATCGAGGCGAACGGGGTGCCCGCGCGGCTCGCCGCCGCGCTCCGCACCCGGCCCGACGTCACCTCCGTACGAGACGGCGCCGACGGCACCGGCACCCTGATCGAGGTCACGGACCGGGAGGCACTCGCGCCTGTGCTGCGGCTGCTCCTCGACGCCGGGGTCACGGAACTTGCCACCGCCCGGCCCGGCCTCGAAGAGGTCTACCTCCGGCTGATCGGCGACCGTGGCATGGAGGTCGTCCGGTGAACGCCTTCCGCGCCGGCCTGAGCCTCCAGGCCGCCCTGCTGCGCCGTTCGCCCGGCGACCTGCACATGCTGGCGACCGTGCCGCTGTACACGCTCGTGCTGCTGGCCATGACCGACGCCCCGCACCGGCCCGACCTCGCCCCCGACGCGATCATCGCGCCGACGCTGATGGCCCTGTGGTCGACGGCTCTGTTCACCGCCGGGGACCTGATCGACCGCGACCGCTACAACGGCACCCTGGAGCCCACGGTCGCGGCCCCCGCTCCCCTCGCCCAGGTGGTGGCCGGTCGTATCTGCGCGGTGACCGCGACCGGTCTGCTCGCCTTCGCCGAGGCCTGGGCGGTCGGCCGTTGCTTCGGTGTCCACCTGACCATGCGTCATCCGCTCCCGCTGGTCCTCGGCATCCTCGCGACCTCCCTCACCACCGCCTGTACGGCGGCCGTGATCGCCGCGCTGCTGGTGCTGACCCGGGGCGGGCGGCCGTACCAGAACTCGCTGAGCTTTCCGCTCTATCTGCTGTCCGGGATCGTGGTGCCCACCGGGGTGCTGCCGCACTGGTTGCACCCGGTCAGCCGGCTCGTCTACCTGTCCTGGTCGGCCGATCTGCTGCGCTCCGCCTTCCGTGCCGAGCCGCCCCGTGACCTGCCGGTGCAGCTGCTGGCCCTGGGGCTGCTCGCCGCGGCCGGTCTGGGCTGCGCCGGACTGCTGCTGCGCCGGGTGCTGGCCCGGGTCCGGGTCCTCGGCACCCTGGGGCACGCGTGACCGCCCGTCCGCGCCCCGAGGCGCTCACCCTCCTGCGGCACGGCAGCGCCATCGCCGTGGCCGACCTCGCCGCCGTCTACACCTGGCGGACCTGGCTGTTCGGCTGGCTCGTCCGGATGCTCAGCCAGGTCGTGTTCTTCACCCTCGCCGGCCGCCTCACCGGCGCCGGCGGCGACGAGCGGTTCCTCGTCACCGGCAACGCACTGATGGTCTGCGCCGTCGAGGCCACCATGGTCGTCGCCTCCAGCGCCTGGGAACGGTCGCTCGGCACCCTGCCCCTGCTCGTCGCCGCGCCCGCCCGGCTCGCCTGGACGTTCGTGGTGCGCAGCCTCCAGTGGGTGATCAGCGGCACGGCGACCTCACTCGTCGCGCTGTTCGCCCTGGGCCCCGTCTTCGGCCTGCGCTGGACGGTGGTCAGTGCCTGCGCCGCGGTACCGCTGGTGCTGCTCACCTCGCTCGGCACCTACTGCGTCGGGCTCGCCCTCGCAGCGGTCGTCGCCGACCGGCCGGGCCTGCGCAACGTCGTCTCCAACGTGGCCTACCTCGGCATGATGGCCGTCTGCGGAGTCCAGGTGCCCGTCCACTACTGGCCGCCGCCGGTCCAAGCCGTCGCCCAGGTTCTTCCGCTCACCCATGAACTCGACGCGCTGCGCGGTGTCCTCGACGGCGCCCCGCCGGACCGGGTGCTCCTCCAGGCCCTGCTCGGCGCGGTCACCGGCGCCGGCTGGCTGGCCGTGGCGGTGCTCGGCTTCGGGTGGGTCGCCCGGCGGGGGCGGCGGACCGGAGCGATCGAGTTCGGCACCTGAAGCCGCCCCGCCCCCTGAACTGCCGGTGCGCGACCGTGCTCGCCATGGAGCGTCACCGGTGGCCGGCCCCGGAGGCCCGTGCCTCCGGACGGCCGTCCCTCGGCCCCGAACCTCGGAAGGAGGTGCACCACCATGGAGCGCAACCACGCCACCGGTCTTCGTCCCCGCCTGGACAAGGTCAAGGTGAAGCCGGTCAAGTAACGACCGCCCCGCTGCCGGGAAGCGACACGACTGCTTCCCGGCAGCGACGCGCTCGCGGGACGACCCGCCGTCGCGCGGCAGCAACGGGGAACAGCGGTACCCCATCAACGCGGGTCCTTTCCGAGCGAAGGTGTATGGAGCGCGATGACCAGTGATCTGCCGGTCGAGATGGTCGGTGACGGCGACGGGGACGAACGGTGGCGGACCAGCGTGCTGTGTCTGGCCGTCGGCTTCGGGTCACGTGACGACCCGGAGGGGCAGGGCGGGGTCGCGCACCTGCTGGAACATCTGCTGATGTCGGCGCCGCTGGACGGCGGGAGTTCGCTGAGCGAGCGGGTCGAGCGACTGGGCGGCCAGGCCAATGCCATCACGGGGCTCGACCGGATGTTCTTCCAGGTGCAGGTGCTGGGCGCCCATGTCCCCGAGGTCGCCGGGCTGCTGACCCGGGCCGTGCTGGAACCGCGGCTCGACGACGACGTGCTCGACACCGAGCGGCAGGCCGTCCTCCAGGAACTGGCCGCGGCCGACGCCGATCCGAGCGACACCGCGCAGGACGCCTTCCTGTCGGCCCTCTTCCCGGGGCATCCGCTCGGCCGGCCGGTCGGCGGTACGGCCGAGGAGATACGGCGGCTGCGGCTGCCGGACGTGCTCGCCGTCCACCGGGAGGTGTTCCTCAACCGCCGTACGGCCCTGGTGTGCACGGGCGGCACCGGGCCGGACGAGGTCGCGAAGCATGTCGCCGGCCCCGCCCCGAGGGCCGTCGCCGTACCGGCCGCGGTGCCGTTGCCCGAGCCCGCCGTCGAGCCCTGGCGGCCGAGGACCGGTGGCTCCGACGGGTTCTCGTGGTTCGCGACCGGCGGCCGCGCCCCCTCCGTGGACGATCCCCGCCGGCACGCCTACACCGTGCTCGCCCATCTGCTGGGCCCTTCCCCGGCCTCCATGCTGTACCGCACCCTGCGGGGTCGGGAAGGGCTCGTCTACGCCTTCGCCACCTGGTCGCGCGGCTACGCCGAGAGCGGGGCGTGGCGGGTGCTGGCCGGGGTCGAGGACGGCAATCTGGTCCGGGCCCAGGAAGTGGTGCGGGAGCTGCTGCTGGCGGTCGCGGGCCGCGGTCCGGGTCCGGAGGATCTCGCGGTGGCCCGGCGCCAGGCGGTCATGGACCTGGTGACGCGGGCCGAGCGGCCCTGGGACCACGCGTTGACGCTCAGCCAGGAGACCGCACTGGGAACCCGGCCCTGGAGTGTGGCGGACGGCATCCGCGCCCTGGAGCAGGTGACGGCCGAGGAGGTCCGGCTGGCCGCCGCCGCGATCGCCGAGCACCAGACCACCGTGGTGCGCCCGGCGGCGGACGCGGCATGACCGGCCCGCACGCCGACCCCGCGTACCTCGCCGCCTGCCGCGACGCCGGGCTGCTGGTGCGCGTCGGCGCGGTGGAGTGTGTGCTGGGCCGTACCGAGGACGCGCTCACCGGACGGGACTTCTGTCTCGTCGAGTACGCCGATCCCGCCCCCGATTCCCAGGACGCGGCCGAGGCGCTGCGCACGCACGCCGTCGCCGCCCACCCCGGGGTCTCCGGCGTGCTGCTGCGCACCGGGCCCGAGGTACGGCTGGGGTCGCCCTGGACGGAGCACCTCACCTATCTGCGCCACGGCGCCGGCGGCATCGCGTCCGGGGACCGCCCCGAGGGCGTTGCCGTGGTGCCGGCCGGGCCCGAGCACGGGGAGCGGGTCCGCGGCTGGATCGCCGACGCGTTCCAGACCGGGGCCGCCGAGGGGGGCCTCGCGGTGCCGCGCGGGGATGCCGAGGCGCAGGCCGACCTGGTGCTGGCCGCTCCCGGGCGGCACACCCTGGTGGCGCTCACGGCGGACGGCGAGCCCGCCGGGCACGCGACGCTGCTGCCCTTCACCGACGAGGTGACCGGCACCGAGTACCTCGAACTCTTCGACATCCTGGTCCCCGTCCCCTTCGGGACCCGGGCCCTCACCGGGCTGCTGGCTGACGCCGCGCTGGCGCGGGCAGAGCGGGCCGGGCTGCCGCTGCTCGGCAATGTCGTGCACCGCACGGCGGGGCCGGGCCCGGACCACGGAGCCCGCGTCGTCTCCTCCCTGCACCGGCGGGGCTGGCGGACCGACCACGTCTACTGGCATGCCCCGACCGACCGCTGAGGAGCGCGACATGACCACACCCGCTGTCGACCTTGCCTTCTTCCGGGGCCTGCTCGGCCTCGACGAGGACGCGTCGCCGTACCACGTGGTGGCCGCGGCCGGCCGCGTCTCGCAGGCTCTGCGGGTGCTGGTGATGACGGCGGCCGCCCGGGACGGCGTGGTCGGCACCGGCTCCGCCGACGAGTTGCGCCGGCGGGCCGGGCGGCTCGCGTTCTACGCCCGCGTCCAGCGCACGGCCGAGCCGCTGGGCGCGCGGCCGATGAAGGGGTTCACGCTCGCCGCCCGGTATCCCGAGGACCTGCCCCGCCCGATGAACGACCTCGACCTGGTGGTCCCGGATCCCGCGGCGCTGTGGCGGGTGGTCGGCGCGCTCGCCGCCGAGTACGGCCCGAGCGAGATGGACGTGACGATGTTCGGGGCCGAGGGCCGTCACTTCCTGGTGACCCTGGGCTGGCCGGGGCCGGATCCGCTCCTCGACTACGAGTCCCGGGTGGAGATCCTCACCTGTGCGCTCACCGGCGACCAGGGCGCGGTCCCGCTCCGGCCCCGGCTGCCGGACGACCCGCTGGCCGCCGGTCTGCTGGCCGTGGCCGAGGAGCGGTTCCAGCGTCCGTTCAACGGCAAGGACGTGGTCGACGTGATGATGGCGCTGGCCCCGGGGCGCGACGTCGATCTGCCGCGACTTGCCCGGTACGCCGAGGAGTTCCAGCTGGCCCCCGAGCTTCTGGAGCTGCTCGGGCTGTGGGCGGGCGTGGACCCGGAGCGGGCTCGTGACCTCGGCGCGCCGCCCGCGGGTCTCGGCGCGGCCGCGGAACGGGAGTCGGCACGGCGTGCGCAGTGGCTGCGGGAGGACACCGGGCCGACCGGTCCGGAGGATCCGCGCAGCCTGTTCTTCGGTATGCGGCTCACCCCCCTGACCGGCGTCGGGCGCCCGGACCGGGCCCGGGACGCCGCCGAACTGCGTGCCTTCGAGGGCGGCACTCTGTTGCTGACCCCGGTCGCCGACTTCCTGCTGGTGACCGGGGAGCTGGTCCATCCCGGGCGGTACGACGCGGCCCTCGCCGCGCTCGCGGACCTCAGGCCAGCACGCTCAGACCGCTGAGGAGCGCCGCCATGGCGTCCGCGTCGGCGGTGGTGAACGGGCGGGCGGGCAGGTCGTCGCGGCGCTCGTGGGCGATGCCGCTCTTGCGCTCCGCGAACGCCGTCAGCGTGCGGTTGAGGCGCACCGCGTACGCCCCGACGGACGGGCCCCGGAGCAGGAGCGACACGGTGCCGGCCGCGGCCGTCGCGGAGTGCACGGCCTCCGGGGCCAGGACGTAGAGGCTGCCGACCGACTCGGTCCGTTCCGTCAGCGGCAGGGCGGGGCCGTGCGCCAGCCGCCGCTCCACGTCGGAGACGTCGCCGTAGAGCCGGTGTTCATAGCTGCCGTGCAGGATGGTGGAGGCGAAGGCCCAGCGGTGGTTGTGCGGGCGGCCGTGCGGGTCCTGGTCGCCGCCCGCCCAGTGCTGGAGCCGCAGCCGGGCGCCGGACTTCGGGTCCTCGTGGAGCACCATGCGGTTGCCCCAGGGGCGGACCTCCGAGAGGCCGAGCAGCCGGGGGTCGGTGCGGGCGGTGCGCAGCAGTTCGGCGAGGCGGCCCGGGCGGGCGAAGCGGCGCAGCGCCTCGGGCAGGGCGCGGGCGGTGTGCCCGGGGTCCTGCCAGTCGGTCCCGGACAGGATGGCCTCGGGCGGGTCGGTGGGCCGGGGGCCGCGCGGTTCAGACATGGGCGGGCTGCCGGGGCGGTTCGAGGCGGCGGGCGATGCCCCGGGCGTAGGCGGGGGTGAGGCGGCGCCCGTCGGGGACGGTGAGCCACATGCGCATCAGGTGTCGCTGTTCGTCCGGGGCGGTGCCGTTCTCGAAGCCGTCGCGGGCGTGCAGCACGGTGTGGTTGTTGACGTACTGGATGTCGCCGGGGGCCAGGTCCATGGAGAGGGCGACACCGGGTTCGGCGGCGATGGCGTCCATCATTTCCAGGGCGGCCAGTTGGGCCTCGCTCGGTTCGGGCGGGGCGGTGCCGTCGGTCTGCTGGAGGTAGGCGCGCTGACCGCCCGCGGCGGCCCGGCGGCGCCAGGAGGGGCGGCGGCGGAAGGAGAGCTTGCCGTCGAGCCAGGAGACGTGCGAGGCGGCGTAGTAGGGGACGCGGTCGCCGTCCTTCTCGTCCCGGTTGTTCATCCAGAACGGTTCGTACAGCGCCTCGACCAGGTCGGGGCGGCGGTCGAGCAGTTCGTTGTAGAGGGTGCCCGAGCCGGCCACGCGCGAGGCTCCGCCGGTGCGGGAGGTGGTGACGCACAGCAGGGAGACGATGTCGCACCAGTCGGTGTGGAAGGGGAGCTCCACGTTGGTCTGGTAGGCGAAGCGGTCGGGCCGGGGGGCGCCGTCCTCGCGGACGTGGGCGAGGTACAGCTCCCGCTTGTCCTGCGGGGTCGGCAGACCGATCGCGCTGGACAGCGCCCAGTACATGAGTGCCACCCGGTCCTGCGGCAGCCCGGCCACCGGCATACCGCGCACCAGCAGCACGCCCGGCCCGTCCTCCAGGTGGGCCCGCCAGGCCGCCGCCTTCTCGGCGAGTCCGGGCAGCCCGAGCTCGCCGGCGGGGATCGTGTGCAGCGGGCGGGAGTTGCCGGGTGCGCCGGCCAGCCGGTCGGCCAGGGCGGCGAGTTCGGCGATGTCCTCGTCGGCGAGGCGGACCTGCCAGTCCCCGGGACGGGAGGCCATCCGGTCGCCGCGCCAGGCGGCCGGGGAGTCGAGCGGGGTGCGCAGGACCGCGCCTGCCTGAAGTTCGGATTCCATGAGTCGAAGCTAACCCCCAACAACGTTTGTGACAAGTAAATGTGACTCTCCAGTCACCACCCCTTGATTGGTCAGTCAATGCTCTGTCATGATGAAACTCCCCGACGCATCGACGCCACGTCAGGAGCAACGTGAACGCTCGCATCCCGCTTGCGGAGCCCGTAGTCCGCCGGTCGAGTCCGGCCGTCATCGATCCGCTGGATCCCGTGGATGTCGTCGTGCGCCACGAGTTCTGTGGACCGCTCCTGTGGAGCAATCGGCGGCACGCCTTCTTCCTGCCCCGCGAGAGCCATGAGAACGCCCTGGTCACCAGGGTCGTGGAGCGCAAACGGGAAGGACTCGACTGGGACGACGGGACACTGCCGGAGAGTCTCGCCGACGACCTGCGCGCCCTCGGGCTCGACGGCCGGGTCCGGGAGATCCACTCCCCCTACCAGGACCGGCTCAGCGGACCGCTGGAAATCTATTTCGACTACACTTGGCTGTGCAATCTCGCGAAACACAAATGCGGCCAGGATTCCTTCTGCTATGCGGCCGAGTTCCTCGGTCCCACCACCATGCGCGAACAGCGGGTGCGGGAACTCATGGCGGAACTCGCCCAGTGGGGCGTCATGCGGGTCCACCTGGCCGGCGGCGAGCCGACGATCAACAAGCGTGCCCTGGCCAACTACCTGGACAGCGCCAGCGAACAGGGCCTCTACACCTCGATGGCCACCAACGGCCTCCTCATCAACGACGAGACCCTGGACATCATCTTCCGCAACGAGCTCAAGTCCGTGAGCTTCAGCATCGACGGCGCCTCCGAGGAGACGTTCGCGGCGGTGCGCGGTCCCGGTCTCTTCGACAAGGTCGTCGCCGCCCTGCGGTACACCGTGCGGCGCAAGCGCGAGGTCGGCTCCGACATGCGGGTGTGCGTCAAGCCGACGTACGAACCCGCCACGCCGTACTCGGAGTTGGAGGCGCTGGTCGAGCTGGCCATCGACGCGGGCGCCGACGTGGTGAAGTTCGCCAACCCCGAGCGCTGCCTCCACCACGAGCAGGGCTTCTACGCCAAGCAGGTCGACGACTACTACGCGACCATCGAGTACATCCGCACCCTGCAGCGCACCTACGGCTCGCAGATCGCCATCACCAACGTCAGCAATCCGATGGCCGGTTGCGGCGACATCGGCATCCCGGGGCTGACCGGCTGCATCGGCGGCCAGGAGCTGATCGCGCTCAACCCGGACGGCAGCGTCACGCCGTGCCTGATGCATCCGCGCAAACTCGGCAACATCGACGACCAGTTCAGCGGGCTGCGGGACTTCTGGAACGGCTCGACACAGCTCACCGACTTCTGGAAGGCCCTTCAGAAGCCGGCCGGCTGCGACGGCTGCGACATCTACAGTTCCTGCCGCTCGGGCAGCACCACGCGACGCATCGTCCAGATAGGCCGCTTCGACCCGGAGCGCTCCACCGGGGAGTTCAGCGCGGTCAAGGACCCGCTGTGCACCCGCGACTATCTCGCCCGGCACCCCGAGAAGAAGCTGCCGGAACTCCCCGAAGACCCGTCGGAACTGCGGCACTTCCGCGAGATCGCCGTACGGCACTCGCTGTGACCGCCGCAGCCGCCCTGGACGAGGCACCGGCAGACGGACCCGAAGACGTACCCGGAGGAACCCCCGTGAGAGTCGCGCTCGTCAGTTTCTTCGACTCGTCGCGCTTCGCCGAGTTCCCCATCACCCATGCCCTCAGCGCCATGCGGCTCGGCGCCTTTCTGCGGCACCGGCACCCCGAGTGGCAGGTCCGGCTGCGGGCCTTCGACGAGCGGGACTGGTCGGCGCCGACGGCCGCGGCCGCGCTGCGGGCCGAGGGGTTCGACGTGGTGGGCCTGCCGGCGTACATCTGGACGCTGGAGCGGACCCGGCAGCTCACCGCCGAGCTGTCGGGCGCCCCGAGCCCCCCGCTGGTGGTCGTCGGCGGCCCCGAGACCCGCGCCATGCGCTACCCGGAGGGCTGGCCCGAGCAGACCGTCTTCGCCATGGGCCAGGGCGAGGAACCCCTGACCTGGCTGTGCGAACAACGCGCCGCCGACTCGTCCTTCACCGGCCTGAACCTGGCGAACGGTCTCGCCCAGCCCCTCTACTCGGCCAGCCGTGAACGCCGGGACGCCTACCGGCACGCCGTCCCGGACCGGCGCGACCGGCGGCTCCCGCACGGCGTCGAGCTGTTCGGCCCGGCCTTCGACGAGATGCTGGCCGGCGACCCGGTGGACACCGACTTCACCTGGTACGAGACGGCACGCGGCTGCATCTACGACTGCAGCTTCTGCGGGCACAACACCCTGCCGTTCTTCGCCACCTTCGACACCGAGTTCGTCCGCAACGAGATCACCAACATGCGCGACCGCGGTATCCGCCGCCTCTTCCTGATCGACCCGATCCTCGGCGGCAAGGCGGCCCGGGGCAAGGAGATCCTGCGCATGTTCCGTGACTTCGCCCCCGAGATCGCGCTCAATGCCTACATGCGCCCGGAGTTCCTCGACGACGAGTTCGTCGACCTGCTCGTGGAGTCCCACATCGAGGAACTCCTGATGGGTCTGCAGACCACCAACCCGAGCGTGCCCAAGCACGTGCGCGGCAACCACTTCGGCAAGATCATGAAGTACGTCCCGTATCTCACCGCCCGGGGCATCCCGTGGCGCGCCGAGCTGATCGTCGGGCTGCCCGGCGACGACATGGCCGGCCTGCGCGAGTCGCTGCGCTTCACCGTCGAGGAGCTGCGCCCCTGGTCGGTGCACTCCTACCACCTCACGGCGATCCCGGAGACCAAACTCTTCGACCTGCTCGACCGCACCGACGACGACATCTGGATCAAGGCCGACGACAAGCTCCGCGTCGTCTCCGCCAGCAGCTACAACGAGCGCGAGCTGCGCGACATGCTGGTCTATGCCGGTGCCGTCACCTCCCTCCACGCCCATCTGCGCGAACAGGGCGTCTTCGACACGCCGTTCGAGGAGCTGGACGACCGGGTCGCCCGCATCCTGTCCGATCCCGAGAACCGCACCGCCCGCTCCACCTTCCTGCGCATGGGGCAGGACGCCGGGCGCGCGGTCTGGGCCGCCTACGGCGCCACGGACACCGCGCGCGCCGCGGCGAGCTGAGGAGGGACGGCGTTCGTGCACGCGCATCCGGGCGGCGCGCCCGCCCACTCTCCGGTACGGCTGCTGGTGCGCCGGCACGCCGAGTCCGAGTGGAACGCCCAGGCCCGCATCCAGGGGGACAACGCCGCTCCCCCGCTCACCGAGGCCGGTGCCGCCGAGGCCGCCCGCTGGGCCGCCGGGCTCCCGGACGACGCCGGGCCGCGGACCATCTGGAGCAGCGACGCGGTGCGCGCCCACGCGACCGCGGGCGCCGTCGCCCGCCGGTTCGGTCTGCCCGTGGTCACCTCGGCCCTGCTCGCGGAGGCCGGTGCCGGAGTCCTGGAGGGCCTCACCCATGCCGAGGCGGCCGTCCGGTTTCCCGGACACCACCGGGTGTGGACGGCCCGCGGCGACCTCGACGCCATCCCCGGAGCCGAACCGGGCGACCGGCTGCAGGCCAGGACGGTCGCCTTCCTCGCCGCCGCGACCGGCCCCGGCGGCGCGGACCTCTACGGCACCAGCCAACTGGTCATCACCCATGCCGCGTTCCTGCGCTGCCTGGTCAACACCGTCTACCGACGCCCGCGTTCCACGCCCGTGGCCGTCGCCCACGACGACGTCCATCAACTGGACGACCCCTGGGGGGCGTTGCGGCCCGGCCGGCTCGGGCAGACCTGGCGGCCCGCCGTCCACCGCATCGACACGGTGGACGGCACCGGGTACGTCGTCAAGGTGATGCCCGGCCTGGCGACCGGCGGTAGGCTGCGCGGCTATCTCGCCCTCCAGCGGGCCGTCTGCGCCGCGACCGGCACTCCCCCGCCCATGGCCGCCGCCGCCCGCGCCGACGGCTCGGCCGTCACGGTCCGCGAGTTCGTCCCCGGTACCGCACTCGGGCACCGCCTCGGCCCCGATGCGGAATGGGAACTCCTGCGCTGCTACGACGACTTCAACGCCCGGCTCGCCGAGGGGCTCGCCGCCGACCCGTTCACGGGTCTGCGTTCCCTCGGCGACCGCGTCGACCTCGCGCTGCGCGGACCGGACAACGAGGCGGTACGACAACTGCGCGCGCTCGCCTCCGACAGCAGGCTCGACGCGCTGTTCCACGAGCGCACCGATGTCACCGACTTCGACCTGCACCGCGACAACACCCTGCGCACCGGGGACGGTCGGCTGGTGCGGATCGACCTCGACTCGCTGTGCCCCGGCCCCCGCCTGTGGGGGCGGGCCTGTGCGCTCGTCGGTGCCTCCGCTCTCTATCCCGCCGGTCCCGGCGATGCGGCCGACCGCCCGCACACCCGGATCCTGGGCGGCGGTTCCGACCACGCGCGCGAGCTGCGGTACCTGGTGCGGGTCCGGCTGTTGCTGGGCCTCCGGTTCTTCCTCGCCCTGTCCGGCGGCGGCGAGCGCTACGCCGCGCTCTACCGCGCGGCCCTGACCGAACTGACCGCACTCGACCAGTCCGACCAGTTCGACCTGGTCAATCGTTTCGACCGTTTCGACCAGGAGAAAGGCAGTCACGCCCGATGACAACCCACGGCGGATCCCGGCAGACCGCGAAGGCGGCCGCGTGAGGGCGCATCTGGAGGTCGAGCGCAGGTTCCTGGTCCGCGAGCCCTCGGTCGTGGAGGGCACCGAAGGCATCGAGATCGTCCAGGCCTACCTGTTCGCCGACGGGCACACCGTGCTGCGGGTGGGCCGCAGGCACGGCGGCTGGCGGCTGACCGTCAAGGACAGCGGCAGCGGGCTGGTGCGCCGGGAGTACCACGCCGAGCTGCCCGCGGAATTCGGCGCGGCCCTGTTCGCGTCGTCATCGGTCCGCCGCTCGGTCAAACACCGTCACCGGGTGCCGTACGCCGGCCGGGTCTGGTTCGTCGACGTGCACCGGGCCGGCCTCGTTCTCGCCGAGGTCGAACTGCCCGCACCGGACTCGGAGTTGGCCGTACCCGCGTGGTGCGGAGCGGAGGTCACCGGCGATCCCGCCTACGCCGACCACGCCCTGGCCCGGGAGGCGGCCGAATGAGTGCCCGGGAGCGGTCGTTGCTGCTGTTCAAACCGGACGCGGTCGCGCACGGCATGGCCGATCAGGGGATCGCCGACGTGTGTGCGGCCGGGCTGCGGGTCGTCGGCCGCCGCCGGTTCGAGATGACCGAGGCCCAGCTGGCCGGCATGTACTACCGGATCTTTCCCGACGAGCGTGCGCTCACCGCCGGTCTGCTGCGCCGCTACCTGGTCGGCCGGCCGGTCGAGACGGCGGTGGTCGAGGGACCGGAGGCACTGGCCCGCCTGCTGGAGTACAAGGCGGCCGCCCGTGCCCGGCTCGGTGCGTTCATCTACGGCAATTTCGTGCACTGCCCCGACAGCGTCGAGGAGGCCGAGCGGCAGATCGAGGTCTTCTCCGGTGACGGTCGCGGCGGCGGTTTCCGGCCGACGACCGCACGGTGGCGCGGCTGGTCGGTGGCCGGCTGCGAGCGAGCCCTGGACGGGGTGTGGGCGGAGGCGGCCGAGCGCGGCCGGGCCCGCCCGGCCGCCTGGTCGCCCTGGCCCCGGGCGGCCGGACTGCGGATCACCGTGCCCGCCCGCTGGGAGATCGCCTTCGACGACATCGCGGTCTTCCTCGCCCGCCTGCTCGGCACCGACGACCCGGGTTTCGGCGTGCGGGCGACGCTGGCGGCCCTGTACGACCCGGGCGGCCTGGCGACCCCCGTCACCGGCGAGCGGGCCGCCGAACTTGCTGCGCGGGTGCGGGAGTTCGGGCTGCTGGCCGCGGTGCCCGGCCAGGCCCGCGCCCTCGTCGCGCAGGAGCCACGATGACCACGGCGTTCCTGTGCCAGGGCTGGCCGCGCGGCCTCGACGCGGTGGTACGGAAGGTCCGCGCGGCGGGGCGGGAGCCGGGACCCTTGGTGCTGCCCGGCGAACTGGCCGGGCGCTGGCAGGAGCAGAACCCGGCCGCCGGCCGGGCCGTGCTCGGGGTGCCGTGGTCCGAGCTGGACACCGGTGCGCTGTCGGCACGGTCGGTGCGCGGGATCCGGGCCGCGGGCGTCACCGGGTTCGTCGCGTTCCGGGGGGACGGCACCAGGCTCGACCGGGCCGCGGCCGTACGCGCCGCGGCCCGTGCCGGAGCCCGCGAGCTGCTGTTGCCGGACGGGCGGCGCGTCGGGCGCGGGGCGTTGCTGGCCGCACTGCTGGGCCGGACCGGGCCCGTGACCCGGCCCCCGGAGCTGTTCGACCCGGTGACCGGGCGCGCTCTGCCCCGCGGCGGCGCCTTCGCGGGAGTGGACGCCCTCGGCACACTCGACGTCGGCCCGCTGGGCTTCCTGCGCATCCCCGGCATGGTGGAGCCGACGTCGTTGGAGCCGGGCACCCGGCACCGGGTCGTACTGCTCGGCGGGAGCGTCCTGTACGGACTCGGGCAGCCGGACAACTCCCGTACCATTCCGGCCGCGTTGCACCGGCGGATGCCGGACAGCGAGGTGCTCTGCTTCGCCGCTCCCGGCGAGTGGTCGCGCGGTGAGTCCGCGCTGCTGCTCTACCGGCTGCGGTACTGCCGGCCCGATGTGGCCGTCAGCCTCTCCGGCTGGAACGACTTCAACAACCTCTTCGCCATGCGTCTGGTGAACGGGCCCGGCGCGGAGATGCTGAACTGGACCTTCCACGACCACCAGCACTTCCTGCGCCTGCACGCCCCCGGGGAGGCGCGGAACGTCGGCGTGCCGTTCGCCCGCAAACCGTCCGTCGTACGCCGTCTGCCCCTGGACTCACTGGCGTTCCCCGCGTCGGGCGCCGAACTGCGCGCCGGGGTCTGGCTGGAGAACCAGGCGCTGATGGCGGCCGCCTGCGCCCGGGACGGCATCCGGTTCGTGTGCGCGCTGCAGCCGCACTCCCTTCTCCACCCGGCCCTGGGCGAGGAGTTCACCCGGGCCTGGGTGCGGCGCCACTACGACCACCCGTTCACCGACCGCGCCACCGTCTTCGACGACTACGCGGAGACGATCGACTCGGTGTACCGCACGTACCGGGACGGGCTGAAGCGGCTGGCGGAGGAGTTCCCGAGCGCCGTCTTCCTCGATCTCTCGACGGTGTTCGAGCAGGAGACGGAGCCCTGCATGATCGACGGGGTGCACCCCACCGCCCACGGAGCGGCCCTGCTCGGCGACGCGCTCGCCGAGGCCGTGGCGCCGGGCCCCGGCCTCGGCCCCGGTCGCGGGGGCGGGTGACGACATCCGGTCCTGCTGCGCGGGCCCCCGTCAGCAACCAGCTCTGGTACCAGGGGCAGTCGACCACCGCCCCCATGCCCCGGCAGGTTCGTCCGCCCTGCCGGGGCACCGTGGGGCCGGCTCCGCGGCGGCCCGTCCTGCCATGGGGTTCACAGGGTCGCCCCGTAGGGGTCCCGGTCCTCGGGGACGAGGGGGATGTCGGGGGCGGTACTGGTGACGTGGACGGTCTCGCCGGAGGTGACGGCCTCGTCGATGGACGCCATGATGTCCAGGACGTGGTAGCCGAGGTCTCCGGTGGCGATGTGGGGGCCGTCGGCGCGGATGGCCCGTGCCATGTCCAGGACGCCCAGGCCGCGGCCGGCCTCGATGCCCACCGCGGTGACCGTCTCCCACTCCGGGTCGCGGCCCTGTCGCGGGATGCGGGTGATCCTGACCTGGCCGGCGAAGGTGTTGGGGTCGGGCAGGACCAGCGTGCCCTCGGTGCCGGTGACCTCGACGAATCCGGTGCGGGTGAGCGGGGAGTCGAAACTGAACACGCTCTGGCCGACCCCGCCGCCGGCGAACTGGGCGAGTGCGGAGACGTGGGTGGGGACGGCCACGGCAAAGTCGGTGCCGGCCCGTTCACCGCTGCGTACGGTGCGGACCGTGCGGGCGGTGGAGCCCAGCGCGGCGACCCGGGCGACCGAGCCGAACAGGCAGACCAGGGCGGTGAGGTAGTAGGGGCCCATGTCGAAGAGGGGGCCGGCGCCCTTGGCGAACAGGAACTCGGGGGCGGGGTGCCACAGGTCGGGTCCCGCGTACTGCATGACCGTCTGTGCGGACAGCGGGGTGCCGATGTCGCCGCGGGCGACCGCCCGCAGGGCCGTCTGGAGTCCGGGGCCCAGAATCGTGTCGGGGGCGACGCCGATCCTGAGGCCGGCCGCGGCCGCCTGGTCGAGCAGGGCCCGTGCGTCGGCCCGGTCGGCGGCGATGGGCTTCTCGGACCAGACATGCTTGCCGGCGGCCAGGATCGCCGAGCTGACCTCCGCGTGGACGGCGGGGACGGTCAGGTTGACCACGATCTCGGTGTCCGGGTGGGCGAGGACGTCCGCGGCCGTTCCCCACTCCTCGACGCCGTACTTGCGGGCCTGGCTCTCGGCGCGCGCGGTGTCGAGGTCGCCGACGACGAGTACCCGCAGGTCGGGGAAGCCGGTGAGGTTGGTCAGGTACTGGTCGCTGATGTTGCCGGCGCCGATGACGCCGACGCCGACCGGGTTCCGTGCCGCCATCAGGCGATGCCCTTCCCGTTCAGGTAGGAGACGCCCGCCGCGACGCCCTCGAAGATGTCGCCGTCGTAGTGGTCGAACTCGATGACGGCGTACTCGGCGTGCGGGGCCGCGGCCAGCGACTCGTCCAGCCTTATCTGCCCGCGGCCGGCGGCGACCTGGCCGGTGTCCGCCGGGTCGAAGGGGGCGCCGGAGGTGAACGGGTCGTCGATGACGGGACCGTCCTTCACATGCAGGGCACGCACCCGCGGACCGAGGCGCTCCAGCAGGGAGACGACGTCGTTGCCGCCGGCCGAGGCCCAGAACAGGTCGATCTCCAGGGCGACTTCCGGATTCAGCCGGTCGGCGAAGAAGTCGAAGGCGTTGACGCCGGCGACCGTGTGGACGAACTCCTGCGAATGGTTGTGGTAGCCGACGCGCAGCCCGTGGTCGGCGGCGCGTTCGGCGGCCTCGTTCAGGAGGGCGGCGGTGCGGGCGATCTCCTCCTCGTCGGCCCACCGGGACGCGGGGACGAACGGGTCGAAGAGGATCTCCACGCCCAGTCGCCGGGCGGCCCGGAACGTGTCGTCCAGGGAGGCCGCGGCCGCGCCGTCGGGTGACAGGAAGCCGGCGTGGCCGGTGCGCGCGGACAGGCCGTGCCGGGCGAGCGCGTCGGCGAGTTCGTCGGCGCGGTGCACGAAGGCGAAGGCCTCGACGTTGTTCAGGCCGAGAGCGGCCAGGCGGCCGAGGGTCGCGTCCTGGTCGGCCTCCAGGGCGTGGCGTACGGAGTAGAGCTGAACCGACAACTGTGGTGTCGACATGGGACTCCTCTCGGGGCGGACGGCCGGGAAACAGAATACCGACAGGGGTGATGGTTTCTATAGGTCGTTAGCATTTCGTTCATGGCACGGGACACTGCTCGGCAGGCGACGGCCCCGCGGAACTACCCCAAGGGGGAACGGCGGCGCGCCCAGATCATCGAGGCCGCGTTCACCGCGTTCGGGCAGGTGGGGTACCGCAACGCGAGCATGGTGCAGCTCGCCGCCGCCTGCGGTGTCTCACGCGCGGGCCTGCTGCATCACTTCCCGACCAAGGAGTCGCTGCTGGAGGCGGTCCTCGAAGAACGCGAGCGCCAGGACGACGAGCACTTCTTCCAGTCCGGTGCGGTCACCCAGGACGGCCTGGAGTACTTCGCCAGCATGATCCGGCTCGTCGCGCACAACCAGGCCAACCCGCTGATCGTGAGCCTGTTCGCGGTGCTGTCGAGCGAGGCCACCGCGGCCGACCACCCGGCGCGCCCGTACTTCGTCACCCGCTACGAACGCGCCCGCGGGCAGATGCAGTCGGCCGTCGACGACCTGGCACGTCGCGGGCTGCTGCGTCCGCACGTGGAGGCGTCGGGGCTGGCGGCGGATCTGATCGCGTTCATCGACGGGCTGCAGATCCAGTGGCTGCTGAGCCCGGACGCCATCGACATGCCGGGGCACCTGCGCACACTGCTGCGCGGCCTCATCAGCGTTGAACTTTCTTGAGTCCGCCGCCCGTCGGGGCTGTGGTGAGGGGACGAGTGAGTGTGGACGTCTACGAGGCCGTGGACAGCCGGCGGGCGGTGCGCGCGTTCAGCGACGAGCCGGTACCCCGGGACGTACTCGAACGGGTGCTGGCCGCGGCACGGCGGGCGCCGTCGAGCGGGAACCTCCAGCCCTGGCAGGTGTACGTCGTCACCGGCGAGCCGTTGGCCGAACTGAAGCGGGAGGCGACAGCCAGGGCCCGGGCCGGAGACCCGGGCGACGAGCGGGAGTACCCGATGTACCCGGCCGAGCTGGCGTCGCCGTATCTCGACCGGTTCGCCGAGGCCGCCACCCAGCGGTACGCGGCGCTGGGCATCGAGCGCCGGGACCCGGAACGGCCCGTGAAGATCGCCGCGTTGAACACGGAGGCGTTCGGGGCGCCGGTCGTGCTGTTCTGCTACCTGGACCGGGCCATGGGTCCCGGGCAGTGGGCGGACGCCGGGATGTACCTCCAGACGGTCATGCTGCTGCTGAGGGCGGAAGGGCTGCACAGCTGCCCCCAGGTGATGTGGACGATGTACCGCGGGTCCGTCAGCCGGCTGGTCGGGGCCGACGACCACCTGGTGCTGCTGTGCGGTCTCGCGGTGGGCTTTGAGAGGGAGGGTGTGCCACGGGTCCGCACCGGCCGGGCCGAAGTGACCGAGACGGTGCGGTTCATCGGGGGGTGAGCGGGCCTGCGAGCCCGGGTGAGGCGGTGTGCTTGAATTCCGCGCATGGACGGCTCCGCCCGCATGTGGATCAGCGAGATCCCCTCACTCGACCCGGACGCCCGGGAGGTGATCCTCGACCTCGACCACACGTTGGACGATCCGGCCGAGCGGATGGCCTGCCTGCTGCTGAACCGGGGGCACGAAGGCGAGGCGGGAGTGTTCTACCTGCTGCCGGAGGATCTCTCGGCCCGGTACGAGCGGACCGGGAACCGGCTCTCCGTGTCCCTGCTGGCCCGCCGGGACGTGCTCGCCCAGGACCTGGCCTCCCGTCCGGCCGCGTTGCGCGCTCATCTCGACCGGCTCCCCCGCGATCCCCTGCACGACGGCCGTGTCGTCCTGGTGCGCCGGGAGACCGTCACCGACTTCGTGCCCGCGGAGCGGGACGGTTTCCAGCAGCCCGTCGTGCTGATCGACCACAACGTCGACCACGGCGACGAGCCGGTCGCCCTTACTGAACTGGTGAGTCTGTTCGAGAGGGAGGAGGCGGGCATCGTGGTCGTCGCCGCGCCCGAGGAGCCGTCGGCCTGACCGTGCCGGCCCGGCGTTCCGCCACGCTGCGGGCGGGTGCCGGTCACAGCCGGAACAGGCGTGCCGCGTTGTCGTGACACACCGCCCGCAGCCACTCCTCGCCGAGATCCAGCCGCTCCAGGGCGTGGAGCTGGTGCATGTAGGGGTACGGGATGTTGGGGAAGTCGGAGCCGAACAGGACACGGTCGCCCAGCGCGGCGACCCGGGACAGGGCCGGGGGCGGGAACGGCATGAACCGCTCGGTGAAGTCGGTGAACGCCATCGTGGTGTCCAGCCGCACCTCCGCGTACCGCTCGGCGAGGCCGAGGAACTCCTCGTACTCGGGCATCCCCATGTGCGCGACGATCAGCCGCAGCCTCGGATGCCGTGCCAGTACCCGCGCGACCGGACCGGGGCCGGTGTGCTTGCCGGGGGCGGGACCGGAGCCGCAGTGGATCACCACGGGGATCCCGGCGTCGGCCAGCAGGCCCCAGGCCCGGTCGAGGAGTTCGTCGCCGGGGTCGTATCCGCCCACCTGCACGTGTGCCTTGAACACCCGGGCGCCCGCCTCGACGGCCGCCCGGACGTATGTCTCGACGCCGGGCTCGGGGAAGAGGGTCGCGGTGTGCAGGCAGTCGGGGGTACGGCCGGCGAAGTCGGCGGCCCATGCGTTCAGCCAGGTCGCCATGCCGGGTTTGTGCGGGTAGAGCATCGAGGTGAAGGACCGGACGCCGAACTCCCGGAGGAGAGCGGTGCGTTCCGCCTCCTCTCGCCGGTAGGTGATGGGCCACTCGAGGTCGCCGATCAGCGGTCCGTTCGTGTCGAAGTAGTTCCAGACCTTGTGCAGGACGCGTTCGGGCATGAAGTGGGTGTGGACGTCGATCAGTCCGGGCAGACCGAGGCGTTCCCGGAAACGGCGGATCTCGTCGGTCTCCTCGTGATCGTTCATAGCTCCCACGATCGGTGCCGGTGAGCGACGCGTCCAGTCCCTGTCGGCCGCGATGCCCGGTGCGGCCCTCAGGACAGGTCCGTGATGCGGCCGAGGATCTCCGGCAGGCAGGAGACGGAGATCCATGACGGCAAGTCAAATCCTGTTGTGTGACGAGGAATTCAGGTGGGACGACTGGCGCGGCGCACCTACCGGCGGGTAAGTCATGGCTCTGTCACCATCGGCAACTCGTGCCACAGCGAAGGGATTTCCCCGTGCGTCTGCGCCCCTTGCGCGTCCTGTGCTGTTCCGCCGCCCTCGCCCTCTCGGCGCCCGTGTTCCTCCAGGGCACCGCCTCGGCCGCGGTCCCCGCCTCCTCGGTCTACCTCCAGAACTACGTCACCGGCCTCAACGCCGCCGACAGCGGCGGCACCGTCGCCGCGCACAACCCCAAGGGCAACGAAGACCACCAGCAGTGGACCGCCGTCGCGGTCAGCGGTGGCTACCAGCTCCAGAACGCCGACGAGTCCGGCACCTGCCTGGGACGCAGCGGCACCGCCGCGGTCACCGCCGCCTGCGGCGCGGACGGCACCACCTGGACGATCAGCGCCGGCGCCGGCAGCACCTACTCGGTCACCGTTCCCGGCACCTCCCAGTACCTCACCGGCTCCTCCTCGGACTCCGGTGCCGTACAGATCGGCTCCTCCGGCGACCTCGCCCGCTGGTACCTCACCCCGGTCTCCTACGCCACCACGGCGATGCCCTCCGCCGACACCCGCACCCTCGACCAGGTCACCTTCCTGACCGCCCACAACGCCTTCGCCAACAGCTCCGACGGCAACTTCGCGTCCTTCCCGGTCAGCCTCTTCCCCAACCAGAACTACGGCATCAGCAGGCAACTGTCCGACGGGGTGCGCGGCTTCATGCTGGACGACTACACGGTCTCCGGCCAGGCCGTGCTCTGCCACAACAGCTGCGACGGCGTCAGCAGCCCGGTGCCGCTCGCCACCGACCTCCAGCGCATCGTCGACTTCCTCAAGGCCAACCCCGGCCAGTTCGCCACCGTCTTCCTGGAGGACTACGCCTCCTCCGACGTGCTCAAGTCCTCCCTCGCCTCCGTCAACGGCCTGTCCGACGTGCTGTACCGGCCCGACCAGGACGGTGTGGCCGCCAAGGGCTGGCCCACCATGGCCGATCTCGCGGCCCGCGGCAAGCAGTTGCTGATCTTCAGCGACCGGACCCGGGCGAGCGACACCGCCAACGGCTGGACCACCCGGGACACCTTCGGGGTGATGTACCAGCGTGAGTGGACCGTGGAGAACTACTGGTCGATGGGCGGCGGCCTCGGGGACTCCGACTGGTCCTGCTACAGCCGTTGGGGCACCGACAGACCGCTCACCACGGACTCGTCCGCCTTCCACCCGCTGTTCGTGATGAACCAGTTCCGGGACTATCCCATCGCCGGCACCGCCGCCACCGACAACGGCAAGGTCCTCAACCGGGCGCAGAACTTCTGCACTCCGGCCGCCCGGAAGAAGCCCAACTACATAGCCGTGGACCGGTACGACACCGGGTCGCCCACCCCGCTGGCCCAGGTGGGCACCCTGAACACGTACATCCTCACGCCGGGCCAGTGAGCACCCGCCGGCCGGGGCGGCGGATGGGCTGCCGCCCCGGCCGGTGCGGGACAGTGAACCAACCAACCCCCGGACACCGGGCTCTTTGTTTCACAGTACAGCTATATGCATAATGTCATTATGGATGAGCGGGTCGTCGGCAGGTCAGGTGTGGAGGGCGCCACGGGGGCGCCCGAGCAGTTGATGATCGCGGTAGAGCAGTTGGTGCGGCATGTGCGGCAGAGCGCCACCGCCGGCGGTCTGAGCACCGCCGCCTCCGCGACGCTGGCCCGGCTGGGCCGGGAGGGGCCGCTGCGGCTGACCGAACTGGCCCGTGCCGAGGGCGTCTCGCAGCCGGGGATGACCCAGCTCGTCGGCCGGCTGGAGCGCGCGGGGCTGGTGGCGCGCAGCGCGGACAGCACCGACGGCCGGGGGGTCCGCGTGGAGATCACCCCGACCGGCCTCGACGTCTTCCGGCAGCGGCGCGCCGAACGCGCCCATGCCCTGCACGAACTGATCGAGGAGCTGACCGAGCCCGAACAGCGGGCCGTACGGCTCGCCCTCCCCGCCCTGGCCCGCGCGATCGAGGACCGCCGGGCCCGCGACTGAACCCTCTGAACCCCTGGCCCCCTGGCCCGCTGGCCCCCTGGAGAAACCACCCCGTCCGCACCCGGAAAGAGGACCGTCGATGAGTGCTCCGCACCCGAGGGCCGCGAGCCCTTTCAGGCAGCCGAAGGCCGTGTGGGCCGTGGCGTTCGCCTGTGTTATCTCGTTCATGGGCATCGGTCTCGTGGACCCGATCCTGCCCGCGCTGGCCAAGAGCCTGCACGCCTCGCCCAGTCAGGTCTCGCTCCTGTTCAGCAGCTATCTGATCGTGACCGCGGTCGCCATGCTGATCGTCGGCTGGGTGTCCAGCCGGATCGGCGCCAAGCGCACCCTCGTCACGGGGCTCGCGATCATCGTCGTGTTCGCCGCTCTCGCCGGCGCCTCCGGCTCGATCAACGGCATCGTCGGCTTCCGCGCCGGGTGGGGACTGGGCAACGCCCTGTTCATCGCCACCTCGCTGGCCGTCATCGTCGCCTCGGCGAGCGGCGGTTTCGCCGGCGCGATCATCCTGTACGAGACCGCCCTCGGCCTCGGCATAGCCGTCGGCCCGCTGCTGGGCGGCGAGTTGGGCGCCGTCAGCTGGCGGGGGCCGTTCTTCGGTGTCGCCGTCCTGATGGCGATCGCGCTCGTCGCGACGCTGGCCTTCGTCCCCGCGCTGCCCAAGCCGGAGCGCCGTACCTCGCCGCTGGCGCCGATCGCGGCGCTGCGCCACCGCGGACTGCTGACCATGGGCATCATGGCCCTCCTGTACAACTGGGGCTTCTTCACGATGCTCGGCTACGCGCCCTACCCGATGGAGCTGAACGCCCATCAACTGGGTCTGGTCTTCACCGGCTGGGGTCTGCTCGTGGCCGCGTTCAGCGTCCTCTTCGCGCCGCGTCTGCAGGCCCGCTTCGGCACCGCGCCCGTGCTCTACGCCAACCTCGTCGGCCTCGGCGCGGTGATGGCCGTCATCGCCGCGGGGGTCGGTACGCCCTCGGTCGTGATCGTCGCCGTCATCGTGAGCGGCATCTTCATCGGCGTCAACAACACATTGACCACGCAGGCGGTGATGGTGGTCTCGCCGGTCGAGCGTCCCGTGGCCTCCTCCGCCTACGGCTTCCTGCGGTTCATCGGCGGCGGCCTGGCCCCGTACGTCGCCGGGAAGCTGGCCGACGCGACCGACCTGAGCGTGCCGTTCTACCTGGGCGCCGGTACCTTCCTGCTGGCGATCCCGGTGCTGGCGAGCGGGCACCGGCTGCTGCGGGACGCGGAGGCCCGGCTGGCCGACGGCGAGCCGGTCGTCCCGACACTCACCCCAGTCGGGCGGCGGGTCGCGGCCGGGTCGGGTCCGCTCGGGGTGGCCGTCGGCGCCCACGAGCGGGCCGCCGCCGTCGTGGACACCGCCGCCCGGCTCGCGCGGGACACCGGCAGCCCGTTGGAGGTGGTCCACGTCCAGCGGACCGCCGTCGTGGAGGAGTCGGCGGCGGACACCGAGAGCGGCGCCGAGGCCCGCGCCGCCGTCGTCGCCCATCTCGACCGGCTCGCCGCCCAGGGGTTCGCCGCCACCGGTCAGATCCTGGACAGCGTCGGCGACCATGCCGCCGCCGGCCGGGTACTGGCCCGGCACGCCGCCGAGGTCCACGCCCGTGCCGTCGCCGTCGGACGCTCCCCGCGCGGACCGCTCGCCCAGTTCGCCGACGGCAGCCTCACCACCGCACTCGCCCACGCCGCGACCTGCACGGTCGTCCTGGTCGACCCGGCCGACGCCCCGCTGCGGCTGACCGCGTCGACGCTTGTCGAACTGCGGGAGCGGCCGGCCTGATCCGGGGGCTGGAACATGGTGAACGGCGGGCGGCGGTTCAGCCTCGGTTCTGCTCGGTCGGACCCGGTGCGGCCGTGGCGGCCTGCCCCGGCTCCGGCTCCGCGGCGATCTGCCCCGGCTCTGCGATGTCCTGTCCGGTGACCACCTTCGAGGAGCGGTTGCCGCGGTCCAGGAGGCCGCCGGTGACGGCCAGTCCCAGACCGGCCGCCGCGAGGACCGCGCCGACCAGGTTGGGCGCGGCCCAGCCCCAGCCCGCCGAGATGACCAGGCCGCCGAGCCAGGCGCCGGCCGCGTTGGCCATGTTGAAGGCGGAGTGGTTGGAGGCCGCCGCCATCGTCGGGGCGTCCTTCGCGTTGATCATCAGGAGCATCTGGACGGGCGTGGTGATGAGCGCGCCCATCGCACCGATGAAGGTGACCGTCACCAGGGCCGGCACCGTGCTGTGGACGGTGAAGTAGAACGTCACCAGTGCGGCCCCCAGCAGGACGATCCCGGCGTACAGGGTCGGCCGCAGGGCACGGTCGGTGAGGGGGCCGGCGAGCAGGGTACCGAGGGTCATGCCGACGCCGTAGAGGGCGAGGACCCAGGTGGTCGAGGCGTCGGAGATGCCCGTCAGGTGCGTGAGCATGGGGACGAGGTAGCTGTAGACGGCGAAGAAGCCCCCGAACCCGACGACGGCGGTGGCCAGGCCGATGAAGACCTGCCGGTTGCCCATCGCCCGGAGTTCCCGCCGGATGCCCGCCTGCGGACCGCGCGGCTGGTCGGGCACGAGGAGGGCGAGGGCGAGGAGCGCCACGAGGCCGATGACGGCGACCGCGCAGTAGGCGTACCGCCAGCCCAGGTGCTGGCCGAGGGCGGTGCCGGCGGGGACGCCGACGATGTTCGCGATGGTGAGGCCGAGGAAGATGCGGGAGACGGCGCGTGCCGCGCGGTCGGGGGCCACCAGCCGGGAGGCGACGACGGCGCCCACGCCGAACAGGGCGCCGTGCGGCAGTCCGGCCAGGAAGCGGGCGGCGAACAGCAGGCCGAAGTTCGGGGCGAGCGCGGACGCCGTGTTGCCCACCACGAACAGCCCGGTCAGCAGGAGCAGCAGCCGCTTGTGGGGAACGCGCGCGCCGATGCCGGTCAGCAGGGGGGCGCCGACGACGACGCCGAGGGCGTAGGCCGAGACGAGGTTGCCCGCATGCGGCACCGACACCCCGACGCCGTCGGCGATCTGGGGCAGCAGGCCCATGGTGGCGAACTCGGTGGTGCCGATGCCGAACGTGACGACGGCAAGGGCCAGCAGAGCCAGAGGCATGGTGAGCGGGAAGACCTTTCGGGGACGACGGGTCCGGGGAAGGGGGAAGCGGGACGGCGCCGAAGGATGTCCCCACCCTCCGTGGCCGGCCGCACCGAGCACCCTTGCCCAGTCCAGCCCCGAGAACGTTGCAGCGGGATGCGGCGAGCGCGCATTCCTGGATCGGCCCACGCGGCGGGGTGAGCTGCGTCACGTGGGGCGGGGTCGGTGGGGGCTACTGCTGTGCGGTGGCCTGACGGCATGCCGCGCACAGTCCCCACCAGGTGATCTCGGCCTCGTCGACGGCGAAGCCCCGGTCGTCGTCGGGGGTGAGGCACGGTGCGGCGCCGATGGTGCAGTCGACGTCCTCGATCAGACCGCACCGGCGGCAGACGAGATGGTGGTGGTTGTCGCCGACGCGCAGTTCGTACCGGGCGGGCGAGCCGGCGGGCTCGATGCAGCGGACGAGCTGTGCCTTCGTCAGGTCCTCCAGCACGTTGTACAGGCCTTGCCGGGAGAGGCCGCCGGCCTTGGCCCGGTCCGTGCCGATGCGCGTCTCGAGGTCGGCCGCCGTGGAGTGCGGATGACCCTGCAGCGCGGCCAGCACGGCCCTGCGCTGGGCCGTGCTGCGCAGTCCTTTGCGCTTGAGCAGGTCACCCGCAAGCTGCTCCGTGGTCATTTCGTTCTCCTACGGCATACCGACCGTTCCGCCCCCGTGAGGGCACGATACAACCAGAGTTGACTCAGTCAGTTCTAAGCGGCCTCCGCCGTACGGCAGGTGCCGCAGACCAGGCGCCGGGACGGGAGGGGGCTCGTCATGGGGATCACCCCGACGGGTCGCTGGACGGTGGCCTGTACGACCCGTGAGTGGTCGGCGCAGGTGAAGAGGCCGCAGCGGGTGCAGGCGCCGATCCCGTTGCTGTCGTGGCGCCCGGCCTGGGCGCAGTCGTAGCAGTGCATTTCGATTCCCGATGAGAGGGCCCACTCGCCTGTGCGGTGGGGTGCGTGATGTCCGGTGGCCGTGCGCCGACCGGCTCTCGCCACCTCGGCACACATCGAACATAACCCGCTAGTTTTGACAGAGTCAACTTTAGAGACCCGGTCGGAAACTCTGGACCGCCGGGACTTGTTCACCTACTGTCTAGACATGCCTGGACAGGTTCACAAACACCATCGCATCGCCCGTGTTCTCGCCGAGGAGATCCGAGCAGGGGTCCACGCCGACGGCAGCCGGCTCCCCGGGGAGCACGCGCTCAGGGAGCGGTTCGGCGTCAGCCGCACCACCCTTCGGCAGGCCCTTCAGGTGCTCGGCGAGGAGGGCCTCATCTCCACCCACGCGGGCATCGGCTCGTTCGTCACCTTCGACGGGGCGCCGCTCGACCACCGCCTGGGCTGGACCCGGGCGCTGGCCGCGCAGGGCACCGAGCTGACGGCGGAGGTCCTCCGCTTCGAGGAGATCACCGATCCGGAGCTGGCCGGCCGGCTCGCGCTCGCGTCCGACGCGTTCATCGCCCTGGACCGGGTCCGGCGACTGCCCGACGGACGGGGCGTGTCGCTGGAGCGCAGCCGGGTGCCGGTCACCGAGGGCCTGGCCGGGCTGCCGGAGCGCGGCCTCGACGGCGGTTCGCTGAGCCGGACGCTGATCGCGGCCGGCCGGGTCACCGACTCCGGCGAGGGTGTCGTCTCGGTACGCGGACTGGCGGAGGCCGAGGCCGCCGTACTGCACCGCTCCCCCGGCGAGTTCTTCCTCCGCCTCGACCAGGTGTACCGGGCCGCCGACGGCTCGGTGGTCGAGCAGGTCGGCAGTCTGCTCGACCCCGCCCGCTTCGAACTGCACGTCCGCTCGGGCAACGGAGGCCGCTCGTGACCGACCGACTCGACCGCGCCCTGGGCGCCTTCTACGGACTCGCCCTGGGTGACGCCCTCGGGATGCCCACCCAGGTGATGTCCCGGCCGGACGTCGTACGGGTGTACGGCGCCGTCACCGGCTTCGAGGCCGCCCGTCCCGACAACCCGGTCAGCGCGGGCATGCCCGCCGGGTCCGTCACCGACGACACCGACCAGGCCGTCATCGTCGGCCGGCTCCTCGTCGAGGGGCACGGCCGGATCGATCCGCTGCGGCTGGCCCATGAACTGCTCGACTGGGAGAAGGAGATGAAGGCCAAGGGGTCCTTCGACCTCCTCGGTCCGTCCACCAAGGCCGCGCTGGACGCGGTGGCCCGTGGTGTCCCGCCGCGCGAGGCGGGCCGCAACGGTACGACGAACGGCGCCGCGATGCGCGTCACCCCGGTGGGGATCGCCTTCGCCGCCGACCCGCTCGACCCGTTCGTCGACCGGGTCGTGGAGTCGTGCCAGGTCACCCATGACACGACCATCGGCATCGCCGGTGCGGCCGCCGTGGCCGCGGCCGTCAGCACGGGAGTCGGCGGCGGCTCGCTCGACGACGCCGTCACCGCCGCCGTGTCCGCCGCCCGCGCCGGTGCGCGGCGCGGGCACTGGATCGCCGGGGCGGACATCGCCGCCCGGATCGAGTGGGCCCGGGAGCTGGTGCGAGGCCTTCCCGAGGCCGAGGCCCTGGACCGGGTCGTGGCGCTCGTCGGCACCAGCGTGGCGAGCCAGGAGTCGGTGCCGGCCGCGTTCGCGGTGCTCGCCCTTGCCGACGGCGACCCGTGGCGGACCGCGCTGCTCGCCGCCAACCTCGGCGGGGACAGCGACACCATCGGGGCGATCGCCGGCGCCGTCGCCGGCTCGGTCGCCGGACTCTCCGCGCTGCCCGCCGATGCCGTCCGCACGCTGCGCACCGTCAACTCCCTGGAGCTGGAACCCCTGACGGCCCACCTGCTCACCTACCGCTGAACCGTCCCATCCTTCCTCGTCACCCTCGTCACCCTCGTCGGCCCACCGACGTTCCGCCCCGCCACCCGCCCTTCCGCACCCTGCAAGGAGGTTCCGCCATGGCCGTTTCGAAGACGAACGATCGCGTCGGTACCGTCGAGACCCGAGGGATCGAACCGGTCCCCGACAGTGAACGGCGCGGTCATGCCGGCCAGATGTTCTGGACCTGGTTCGCCGCCAACATCAGCATCCTCGGGCTGCCGCTCGGTGCCACCCTGGTGGCGTTCCGCGGCCTCGACATCTGGCAGGCGGTCCTCGTGGCCGTCCTCGGATCCTTCGGCTCCTTCGCTCTCGTCGGCGCCCTGAGCCTGGCGGGCAAGAAGGGCGGCGCGCCGGCTCTCACCCTGTCCCGTGCGGTCTTCGGACAACGGGGCAACGCGGGGCCGACCCTGATCACCTGGCTGAGCCGGGTCGGCTGGGAGACCATCTCCACGACCACCGCGGCCTACGCGCTGCTGGCGCTGCTCGACACGGCGTTCGGGGTCCGGCAGAACACCGTGCTCACCCTGGTCTGCCTGCTGGTCTTCATCGCCTGCACGCTGCTCATCAGCGGGCTCGGGCACGCCACCATCATGTGGATCAACAAGTGGGCCACGGTGGTCTTCGGCGTCCTGAACCTGGTCGTCATGGGCTTCCTGATCTCGACCGTCGACTGGTCCAAGGTGCTCGACGCCCCGGCGGGGCCGGTCAGCGCGGTGGTCGCCGGGGTGGGCTTCATCGCCTCCGGCACGGGCATCGGCTGGGCCAACGCCGGTGCGGACTACGCCCGTTACCTGCCGCGCGCGATCCCGGGCCGCCGGCTGGTGGTGGCCTCGGCGTTCGGCGCGGGCATCCCGCTGGTGCTGCTGATCTCGCTCGGCTCGCTGCTCTCCGCGGGCGACCGGACGCTGGCCACCGCCTCCGACCCGGTCGCGGCGGTCAACGCGATGCTGCCGTCGTGGATGGCGATCCCGTACCTCGTCGCCGCGTTCGGCGGACTGCTGATGTCGAACCACCTCTCCACCTACTCCGCGGGTCTCACCATGATCACCCTCGGGCTGCGGGTCCCGCGCGCGTACGCCGTCGCCCTCGACGTCGTGCTGATGTTCGCGGGCGGCATCTACTTCATGCTGGTCGCCGACGATTTCTACGGGCCGTTCTCGACCTTCCTGACGCTGCTGGCCGTGCCCATCTCGGCCTGGATCGGGGTGATCGCGGTGGACTCGCTGCGCGGCCGCACCTACGACCCGCGGGCCCTGATGGACACCACGCGTTCCAGCGCCTACTGGTACTCGGGCGGCTTCCGGCTGCCCGCGGTGCTCGGCTGGGCGCTCGCCATCGTCGCCGGTCTGCTCTTCACCAAGGCGTCGACCAGCGCGGACGACGTCTGGTTCGCCGGACCGCTCTCGGACACCTGGTTCGGCGTCAACGGCCTCGGCTGGGCCGTCTCGATGGCCGTGGCCGCCGCGGTGTACGCGCTGTGCGGCCGGAGTGTCCCGCCCGCCCCGGACGACAGCGGCGAACCCGTCGGCGCCCGCCTCCAGGGAGCCGAGCGATGAGCCGGCGGATCGTGCTCGCCGGGAACGTGATCGCCGACGTGGTGATCGAGATCCCCGCGCTGCCCGAACGCGGCGGCGACGTCGTCGGCACCCGCACCGAGACGACCGCCGGCGGCGGTTTCAACACGCTGGTGGCGGCCCGCCGGCTGGGCGCGGAGGCCGTCTACGCCGGTCTGCACGGCACCGGGCCGCACGGCGATCTGGTCCGCGCGGCACTGGCCGCCGAGGACGTCGGGACGATGCTGCCGGCCCGCGCGGAGGGCGACACCGGCTTCACGGTGGCCCTGGTCGACTCCGGCGGCGAACGCACCTTCGTGACCAGCTTCGGAGCCGAGGCCACGCTGGCGGCGGCCGATGTGGCCGCGGTCCGGGCCCAGTTGCGTCCCGACGACCTCGTCCAGCTCTCCGGCTACGGGCTGGCGCTGCCGGGCAACGGCCCGCTGCTGTCCGGCCTCGCCGCCGGACTGCCCGCCGGCAGCACCCTCTGCCTCGATCCGGGCCCGCTGGTCGCCGACATCCCCGAGCGCGTCCTCGCCCCCGTCCTGGCCCGCACCGACTGGTTGAGCGCCAACGCCCGCGAGGCCCGCCTCATGACCGGCTACGAGGATCCCCGCAGCGCGGCGGCGGTGCTCGGGCAGCGGCTGGCCCCCGGGGCGGGTGTGCTCGTACGGGCCGACAAGGACGGCTGCTGGCTGGCCACCGCCGGTCGACCGCCCGTGCACGTCCCGGGTTTCCCGGTCACCGCCGTGGACAGCAACGGCGCGGGCGACGCGCACGTCGGTGCGTTCCTCGCCTTGCTCGGCGAGGCACTGGACCCGCTGACGGCCGCGCGGGGCGCCAACGCGGCGGCGGCCTGTGCGGTGACCCGGCGCGGTCCGGCCACGGCGCCCGACCGGGCGGAACTGGCCGCGTTCCTGGCCGGCGACCCCCTCGCCGAGCGGCTCTCCTGAGGCGGTCGTGCCTCGATGGCCGTCGATCCCGCAGAGGGGAAGAGAGTTGCGCCGCCCGGTCGTTGAACGCCTAGCCACGGTCGGTGTGTTACCGGCTCGAAGGCTCGTCGGCGAAGGCTTGTCCCAGCGAGGAAGAGCGGTGATCACGCGATGAAGGCGGTGCGGTTCCACGCGTACGGCGAGATCGACGTGCTGCGGGTGGAGGAGGTCGAGCGGCCGGTGCCCGGGCCCGGGCAGGTGCTGGTCGAGGTTCGCGCGGCCGGGATCCAGCCCGGCGAGGTGATGATACGCAGAGGTGCCCGGCACGGCCGCTGGCCCGCGACGTTCCCCTCCGGGCAGGGCAGCGATCTGGCCGGCGTCGTGGTGGCAGCCGGACCCGAGGTGCGCGGCTTCGCGGTGGGCGACGAGGTGCTCGGGTTCACCCATGGCAGGGCGAGCCACGCGGAGTACGTGGTGGCCGAGGATGTGAACCTGGTGTTCCGTCCGGACGGACTGCCCTGGGAGGTGGCCGGATCGCTGTACGTGGCCGGGACCACGGCGTACGCGACCGTGTTCGCGGTGGACCCCCGGCCGGACGAGACCGTCGTGGTGTCCGGCGCGGCCGGCGGCGTGGGGTCACTGGCCGTGCAGCTCGCACGGCGGCGCGGTGCCACTGTCATCGGGCTGGCGAGCGAGCCGAACCACGCGTGGCTGGCGGCCCACGGCGTCGTCCCGGTCGCCTACGGGGAGGGCGCGGCCGAACGGATCCGGAAGGCCGCCGGGGGCGCGGGGATCGACGCGTTCATCGACACCTTCGGCGACGGTTATGTGGACCTGGGCGTGGACCTGGGCGTACGGCCCGACCGGATCAACACCATCCGCGACTGGCAGGCCGCGGCCAGGGTCGGCGCCCGGACCTACGGCGAGGGCTCGGCCGCGAGCGCGGTCGTGGTCGGTGAACTCGCGCGGCTCGCCGCCCGGAGCGAGCTGGACGTGCCGATCGCCCGCGTCTACCCGCTGGAACAGGTGCGGGACGCGTTCCGTGAGCTGGAACAGGGGCATGCCCACGGCAAGATCGTGCTCCGGCCGTAGTCCCGGCTGAGCGGTCGGAGCGCAGAGGGCATGCTGGAACCATGGTGCTCGCCGTGCTCTTCGCCGTCCTGGGCGCCGTCAGCAATGCGGCGGGCACGGCCTTCCAGCGCAAGGCCGCGTCCACGGTGCCCGGCCGCAGCGGACTGCGCCTGCTGCTGACCCTGGTACGGCGGCCCGCCTGGGCCATCGGTATCGCCGGGGTGACGGGAGCCGCGGTCTTCCAGGCGCTCGCCCTGGTCAACGGGCCGATGGCGCTCGTCCAGCCCCTGTTCATGCTGGAACTGCCGTTCGCGCTGCTGATCGCCGTACCGCTGATGCATCGCCGGCCGAGCCCGGAGGGCTGGCGGACGATCGGGGTGGTGGTGGCCGGGCTGGCCCTGCTGCTCGCCTCGGCGGCCCCGTCCGGCGGCCGGCAGCAGGCGTCCATGCAGCGCTGGATCCCGGTTCTCGCCCTCACCCTGGGCGCCATCGCCGTCGCCGTGCTGCTCGTACGGTCGTCCTCGTCGCCGCTGTTCCGTGCGGCGGCCCTGGCCGCGGGAGCGGCGGTCGGCAACGCGCTGACCGCCGCCCTCATGAAGTCGGCCACCGGCCGCCTCGCCGACGGGGGCCTGACCGCGTTCCTCACCACCTGGCAGACCTACGGTTTCGCGGTCACCGGGATCGCGGCACTGCTGCTCCTGGAGAACGCGTTGCAGGCCGGCCCGCTCGTCGCCTCCCAGCCCGCGCTGACGATCGGCGACGCGGCGGTGAGTCTGCTGCTGGGCGTCGCCCTGTTCGACGAGTCGGTCCGCACCGGGTGGTGGCTGCTGCCCGAGGTGGCCGGTGCCGGTCTGATCCTGTGGGGCGTGACCCGGCTGACCCGCGTGGTCCCGCACCTCGTCGACGTCATGCGGTGAGGAGGCCGCGGGCCCGGCCGCCCGGTCGATACCGTCCGGGTCGCGGCAGTTCAGTGGCCGTTACACGGGCCGCCGTCCGACCCGACGACGACCGGTGCGATGATCATAGGGTGGGGCTGGAAGAACTCGTTCGGCGCCGGACGCGCCGACCCGTCACGCCGTGATCCGGCGTCCCTGACCACCGAGTACGCCTTCCAGGCCCCCGGAAGGGGAAACACCGTGTCCGTGTTCCAGCGCATCCTCGTCGCCGTCGATCCCGGCCCCGCCCGCGGCTCCGCAGTGCGGCTGGCCGGCGAGCTGGCGCAGCTGACGAACGCCGAGGTCCGCGTCGTACACGTCATCGCCACCGCCGCCTCCATCGCCGCGGTCGTGCCCCTGGAGGAGGACGCCGAGGCCAAGGCCGTCCTCGACGAGGCGCTGACGGTGCTGCGCGACCAGGGCGTCAAGGCCGAGGGGACCCTCGTCAGGGGGCTGACCACTCAGGTCGCGTCCGCCATCGCCGAGACCGCCGAGGAGTTCGGGGCCGACCTCATCGTCCTGAGCCCTCACCACCGCAGCTCCGTCGAGGCACTGTTCGACCCGCGGGTCAGCGACGCCGTCGCGCACCGCACCAACACGGCGATCCTGCTGGCCCCGGAGGTCCCGAACGAGGCCTGACCGGACACCGGCCCGCACCGGCCGACGCCCCGGGGCCCGCCGCGGATTCGTCG
>NZ_JBSHBL010000071.1:0-52375 GCF_053611985.1 Streptomyces sp. NPDC054770
GCTCTGTTGAAGGGACAGGGAATCCGGTGGCAGCCGCCCGTGTTAACCCGATGGACCGCTCTCACATCGGCCTGAAGGCGATCCCGGAGCCCGGGATCGCTACCATGGGTCATCCGGAGCCTGACCGGGGGACCCGGATCGCGCACGAGGAGTCCTCTTGCCAGACGAGGCCCAGCACCTGACCGCCGCCAAGCCCGAGTCCGCCTCGGCGGCTGCGGACAAGCCCGCGCCGAGCACGCCGCATGCGAAGAACGACGCCCGCGGGCCGGTCGAGCATGCCCAGTCCGGGCCCGTCGACAAGTCGGCCGAGCAGTCGCGCCCCAAGCCGGCCCCGCCCGAGCGCACCGCGACGCCGCCCGCGGTCCGTCCGAACTCCGGCCAGCCCGCGCGCTCCGGCTCCTCCAACCGCGTCCGCGCCCGCCTGGCCCGCCTCGGCGTGCAGCGCGCCAACCCGTACAACCCGGTCCTGGAACCGCTGCTGCGCATAGTCCGCAGCAACGACCCCAAGATCGAGAACGCCACGCTGCGCCAGATCGAGCGCGCCTACCAGGTCGCCGAGCGCTGGCACCGCGGCCAGAAGCGCAAGAGCGGCGACCCGTACATCACGCACCCGCTCGCGGTGACCACGATCCTCGCCGAGCTGGGCATGGACCCGGCGACCCTGATGGCGGGCCTGCTGCACGACACCGTCGAGGACACCGAGTACGGCCTGGAGGACCTGCGCCGCGACTTCGGCGACGTCGTCGCGCTGCTCGTCGACGGCGTGACCAAGCTGGACAAGGTCAAGTTCGGCGAGGCCGCGCAGGCCGAGACCGTACGCAAGATGGTCGTCGCCATGGCCAAGGACCCGCGCGTCCTGGTCATCAAGCTCGCCGACCGCCTGCACAACATGCGCACCATGCGCTACCTCAAGCGCGAGAAGCAGGAGAAGAAGGCGCGCGAGACCCTGGAGATCTACGCGCCGCTCGCCCATCGCCTGGGCATGAACACCATCAAGTGGGAGCTGGAGGACCTCGCGTTCGCGATCCTCTACCCCAAGATGTACGACGAGATCGTCCGGCTGGTCGCCGAGCGCGCCCCCAAGCGCGACGAGTACCTGGCCATAGTGACCGACGAGGTCCAGTCCGACCTGCGCGCCGCCCGCATCAAGGCGACCGTCACCGGCCGGCCGAAGCACTACTACAGCGTCTACCAGAAGATGATCGTCCGCGGCCGGGACTTCGCGGAGATCTACGACCTGGTGGGCATCCGCGTCCTGGTGGACACCGTCCGCGACTGCTACGCGGCCCTGGGCACCGTCCACGCGCGCTGGAACCCGGTTCCGGGGCGCTTCAAGGACTACATCGCGATGCCCAAGTTCAACATGTACCAGTCGCTGCACACGACGGTCATCGGGCCCAACGGCAAGCCGGTCGAACTCCAGATCCGCACCTTCGACATGCACCGCCGCGCCGAGTACGGCATCGCCGCGCACTGGAAGTACAAGCAGGAGGCCGTGGCCGGCGCCTCCAAGGTCCGCACCGACGTGCCGAAGTCGTCCGGCAAGGGCAAGGACGACCACCTCAACGACATGGCCTGGCTGCGGCAGTTGCTGGACTGGCAGAAGGAGACCGAGGACCCCAGCGAGTTCCTGGAGTCCCTGCGCTTCGACCTGTCCCGCAACGAGGTCTTCGTCTTCACGCCCAAGGGCGACGTCATAGCGCTCCCGGCCGGCGCCACCCCGGTCGACTTCGCGTACGCGGTCCACACCGAGGTCGGCCACCGGACGATAGGGGCCAGGGTCAACGGCCGTCTCGTCCCGCTCGAATCGACGCTGGACAACGGCGACCTGGTCGAGGTCTTCACCTCCAAGGCAACCGGCGCCGGGCCGTCCCGCGACTGGCTCGGCTTCGTCAAGTCCCCGCGCGCCCGCAACAAGATCCGCGGCTGGTTCTCCAAGGAGCGCCGGGACGAGGCCATCGAGCAGGGCAAGGACGCCATCGTCCGCGCGATGCGCAAGCAGAACCTGCCGATCCAGCGCATCCTCACCGGCGACTCGCTGGTCACGCTGGCCCACGAGATGCGCTACCCGGACATCTCCTCGCTGTACGCGGCGATCGGCGAGGGCCACGTGGCCGCGCAGAACGTCGTGCATAAGCTGGTGCAGGCGCTCGGCGGCGAGGAGGCGGCCACCGAGGAGATCGACGAGGCGGTCCCGCCGTCCCGCACCCGCGGCCGCAAGCGGCGCAGCAACCAGGACCCCGGTGTGGTCGTGAAGGGCGTCGACGACGTCTGGGTCAAGCTGGCCCGCTGCTGTACGCCGGTGCCGGGCGACCCGATCATCGGCTTCGTCACACGCGGTAGCGGTGTATCGGTTCACCGCAGCGACTGCGTCAACGTGGAGTCACTGTCCCGCGAGCCCGAGCGCATCCTCGACGTCGAGTGGGCGCCCACCCAGTCCTCGGTCTTCCTGGTCGCCATCCAGGTCGAGGCGCTGGACCGCTCCAGGCTCCTCTCCGACGTCACCCGCGTCCTGTCCGACCAGCACGTCAACATCCTCTCCGCGGCCGTCCAGACCTCCCGCGACCGGGTGGCCACCTCCCGCTTCACCTTCGAGATGGGCGACCCCAAGCACCTGGGCCACGTCCTGAAGGCGGTCCGGGGCGTGGAGGGCGTGTACGACGTCTACCGGGTCACCTCGGCGCGCAACCGGTCGTAGCACCGCCCGGGCATACACCGAGAGGGGCCCCGTACGCCGTGTACGGGGCCCCTCTCGGTGTGCTGGGACTCCTAGCCGCCGAACTCCTGGAGGCCCTTCAGAGCCTGCTCCAGGAGCGCCTGGCGGCCCTCCAGCTCACGCTCCAGCTTCTCCGCCTTCGACGTGTTGCCCTGGGCGCGGGCCTGCTCGATCTGCGCCCTCAGCTTGTCCACGGCCGCCTGCAGCTGGCCGGTCAGACCCGCGGCACGCGCGCGTGCCTCCGGGTTGGTCCGGCGCCACTCGGCCTCCTCGGCCTCCTGGATGGCCCGGTCCACCGTGTGCATCCGGCCCTCGACCTTCGGACGCGCGTCGCGCGGCACATGACCGATGGCCTCCCACCGCTCGTTGATCGAGCGGAAGGCGGACCGAGCGGACTTCAGGTCGCTGATCGGCAGGAGCTTCTCGGCCTCGGCGGCCAGCTCCTCCTTCAGCTTCAGGTTCTCCGTCTGCTCCGCGTCCCGCTCGGCGAAGGCGGACCCGCGCGCCGCGAAGAACACGTCCTGGGCGCCGCGGAAGCGGTTCCACAGGTCGTCCTCGTGCTCGCGCTGGGCGCGGCCGGCGGCCTTCCACTCGGCCATCAGCTCGCGGTAACGCGCGGCCGTCGGACCCCAGTCCGACGAGTCCGACAGCGCCTCGGCCTCGGCGACCAGCTTCTCCTTGGCCTTGCGGGCGTCCTCGCGCTGCGCGTCGAGCTGCGCGAAGTGCGCCTTGCGGCGCTTGGAGAACGCCGACCGGGCGTGCGAGAAGCGGTGCCACAGCTCGTCGTCCGACTTGCGGTCCAGGCGCGGCAGGCCCTTCCAGGTGTCCACCAGGGACCGCAGCCGCTCACCGGCCGCCCGCCACTGGTCGGACTGGGCCAGCTGCTCCGCCTCGACGACCAGGTCCTCCTTGGCCTGCCGGGCCTCGTCGGACTGCTTGGCACGCTGCGCCCGACGCTCCTCGCGCCGCGACTCCACGGTCTTCACCAGCCCGCCGAGCCGGGTCCGCAGCGCCTCCAGATCACCGACCGCGTGGTGCGCCTCCACCTGCTCGCGCAGGTGGTCGATGGCGGCCTGGGCGTCCTTCGCCGACAGGTCGGTGGTCTGTACTCGCTTTTCGAGGAGGCCGATCTCGACAACCAGGCCCTCGTACTTGCGCTCGAAGTAGGCCAGCGCCTCCTCAGGGGAGCCGGCCTGCCAGGAACCGACGACCTGCTCGCCGTCGGCCGTACGCACGTACACGGTCCCCGTCTCGTCGACGCGGCCCCACGGGTCGCTGCTCACAGCGCCTCCTCCACATGATGCCCGCGAGGGGCCTCAGCGCCCCCGGGCATCGTCCACAGTTTCGTCACGGCCAACATAGGCGACCGGCGGGTTGCCTGTCCGCATCCCGCGCGACCGAAATTTCGCAGTTGGTGGTCAGGATTTCGTGACCGTGGCCTTGTTGATCACGACCGTTGCATTCGGGGCTCCGTCGCCCTGACCGGTGTTCTCTCCCGCGGCGGCGATTTTCTTCAGAACCTTCAGTCCGGCCGCGTCGACAGTGCCGAACGGGGTGTAGCTGGCCGGCAACTGGCTGTCCTGGTACACCAGGAAGAACTGGCTGCCACCGGTGTGCTTCTGGCCCGTGTTGGCCATCGCGACCGTGCCCGCCGGGTAGACGCCGCCCTTCAGGCTTTTGTCCTTGAGGTTCTCGTCCGGGATCGTGTACCCGGGACCGCCGCTTCCGGTGCCCGTCGGGTCGCCGCACTGGAGCACGTAGATGCCGTTGGTGGTGAGCCGGTGGCACTTGGTGTGGTCGAAGAAGCCCTGCGACGCGAGGAAGTTGAACGAGTTCGCGGTGTGCGGGGCCGCCGCCGTCTTCAGTGCGATGCCGATGTCACCGCACGTCGTCGCCAGCTTCAGCGTGTAGGCGGCGGACGTGTCGATCGTCATCGCCGGCTCCTTCTTCCAGCTCAGCTTCTTCACCTTGCCGGCCGCGGCCTTCTCGCACGGGTCCGGCGCCTTGCTGGCACTGGGCGTGGCGCTGGGCGTCGTCTGCGAGCTGGCGTTCGCCTTGTCGTCGCCCTTCAGGAAATTGGTCGTGTACAACACGATGCTGCCGATCACGATCACGCCGAGCACGGACGCGATCACGGAGTTGCGCATGCGTGACTTGCGACGTGCGCTGGTGCGCCGCTGCTGCTGCCGCAAGAACTTCTCCCGGGCGAGCTGACGCCGCCGCTGCTCCTGGCTGACCACCGGGTTCTCTCCTCATGCCTGTCGTGTGTCGACCGGTACGCGTGCGTCCTGTGCGCTGTGTGAGCCGACCGCTGCGTGTAGCCCCGTACCGTATATGGGTTCGCTGAGGAAACGGCAGCGCCGGTAGGCTCTGGACCACAGCTTGTAGCCACCCGAATCGACACAACGAAGGACGATCGTGCTCATTGCCGGGTTCCCCGCCGGGGCCTGGGGGACGAACTGTTATCTCGTCGCCCCCGCCGCCGGTGCGGAGTGCGTGATCATCGACCCCGGCCACCAGGCCGCCGAAGGCGTCGAGGAAGCACTGAAGAAGCATCGGCTCAAGCCCGTCGCCGTCGTCCTCACCCATGGCCACATCGACCACGTGGCCTCGGTCGTCCCCGTCTGCGGAGCACACGACGTACCGGCCTGGATCCACCCCGAGGACCGGTACATGCTGAGCGACCCCGAGAAGGCGCTCGGCCGGTCCATCGGCATGCCGCTGATGGGCGAGCTGACGGTGGGGGAGCCGGACGACGTGTTCGAACTGACCGACGGCGTGCGGCTGGAGCTGGCCGGACTCGAATTCTCCGTCGCGCACGCGCCGGGCCATACCAGGGGGTCGGTGACCTTCCAGATGCCGGAGACGGCCGAGATCCCCTCGGTCTTCTTCTCGGGCGATCTGCTCTTCGCCGGCTCCATCGGACGCACGGATCTGCCGGGCGGCTCCATGGACGACATGCTGGGCTCGCTGGCCCGCGTGTGCCTGCCGCTCGACGACTCCACCGTGGTGCTGTCCGGCCACGGCCCCCAGACGACCATCGGCCAGGAGCGCGCCACCAACCCCTATCTGCTGCAGGTGGCCGCCGACGGCCAGGGAGCACCCCAGGCTCCCCGACGAGGAATGTGACGAGAGACCTTCCGTGAGCACCTTTCAGGCCCCCAAGGGCACGTACGACCTGATTCCGCCGGAGAGCGCCAAGTACCTCGCCGTCCGCGAGGCGATCGCCGCGCCGCTGCGCAACTCCGGCTACGGCTACATCGAGACCCCGGGCTTCGAGAACGTCGAGCTCTTCGCGCGCGGTGTCGGCGAGTCCACCGACATCGTCACCAAGGAGATGTACGCCTTCGAGACCAAGGGCGGCGACCGGCTGGCGCTGCGCCCCGAGGGCACGGCGTCGGTGCTGCGTGCCGCGCTGGAGGCGAACCTGCACAAGGCGGGCAACCTCCCCGTCAAGCTCTGGTACTCCGGCTCGTACTACCGCTACGAGCGCCCGCAGAAGGGCCGCTACCGCCACTTCTCCCAGGTCGGTGCGGAGGCGATCGGCGCCGAGGACCCGGCCCTGGACGCCGAGCTGATCATCCTGGCCGACCAGGCTTACCGCTCGCTGGGCCTGAGCAACTTCCGCATCCTGCTCAACAGCCTGGGCGACAAGGAGTGCCGCCCGGTGTACCGCGCGGCCCTCCAGGACTTCCTGCGCGGCCTGGACCTGGACGAGGACACCCTGCGCCGGGCCGAGATCAACCCGCTCCGCGTCCTGGACGACAAGCGGGAGTCGGTCCAGAAGCAGCTGGGCGACGCCCCTCTCCTGCGCGATTACCTCTGCGACGCCTGCAAGGCGTACCACGAGGAGGTCCGCGAGCTCATCACGGCCGCGGGCGTCTCCTACGAGGACGACCCGAAGCTGGTCCGCGGTCTCGACTACTACACCCGCACCACCTTCGAGTTCGTCCACGACGGCCTGGGCTCCCAGTCCGCGGTGGGCGGCGGCGGCCGCTACGACGGCCTCTCCGAGATGATCGGCGGCCCCGCGCTGCCGTCGGTGGGCTGGGCCCTCGGCGTCGACCGCACGGTCCTCGCCCTGGAGGCCGAGGGGGTCGAGCTCGACATCCCGTCCGCCACCAGCGTCTTCGCGGTACCGCTCGGCGAGGAGGCGCGGCGCGTGCTCTTCGCCAAGGTCACGGAGCTGCGCCGGGTCGGCATCGCGGCGGACTTCTCCTACGGCGCCAAGGGGCTCAAGGGCGCCATGAAGAACGCCAACCGCAGCGGTGCCCGGTACACGATCGTCGCCGGTGAGCGGGACCTCGCCGAGGGCGTCGTCCAGCTGAAGGACATGGCGTCGGGCGAGCAGTCGGCGATCGGCGTGAACGAGATCGTGGCGGAACTGGAGTCCCGGCTGGGCTGAGACGCCCGCGAGAGGCCGGCCCGGGGCGGCGCCGGGGCGTTCATCGCCCCCGCCGCCCCTACCCGTCCCATCTCCAGGGGCTCGACCCCTTCAACCCCGACCTGCCCCCCCACCCACCACCCGACTCGGTCACCCGAGAGGCGAGGCGGGAAGCGGGGTGGGAAACGGGGCCAGACACGAGGGAGAGGCGGTTCGAGGGGCCTCTCCACCTCACTCCTCAACCGACCGAGTCGGGTGGGTGGGTGGGCAAGGGGCGTCTCGACCTCGCTTTTCGACAGGCCGAGTCGGGTGGGCGGGTGGGCGAGTGGGGGTCTCGACCTCGCTTTTCGACTGACCGAGTCGGGTGGGCGGGTGGGCGAGGGGGGTCAGTCCAGTAGGCCCAGCCTCATCGCGTACGTGACCGCAGCCGTTCGGTCGTCCACCCCCAGCTTGGCGAACGCCCGCAGCAGATGCGTCTTCACCGTCGACTCCCCGATGAACAGCCGGCGCCCGATCTCCGCGTTCGTGCAGCCGTCCGCCACCAGCCGCAGTACCGCCACCTCACGGTCGGACAGGCGCGGTCGCTCCGGCCGGACCCGCAGCTGGTCCACCAGCCTCGCCGCGACCGACGGGGCCAGCACGGTCTCGCCCCGCGCAGCGGCCCGTACCGCGTCCGCCAGTTCGCCCCGGGGCAGGTCCTTGAGCAGGTAGCCCGCCGCACCGGCCTCCACCGCGCGCAGGATGTCCCGGTCGTTCTCGTACGTCGTCAGCACGACCACCCGGCAGCGCAGTCCCGCCTCCGACATGCGCACGATCGAGTCGACGCCCCCGCCGCCCGGCATCCGCAGGTCCATCAGCACGATGTCGGGGCCGAGTTCCGCCGCCAGCGCCTCCGCCTGCGGCCCGTTGGACGCGTCGGCGACCACCTCCAGGTCCGGCTCGGCGCTGAGCATCGCGCGCAGCCCCTCGCGGACGACGGGATGGTCGTCGGCGAGCACGATCCGGATCACCGCGGATCACCTCCCACCGGCAGTCGTACCGTCACCGTCGTGCCGTCGCCCGGCGCGCTGCGTACCGTCGCCGTACCGCCCGCCTCCGCCGCCCGCGCCCGCAGCCCCGCCAGACCGTAGCCGGAGCACTCGGCGGCCGGGTCGAACCCGCGGCCGTCGTCGTGGACGGCGACGGTGAGCGATGCGTCCGTGTAGCGGAGGTGGATGGCGACCGGCACCGAACTCCCCGCGTGTTTGCGTGCGTTGGTCAGGCCCTCCTGACAGGAGCGCAGGGCCACCACCTCGGTGCCGGCGGGGAGTCGCCGTACCGGCCCGGTCACCGCCAGCGTGGCCGCCCCGTGCCGGTCGACCAGCCGGCGCAGCGCGTCCGGCAGCGAGGCGCCGTCCAGATCGGCGGGTGTGCCGCTGGTGACCAACGCACGCGCCTCGGCGAGGTTCTGCCGGGCCGTCTCGTCCATCAGGGCCAGATGGCGGCGGGCCTGCGGCAGGTCGTCGTCCAGTTCCGCCTCCACCGCCTGCACCAGCATCAGCAGGCTGGTGAACCCCTGGGCGAGGGTGTCGTGTATCTCGCGTGCCATCCGCTCCCGCTCCGTGAGCGCCCCGTGCGCCGCCGACAGCCGGGAGATCTCGTGCCGGCTGGCGTCCAGCTCGGCGATCAGCTCGGCCCGTTCCTCGCTCTGCTCGATGATGCGGATGATCCAGCTGCCGATCACCACCGAGAAGACCAGACTCACCAGGGAGGAGAGGGAGTTGGCGAAGAGGTCGGGGAGCCGCGGCCGCCACAGCAGGGCCCAGCCCGCCACCGGGGCCAGGTTGATCACGGTGACCGTGATCAGCGCCCGGCGCCTGCGCAGGGTCATGAAGCACTGGGGGATCAGCGCGAACGACATCAGCCGGGCCTCGCCGACCAGCACCGCGGAGGGCAGGTACAGCGCCATCGCCCCGGCGAGATAGCGCACCGCCGGCCGTTCGTCGGGGTGGTCCTGCTGGATCAGCGCCCGCCCGACCGCCGCGTACCAGGGCACCAGCGGCACCAGCAGCAGCGCCGCGGCCAGCCGGACCGGCCGCCCCGGGTACTCCATGCCGAGCACGAAGGCCAGGGTCGCCGCCCAGGCGATCGCGAAGTACACGTCCCAGGTCCGGATCGTGCGGTCCCAGGCGTGGGCGTCGCGCGCCACGCCCCGGCCGGTCATCCGTCGCGCCGGGTCTTCCAGCGGAAGGTCAGCAGACACAGCACCAATCCTCCGACGCACCAGGCGGCCAGCACCAGGGCGATCCGTCCGAACTCCCAGTCGCCCGCCTGTTCCAGGACCTTCGCCGAGTCGGGCAGGAACACCCCGCGCAGCCCCTGGCACATCCACTTCAGCGGGAACAGGGCGCCGACGTCCAGCATCCAGCCGGGGATGGTGTCGACCGAGATGTACACCCCGGAGATGAACTGGAGGACCAGGAAGGGGAGTACCACCACCGAGCTGGCGCTCTTCGCCGACTTCGGCACCGAGCTGATCGCGATGCCGAGCAGCGCGCACCCGGTCAGCCCCAGCACGAAGATCCACACGAAGTCCAGCCAGCGGGTCGCGGACGTGGGCAGCGAGACGTCGTACAGCGTCGTGCCCACGGCGAGCAGGATCGCCGTCTCCAGCACGCCGGTGCAGAGAACCAGCCAGATCTTGCCCAGGAAGTACGCCGACGGCGGCATCGGCGTCCCGCGCAGCCGGCGCAGCACCTTCTCGTCGCGTTCCACCGCGATCGAGATGCCCAGCGACTGGAAGCTGGTGGACATGATCCCGGAGGCCATCATGGCGGGCACGTAGAGCTGGGAGGCGGTGACGCCGCTGCCCTTGACGTCGTCGTGGAAGATCGACGCGAACAGGAAGAGGAAGACGACCGGGAAGGCGAAGGTGAAGACCACCTGGTCGCGCTGGCGGAAGAACTGCCTGATCTCCAGGGCGCCCCGGCGCAGGCCCAGGGTCCAGGCGCCGGGCAGCCGTGCGTCGCCGCTGCGGGCCCGTACGGACACGGTGGTCGTGGTGGTCATCGTGCGGTCTCCTGTCCGGTCAGGCGGAGGTAGACGTCCTCCAGGGTGGGGCGGCTCACCCGCAGCCCCGGGATCTCGCCGTCGAAGCGGCGCATCAGCTCGGCGACCGTCCTGGTCGGGGTCTCGGTGTGCTCGGTGCGCGTCGTGCCGTCGGGCTCGGTCCACTCGACGGTGGCGCCGGTGCCGAAGCGGTCCCGCAGCGCCTGCGGCTCGCCCTCGGCGACCACCCGGCCCCGGGCGACGATCGCCAGCCGGTTCGCGAGCGCCTCCGCCTCCTCCAGGTAGTGGGTGGTGAGCAGGATCGTCGTGCCCTCGTCCGCGAGCAGCCGGATCAGGTCCCAGAACCGGCGCCGGGCCGCCGGGTCGAAGCCGGTCGTCGGCTCGTCAAGGAGCAGGAGCTCCGGGTCGCCGATCACGCCGAGCGCCACGTCCAGGCGGCGCCGCTGGCCGCCCGAGAGGGACTTGATCCGGCTGTCCGCCTTGGCCTCCAGACCGACCAGCCCGATCACCTGCTCCGGGTCGCGCGGCCTCGGGTAGTAGTGCGCGAAGTGCCGCACCGTCTCGCGGACCGTCAACTCGGCGGGCGCCGATTCGTCCTGCCAGACGATTCCCACCCGGGACCGCCACGCGCGCGTGCCCGTCGCCGGGTCGGCGCCCAGGACCGACACCTCGCCCGCGTCCCGGGTCCGGTTGCCCTGGAGGATCTCCACCGTCGTGCTCTTGCCCGCCCCGTTGGGCCCGAGCAGGCCGAACACCTCGCCCCGCCGGATGCCCAGGTCGATGCCGTCCACCGCGGTCACGTCGCCGTACTGCTTGCGCAGTCCGCGGACGTCCACCGCGAGTTCGTGTCCGTGTGCTGTCATGGCCCCGATCATCGGCCGGAACCGAACTCTCCGGGACGACCGTGCGTACTTCCTTATGTCCACCGAACGGTGGACAGGGCGCCCCGTGCGGCACAATGGCCCCTGCCCGAAGGAGTTCCAACTCTCAAACAGACGGAATCGGCGTGATGAGCAAGACGACAGTCAAGGACGTCTCCACCGAGCCCGAGCCGGAGCACGCCTCCGCCGCACCGCGCACGGAGGGCGGCAGTCTCGCCTTCGCGCTGCTGCTGGTCATCACGGGCGCCGCCGGCCTGCTGGCCGCGTGGGTCATCACGTTCGACAAGTTCAAGCTGCTGGAAGCCAAGATCGCGGGCACGTCGTACACCCCCGGGTGCAGCCTCAACCCGGTGGTCTCCTGCGGCAGCGTCATGGAGTCCAAGCAGGCCGCCGCCTTCGGCTTCCCGAACCCGATGCTCGGCCTGGTCTGCTACGGCATCGTCATCTGCGTCGGCATGAGCCTGCTGACCGGCGCCCGCTTCCCGCGCTGGTACTGGCTGACCTTCAACTTCGGCACGCTCTTCGGCGTCGGCTTCTGCACCTGGCTGCAGTTCCAGTCCCTGTACCGGATCAACGCGTTGTGCCTGTGGTGCTCGCTGGCCTGGGTCGCCACGATCACCATGTTCTGGTACGTGACCTCCTTCAACATCCGCAAGGGCTTCCTGCCCGCCCCGAAGTGGCTGAAGTCCTTCTTCGGCGAGTTCACCTGGGTGCTGCCGGTCCTGCACATCGGCATCATCGGCATGCTGGTCCTGACCCGCTGGTGGGACTTCTGGACCAGCTGACGACCGGGGCCGCAGACGGCCCGGGCGGGATTGTCAGTGCCGTGACTTAGGGTTTCAGCGTGGAACCCGACCTGTTCACCGCCGCCGCAGAAGAACGCCAGGAGAAGGACCCGACCGGCAGTCCCCTGGCGGTGCGGATGCGCCCGCGCACCATCGACGAGGTGGTGGGCCAGCAGCACCTGCTGAAGCCCGGCTCACCCCTGCGCAGACTGGTCGGCGAGGGTTCCGGCGGCCCGGCCGGACCGTCGTCCGTGATCCTCTGGGGGCCGCCCGGCACCGGCAAGACCACCCTCGCGTACGTCGTCTCCAAGGCGACCGACAAGCGGTTCGTGGAGCTCTCCGCGATCACCGCCGGCGTCAAGGAGGTCCGCGCGGTCATCGACGGCGCCCGCCGCGCCACCGGGGGCTACGGCAAGGAGACCGTCCTCTTCCTGGACGAGATCCACCGCTTCAGCAAGGCCCAGCAGGACTCCCTGCTCCCGGCCGTCGAGAACCGCTGGGTCACCCTGATCGCCGCGACCACCGAGAACCCGTACTTCTCGGTGATCTCCCCCCTGCTGTCCCGCTCCCTGCTCCTCACCCTCGAACCGCTCACCGACGACGACGTCCGGGGGCTGCTGAGAAGGGCCCTGACCGACGAGCGCGGCCTGAAGGACTCCGTCACCCTCCCCGCGGACACCGAGGAGCACCTGCTGCGCATCGCCGGCGGCGACGCCCGCCGCGCCCTGACCGCCCTGGAGGCCGCCGCCGGGGCCGCCCTCGACAAGGGCGAGACGGAGATCGGCCTGGGGACCCTGGAGGAGGTCGTCGACCGGGCCGCGGTGAAGTACGACCGCGACGGCGACCAGCACTACGACGTCGCCAGCGCCCTCATCAAGTCCATCCGGGGCTCCGACGTCGACGCGGCCCTGCACTACCTGGCCCGCATGATCGAGGCCGGCGAGGACCCCCGCTTCATCGCCCGCCGCCTGATGATCTCGGCGAGCGAGGACATCGGCCTCGCCGACCCGAACGCCCTGCCCATAGCCGTGGCCGCCGCCCAGGCCGTCGCCATGATCGGCTTCCCCGAGGCCGCCCTCACCCTCAGCCACGCCACCATCGCCCTCGCCCTGGCCCCCAAGTCCAACTCCGCGACCACCGCGATCGGCGCCGCCCTGGAGGACGTCCGCAAGGGCCTGGCCGGACAGGTGCCCCCGCACCTGCGCGACGGCCACTACAAGGGCGCCGCCAAACTCGGGCACGCGCAGGGCTACGTCTACCCGCACGACCTGCCCGAGGGCATCGCCGAGCAGCAGTACGCCCCGGACACCGTCAGGGACCGCGAGTACTACACCCCGACCCGGCACGGCTCCGAGGCCCGCTACGCCGACGCCGTCGAGTGGACCAGGAAGCACCTCGGTCGCAGGCGGTCCTGAGCAGCCTGTAGAATCCCTCGAAGCGCCGAGTCCCGCGCAGTCAGAGCGGGACAGTCGGCCGGAACCCCCGTCAGGGGGATCCAGGAGCGTCGCGCACCGTCGATCGGTGTCGCGGGCAGCCCACCACCATCCGCCGCACGGCGGGACCGGTCGGTGGGCCACTCGCGTGCTGCACGTATGTGCCCAGACCAGGGGAGCGGCTGCCCACCAGGCCCGGCAACGGGTTCCGGCGGGTTTCCCCGGCTGCGGATTGCGACCTCCCTCAACCCTGACAAGCCGAATATCAGAAGGAAGAAAGAGACAGTGGCGAACCAGTCCCGCCCCAAGGTCAAGAAGTCGCGTGCCCTCGGCATCGCGCTGACCCCGAAGGCCGTCAAGTACTTCGAGGCCCGCCCCTACCCGCCGGGTGAGCACGGCCGCGGCCGCAAGCAGAACTCGGACTACAAGGTCCGTCTGCTGGAGAAGCAGCGTCTGCGCGCGCAGTACGACGTGTCCGAGCGCCAGCTCGTCCGCGCCTACGAGCGTGCCTCCAAGGTCCAGGGCAAGACCGGTGAGGCCCTGATCATCGAGCTGGAGCGCCGCCTCGACGCGCTGGTCCTGCGTTCGGGCATCGCCCGCACGATCTACCAGGCCCGCCAGATGGTCGTGCACGGCCACATCCAGGTCAACGGCCAGAAGGTCGACAAGCCGTCCTACCGCGTGCGTCCGGACGACGTCATCCAGGTCCGCGACCGCTCGAAGGACAAGACGCTCTTCCAGATCGCCCGTGAGGGTGGCTTCGCCCCCGACGGCGAGACCCCGCGCTACCTCCAGGTGAACCTCCGCGCCCTGGCCTTCCGCCTGGACCGCGAGCCGAACCGCAAGGAAGTTCCGGTCATCTGCGACGAGCAGCTCGTCGTCGAGTACTACGCCCGCTGATCACCGGCCGGGTGTAGCACCTCAGCGTCAGCCCGCCGTCTCCCCGCCCTTCCGGGTGGGCGAGGCGGCGGGCTTCCGCATGTCCGCGCCGTCCCGCCGCTGCCGTACCGGCCCGCGCGGCGCCGGCAGCGCGTCCAGCGGCCGTACCCCCAAGTACTCCAGCGCCCGGGCCACCGCCGCCTCCCGGTCCAGCAGCGCCCCCTGCCGTACGCACTCCGCGTACCGCTCGTCGCCCAGCGCCCGCCGGGCCGTCGCCTCGCACAGTTCGTGCGGGGCGTTGTAGTAGGCGGATCCGAACAGCGGCAGTCCCACCGACGGCCACATCCGGCCGGCCGCGCCCTGCAGCACCGCGGCCTCCGCCGGATCGCCCTGCGCCACCGTCACCAGGGCCAGGAGCTCGATCGACAGAACCGAGCCGAGCAGATCCCGGAATCCGTGCGCATGGCCCAGGCAGTCGGTCAGCAGCTCCCGGGCCACCGCGTGGTCGCCGCCCTGCCAGGCCGCGTACGCCAGCACGTACAGCGCGTACGAGCGGGCCCACCGCTCGCCGTGGTCCTCGCACACCCGGCGCACGTCCTCGCACAGCCGCACCGCGTCCGGCAGGTCGCCGAGGAACGCCCTGGTCATCGCCAGCTCGACCTGACCCATCAGGACATTGCTGTTGAGCTCGCCGATCTCCTGGTAGCGGCCGAGGGCCGAGCGCAGCAGCGTCTCCGCACGCGCCATGTCATCCGTGACCAGGGCCAGACAGCCGGTGCGGTGCTCCGCGTACGCCACCGCCGTCGGATCGGCGGCCAGCTCGGCCTCCGCACGGCACTCCTGGAGCGCGGCGAGCGCGGACACCGCGTCGCCCTGGAGGATCGCCACATAGCCGAGCACCCACAGGGCCTTCAGCCGGGACTGCGGATACTCCGAGTCCAGCTCCAGACTCCGCTCCAGCCAGCGCCGCCCCTCCGAGAGCCGCCCGCAGCCCGCCCAGCAGAACCACAGCGAACCCGCCAGACACTGGCCCAGATGCGCCTCGTCCGGCTCGGTCAGGCAGTGGTCCAGAGCCGTCCGCAGATTCGGCAGCTCGGCCTCGACCCGCGCGGCCACCCCGCCCTGCCGCGGCGAGAACCACTCCAGCTCGCACCAGGTCGCCAGCCCCATGAACCAGTCCCGGTGCCGGCGCCGCAGCCGACTCGCGTCCCCCGTCGCCGCCAGCCAGTCCGCGCCGTACGCCCGCACGGTGTCGAGCATCCGGTAGCGCACGCCCGAGACCGTCTCCTCACGGGACACCACCGACTGGGCGAGCAGCTCCGCCAGCACTTCCAGAACCTCCTCGGCGGCCAGCCCGTCCCCGCTGCACACGTACTCGGCGGCCTCCAGGTCGAAGGTCTGCGCGAACACCGACAGCCGCGCCCACAGCAACCGCTCGGCGGGCGTGCACAGTTCATGGCTCCAGCCGATCGCCGTGCGCAGCGTCCGGTGCCGGGGGAGCGCGTCCTGCCCGCCGCCGGTCAGCAGCCGGAACCGGTCGTCGAGCCGCTCCAGCAACTGCCCCGGCGACAGCGCCCGCAGCCGCCCCGCGGCCAGCTCGACCGCCAGCGGGATCCCGTCCAGGCGCCGGCAGACCTCCCGCGCCTCCGCACAGTCCCGCACGTCCAGCCCCTGCCGCCCGGCACGCTCGGCGAACAGCTCCACCGCCTCGTCCTCGCCGAGCGGCGCCAGCGGGAACAGCCGCTCGCCGGCCACCCCGAGCGGCCGCCGGCCCGCCGCCAGCACGGTCAGGTCCGGCAGCCGCCGCAACAGCTCGGCCACCAGCTCGGCGCACGCGTCGACCAGATGCTCGAACCCGTCCAGGACCAGGAGGATCCGGCGACCGGCCAGATGTGCGAGGAGCGTCTCGCGCGGCAGCCGGGTGGTGTGGTCGGTCAGGCCGAGCGCCTCCACGACCGCGTAGTCCACGAACTCCGGATCGCGTACCGGCGCCAGCTCCACCCGCCACACCCCGTCCCGGGGCACCGCACCGGCCGCCGCCCGGGCCGCCAGCCGGGACTTGCCGACCCCGCCGGGCCCGGTCACCGTCACCAGCCGGCCGGACCCCAGGGCCCGGGACAGCTCGCCGAGTTCGGCGGAGCGGCCCACGAAGGCGGTCAGTTCCAGGGGCAGATTGCCGTCCGCCGAAGGGCCGGGGCGCTGAGGACCTCGCATGGGACACGGAGCGTACTTAACCGTGTTCGTTCCGTACAATCGCTTCCCGCAACTCCGCCGTCCGCGCGCGGTAATCCGGTACGGAGTCCCACCCCCGGCGCGATAGGCTCGGTGCAGACTTTTCGATGTTCAGGCACGTTGTTCAGGCACGAGACAGGGAGCGGGTGCGCGCGGTGTCCGGTGGAGAGGTGGCCGGGATCCTGGTGGCCGTCTTCTGGGCGATCCTGGTCTCCTTCCTCGCGGTGGCTCTCGTGAGGCTGGCCCAGACGCTCAGGGCGACCACCAAGCTCGTGTCGGACGTGACCGACCAGGCGGTCCCGCTGCTCGCCGACGCCTCCGCGGCCGTGCGCTCCGCGCAGACCCAGATCGACCGCGTCGACGCGATCGCGTCCGACGTCCAGGAGGTCACGTCCAACGCCTCCGCGCTGTCCACCACCGTCGCCTCCACCTTCGGCGGCCCGCTGGTCAAGGTCGCGGCCTTCGGCTACGGCGTGCGCCGGGCACTGGCAGGCCGCAAGGCGGACGTGCCCGTGAAGGAGCCCAGGCGTACGGTGATCGTGGGCCGGACGGTCCCGGCCGCACGGCGGAAGAACCGGGGAAAGTAGGAGCCAGGCCATATGTTCCGCCGTACCTTCTGGTTCACCACCGGTGTCGCCGCCGGTGTCTGGGCCACCACCAAGGTCAACCGCAAGCTGAAGCAGCTGACTCCCGAGAGCCTCGCCGCGACCGCCGCGAACAAGGCGCTGGAGACGGGCCACCGGATCAAGGACCGGGCGGTCGGCTTCGCGCTCGACGTCCGCGACAACATGGCCCAGCGGGAGGAAGAGCTGGGCGACGCGCTGGGCATCAACGCGGACCCCGAACTCCCCGCGCCCAGGCGGCTCGCCGCCATCGAGAACCGCAGCAACCCGAAGTACGCCGATGACAGGACGACGTACTCGTACAACCGGAATGAGGACCACTGATGGAGTCGGCTGAGATCCGCCGCCGCTGGCTGAGCTTCTTCGAGGAGCGCGGGCACACCGTCGTCCCTTCGGCGTCGCTCATCGCGGACGACCCGACTCTGCTCCTCGTCCCGGCTGGCATGGTGCCCTTCAAGCCCTACTTCCTGGGTGAGGTCAAGCCGCCCTTCGACCGTGCCACCAGCGTGCAGAAGTGCGTGCGCACCCCGGACATCGAAGAGGTCGGCAAGACCACCAGGCACGGCACGTTCTTCCAGATGTGCGGCAACTTCTCGTTCGGCGACTACTTCAAGGAAGGCGCCATCAAGTACGCCTGGGAGCTGCTCACCAGCCCCCAGGACAAGGGCGGTTACGGCCTGGAGCCGGAGCGGCTCTGGATCACCGTGTACAAGGACGACGACGAGGCCGAGCGCATCTGGCACGACGTCGTCGGCGTGCCGAAGGAGCGCATCCAGCGCCTCGGCATGAAGGACAACTACTGGTCCATGGGCGTCCCCGGCCCCTGCGGCCCCTGTTCCGAGATCAACTACGACCGCGGCCCCGAGTTCGGCGTCGAGGGCGGCCCCGCCGTCAACGACGAGCGGTACGTGGAGATCTGGAACCTGGTCTTCATGCAGTACGAACGCGGCGAGGGCATCGGCAAGGACAACTTCGAGATCCTCGGCGAACTGCCCAGCAAGAACATCGACACGGGCCTCGGCCTGGAGCGTCTCGCCATGATTCTGCAGGGCGTGCAGAACATGTACGAGATCGACACCTCCATGGCCGTCATCGAGAAGGCCACCGAGCTGACCGGCGTCCACTACGGCGACGCCCACGGCTCGGACGTCTCGCTGCGCGTCGTCACCGACCACATGCGTACGTCGGTCATGCTCATCGGCGACGGCGTGACCCCCGGCAACGAGGGCCGCGGCTATGTCCTGCGCCGCATCATGCGCCGCGCCATCCGCAACATGCGCCTGCTGGGCGCCACCGGCCCGGTCGTGCTCGACCTGATCGACACCGTGATCCGGATGATGGGGCAGCAGTACCCGGAACTGGTCACCGACCGCGAGCGGATCGAGAAGGTCGCCGTCGCCGAGGAGAACGCCTTCCTCAAGACGCTGAAGGCCGGCACCAACATCCTCGACACCGCCGTCACCGAGACCAAGGAGACCGGCGGCCAGATCCTCGCGGGCGACAAGGCGTTCCTGCTCCACGACACCTGGGGCTTCCCCATCGACCTCACCCTCGAAATGGCCGCCGAACAGGGCCTTTCGGTGGACGAGGAGGGCTTCCGCCGCCTGATGAAGGAGCAGCGGGACCGCGCCAAGGCCGACGCCCAGGCCAAGAAGACCGGGCACGCCGGTGCCGGCGCCTACCGTGAGATCGCCGACAAGACCGGCGAGACCGACTTCATCGGCTACTCGGACACCGAGGGCGAGACCACGATCGTCGGCATCCTGGTCGACGGCGTCTCCTCCCCGGCCGCCAGCGAGGGCGACGAGGTCGAGATCGTCCTGGACCGCACCCCGTTCTACGCCGAGGGCGGCGGCCAGATCGGCGACACCGGCCGGATCAGGGTCGACTCCGGTGCCGTCATCGAGATCCGCGACACCCAGAAGCCGGTCCCCGGCGTGTACGTGCACAAGGGCGTCGTCCAGGTCGGCGAGGTGACGGTGGGCGCCAAGGCCCACGCCTCGATCGACTCCCGGCGCCGGACCGCCATCGCCCGCGCCCACTCGGCCACCCACCTCACGCACCAGGCCCTGCGCGACGCGCTCGGCCCGACGGCCGCCCAGGCCGGTTCCGAGAACCAGCCCGGCCGCTTCCGCTTCGACTTCGGCTCGCCGTCCGCCGTGCCGACGGCCGTGATGACCGACGTCGAGCAGAAGATCAACGAGGTGCTCGCCCGCGACCTCGACGTGCGCGCCGACATCATGGGCATCGACGAGGCCAAGAAGCAGGGCGCCATCGCCGAGTTCGGCGAGAAGTACGGCGAGCGGGTCCGCGTGGTGACCATCGGCGACTTCTCCAAGGAGCTGTGCGGCGGCACCCACGTGCACAACACCTCCCAGCTGGGCCTGGTGAAGCTGCTCGGCGAGTCCTCGATCGGCTCGGGCGTGCGCCGTATCGAGGCCCTCGTCGGTGTCGACGCCTACAACTTCCTGGCCCGTGAGCACACGGTCGTCGCCCAGCTCCAGGAGCTGATCAAGGGCCGTCCGGAGGAGCTCCCGGAGAAGGTCTCCGCCATGCTCGGCAAGCTGAAGGACGCCGAGAAGGAGATCGAGAAGTTCCGAGCGGAGAAGGTGCTGCAGGCCGCCGGCGGTCTGGTCGACTCCGCGAAGGACGTCCGCGGGATCGCCGTGGTGACCGGGCAGGTCCCGGACGGCACGACCCCGGACGACCTGCGCAAGCTGGTCCTCGACGTGCGGGGCCGGATCCAGGGCGGACGCGCCGCCGTGGTCGCCCTGTTCACGGTCAACAACGGCAAGCCCCTCACGGTCATCGCCACCAACGACGCCGCCCGCGACCGCGGCCTGAAGGCCGGTGACCTGGTCCGCACCGCCGCCAAGACCCTCGGCGGCGGCGGTGGCGGCAAGCCGGACGTCGCCCAGGGCGGCGGCCAGAACCCGGCCGCCGTCGGCGACGCCATCGACGCGGTCGAGCGCCTCGTCGACGAGACCGCCAAGTAAGGAAACGGTCGGAGATGCGCAGAGGACGTCGGCTCGCGATCGACGTCGGGGACGCCCGGATCGGGGTCGCCTCGTGCGACCCCGACGGGATCCTCGCCACCCCGGTCGAGACCGTCCCCGGCCGGGACATCCCTGCGGCCCACCGCCGGCTGCGGCAACTGGTCGAGGAGTACGAGCCGATCGAGGTCGTCGTCGGGCTCCCGCGCTCCCTCCAGGGAGGCGAGGGCCCGGCCGCCGTCAAGGTGCGGGCCTTCGCCCAGGAGATCGCCAAGGGCATCAAACCGGTGCCGGTCCGGCTGGTCGACGAGCGGATGACGACCGTGACGGCCAGTCAGGGACTGCGCGCCTCAGGGGTCAAGTCCAAGAAGGGGCGCTCGGTCATCGACCAGGCCGCCGCTGTGATTATCCTCCAGCAGGCGTTGGAATCCGAACGGGTGTCAGGTAAACCACCCGGCGAGGGCGTCGAAGTAGTCATCTGATCGCGATACGGTAACGTTCCGCGCGATGCGATGGTTTTCGAACAGCCACCGCACAGCAAGAGGCGGAACGGTCAACCGGCCCACCAGCCGCGTGACGCGCCGCCTCGCGGCTCTAGGGGATCGATGACTGAGTATGGCCGGAGCCCAGGCTCCGAACCGTGGCATCCGGAGGACCCGTTGTACGGGGACGACGGATGGGAGGGACAGCAGGCCCACGTGGGTCAGCAGTCCCCCTACGGCGGTCAGCCGCAGCACTACCCGCAGCAGCCGCAGCAGCAGTACGGCGACTGGGGCCAGCAGCCGCAGGGCGGGTACGACCAGCAGCAGTACGCCTACTACGACGAGTATGGCCAACTCCAGTACGCCGACGGATACGGTCAGCAGCAGTACGGCCAGCAGTACGTCGGCCATGCCCCACCCCAGTACCAGCAGCAGGGCGGCTGGGACGCGACCGGCACCCACGGTCACGTTCCCTATGCCGCCGACCCGGGCGACCCCTACGGCCAGCAGCCGGTGGCCTACGGCACCGAGCAGCCCGACTTCTACGGCACCGAGGACGCCTACCCGCCGCCGGAGCCGCCCGGCCGCCGGCGCCCCGAGCCGGAACCGCAGCCGGAGCCCGCGGCCGAGGAGGAGGAAGAGCAGCACCCCTTCTTCACGGGCGCCGACGATGACGACGAAGACGATGACGATCCGAAAGGACGCCGCGGTGGTGGCCGCGGCAAGGAGGCAAAGGGCGGCAAGGGCACCAAGAAGCGCCGCAGCGGCTGCGCCTGCCTGGTGGTCTGCCTGGTCTTCGGCGGCGGCGCGGCAACCGTCGGCTACTTCGGCTGGCATTTCTACCAAAATCGTTTCGGCCCGGCCCCGGACTACGCGGGCAGCGGCTCCAGCGAGACCGTGACCGTCCAGATCCCCAAGGGCGCGGGCGGATACGAGATCGGCCAGCGGCTGAAGGAGGCCGGCGTCGTCAAGAGCGTCGACGCGTTCGTCCACGCGCAGACGCAGAATTCGAAGGGTGACACGATCCAGGCGGGCGCCTACACCCTCAAGAAGGAGATGTCCGCCGCGAGCTGTGTGCTGCTGATGCTCGACCCGAGCAGCCAGGCCAACGTGGTGGTCACCCCGGGTGAGCGCGCGGGGGCCGTATACGTGGCCCTCGACAAGAAACTCGGCCTTTCCGCCGGTACGTCGAAGAAGGTCGCCAAGGCCGAATACAAGAACCTCGGTCTGCCGAGCTACGCGAACACCAACAGCAAGATCATGGACCCTCTGGAGGGCTTCCTCTATCCGGGCAGCTATCCCGCGGCCAAGGGTATGAAGCCCGACGCGATCCTGAAACAGATGGTCGCGGCGGCCAAGGAGGAGTACGCCAACTACGACCTGGTGGCGCAGGCCAAGAAGTTCGACCTGGACAACCCGTTGCAGGTCATCACGGTCGCGAGCCTCGTCCAGGCCGAAGGAAAGACGCACGACGACTTCCGCAAGATGGCGGAAGTGGTCTACAACCGTCTCAAGCCGACGAACACCGAGACCAACCAGTTGCTGCAATTCGACTCGACCTTCAACTATCTGAAGGGCACCAGCAACATCCACATCAGCGAGTCGGAGATCAACAGCAACAGGGACGCGTACAACACGTATACGCAGAAGGGTCTTCCGCCCGGTCCGATCGGCAACCCCGGCGAGGACGCGGTGAAGGCCGCACTGAATCCGACCGACGACGGCTGGATGTATTTCGTGGCGACCGACGGCGTGAACAATACCGAATTCGCCAAGACCAACGCCGAATTCGAGAAGCTCAAGGAAAAATTCAATGCCAACTCGGGCAACTGATGCCCGCCGGGCCGCCGTGCTCGGTAAGCCCATCGCCCACTCCCTCTCCCCGGTGCTGCACCGGGCCGCGTACGACGAACTCGGGCTCACCGACTGGTCGTACGGGCGCTTCGAGGTCGACGAGGCCGGACTGCCCGGTTTCCTCTCGGAGCTGGGGCCTGAGTGGGCGGGGCTGTCACTGACCATGCCGCTGAAGCGGGCGGTCATACCGCTGCTCGACGAGATCAGCGAGACGGCCGCCTCGGTGGACGCGGTCAACACCGTCGTCTTCAAGGAGGGCGGTCGCCGGATCGGGGACAACACCGACATCCCCGGCATGGTCGCCGCGCTCCGCGAGCACGGCATCGAACAGGTCGACTCCGCCGCCATCCTGGGCGCCGGCGCCACCGCCTCCTCCGCGCTGGCCGCACTCTCCCGGATCTGCACCGGCGAGGTCGTCGCCTACGTCCGCAGCGAGGAGCGCGCCGCCGAGATGCGGCACTGGGGCGAGCGGCTCGACGTCGAGGTCCGCACCGCAGACTGGGCCGACGCCGAGCAGGCCCTGCACGCTCCGCTGGTGATCGCCACCACCCCCGCCGGCACCACCGACGCCCTCGCCACCGCCGTGCCCGAACGCCCCACCACCCTCTTCGACGTCCTCTACCACCCCTGGCCCACCGCCCTGGCCGCCCACTGGTCCATGTTCGGGGGCGCCGTGGTCAGTGGCCTCGACCTGCTGGTGCACCAGGCCGTGCTCCAGGTCGAGCAGATGACCGGGCGCACCCCGGCCCCGCTGGACGCCATGCGCCGGGCCGGGGAGAAGGCGCTCGCCGAGCGCTGAGGGCCGGTCAGCCGTTACGGAACGGAGGCCGCCCTGACAAATCCGCGTCCGTCTGCTGGACCGGGGACCGGGTCCGGCGCCCGGACGTGGGAGGATCGGACATGGCGGACCGGAGCCCGCGCACCCGGTCGGCGTCGCCGTACGCGAGGACGCGTGTACGCAGGGCAGTACCAGGGCGCGAGCACTGAGGAGCATCGTTGAGCAGGCTGCGTTGGCTGACCGCGGGGGAGTCCCATGGTCCGGCTCTTGTGGCGACGCTGGAGGGCCTTCCCGCCGGCGTGCCGATCACGACCGAGATGGTCGCCGACCACCTGGCGCGGCGGCGGCTGGGTTATGGCCGCGGTGCGCGTATGAAGTTCGAGCGTGACGAGGTCACCTTCCTCGGCGGTGTCCGGCACGGTCTCACCCTCGGCTCTCCGGTCGCGATCATGGTGGGCAACTCCGAGTGGCCCAAGTGGGAGCAGGTCATGGCGGCCGACCCGGTCGACCCGGAGATCCTCGCCGGCCTCGCCCGCAACGCGCCGCTGACCCGGCCGCGTCCCGGCCACGCCGACCTCGCCGGCATGCAGAAGTACGGCTTCGACGAGGCCCGGCCGGTCCTGGAGCGGGCCTCCGCCCGGGAGACCGCGGCCCGGGTGGCGCTCGGTGCCGTCGCCCGGTCGTACCTGAAGGAGACGGCGGGCATCGAGATCGTCTCGCACGTCGTCGAGCTGTGCTCGGTGAAGGCCCCGGCCGGCGTCTACCCCACCCCGGCCGACGTCGAGAAGCTGGACGCCGACCCGCTGCGCTGCCTGGACGCCGACGCGTCCAAGGCGATGGTCGCGGAGGTCGACCAGGCCCACAAGGACGGCGACACCCTCGGCGGTGTGGTCGAGGTGGTCGCGTACGGCGTACCGGTCGGCCTCGGCTCCCACGTCCACTGGGACCGCAAGCTGGACGCCCGGCTCGCCGGGGCCCTGATGGGCATCCAGGCGATCAAGGGCGTCGAGATCGGCGACGGCTTCGAGCTGGCCCGGGTGCCCGGCTCCAAGGCCCACGACGAGATCGTGAACACGCCCGAGGGCATCCGCCGGGTCTCCGGCCGGGCCGGCGGCACCGAGGGCGGTCTGTCCACCGGTGAGCTGCTCCGGGTCCGGGCCGCGATGAAGCCGATCGCGACCGTGCCGCGCGCCCTGCAGACCGTCGACGTCGCCACCGGCGAGGCCACCCAGGCCCATCACCAGCGCTCCGACGTCTCGGCCGTGCCGGCCGCCGGCATCGTCGCCGAGGCGATGGTCGCGCTCGTCCTCGCGGACGCGGTCGCGGAGAAGTTCGGCGGCGACTCGGTCGCCGAGACCAGCCGGAACGTGCGGTCGTACCTCGACCACCTGGCGATCCGGTGACCGGCACGCCGAGGGTGGTGCTGGTCGGGCCGATGGGGGTGGGCAAGTCCACGGTCGGGCAGCTGCTCGCCGAGCGGCTCGGCGTCGGCTACCGGGACACCGACGAGGACATCGTCGCCGCCGAGGACCGCACGATCGCGGACATCTTCGTGGCCGAGGGCGAGCCGGCGTTCCGGGCGATCGAGAAGCGGGCGGTGCGGGTGGCGCTGGACGAGCACGAGGGGGTCCTCGCGCTCGGCGGGGGCGCGATCCTCGACGCGGAGACCCGCGGCCTGCTCGCCGGCCGGCAGGTGGTCTACCTCTCGATGGATGTCGAGGAGGCCGTCAAGCGCACCGGGCTGAACGCGGCCCGGCCGCTGCTCGCCATCAACCCGCGCAAGCAGTGGCGCGAGCTGATGGAGGCGCGCCGGCACCTGTACGAGGAGGTCGCCACGGCCGTCGTGGCGACCGACGACCGTACCCCCGAAGAGGTCACCCAAGCAGCCCTGGATGCACTGGAGTTGAAGGAAGCATGAGCGAGGCAGTCACCCGGATCCAGGTCGGCGGCACGGCGGGCACCGAGCCGTACGAGGTCCTGGTGGGCCGGCAACTCCTCGGCGAGCTGGGCGGGTTGATCGGCGAGAAGGCCAAGCGGGTCGCCGTCGTGCACCCCGAGGCGCTCGCCGAGACCGGCGACGCGCTCCGCGCCGACCTGGCCGGGCAGGGCTACGAGGCCGTCGCCATCCAGGTGCCGAACGCGGAGGAGGCCAAGACCGCCGAGGTCGCCGCCTACTGCTGGAAGGCGCTCGGCCAGTCCGGCTTCACCCGCTCCGACGTCGTCGTCGGCGTCGGCGGCGGCGCGACCACGGACCTGGCCGGCTTCGTGGCCGCCACCTGGCTGCGCGGGGTCCGCTGGATCGCCATCCCGACCACCGTCCTCGCCATGGTGGACGCGGCGGTCGGCGGCAAGACCGGCGTCAACACGGCCGAGGGCAAGAACCTGGTGGGGGCCTTCCACCCGCCGGCCGGAGTCCTCTGCGACCTCGCGGCGCTCGACTCCCTCTCGGTCAACGACTACGTCTCCGGGCTCGCCGAGGTCATCAAGGCCGGCTTCATCGCCGACCCGGTGATCCTGGAGCTCATCGAGTCCGATCCCGAGGCCGCCCGCACCCCGGCGGGCCCGCACACGGCCGAGCTGATCGAGCGCTCCATCCGGGTCAAGGCCGAGGTCGTCTCCTCCGACCTCAAGGAATCTGGCCTGCGCGAGATCCTGAACTACGGCCACACGCTCGGCCACGCCATCGAGAAGAACGAGCGCTACAAGTGGCGGCACGGCGCCGCGGTCGCGGTCGGCATGCACTTCGCCGCCGAACTGGGCCGGCTGGCCGGCCGCCTGGACGATGCGACGGCCGACCGCCACCGCACGATCCTGGAGTCCGTCGGCCTCCCGCTGCACTACCGCTACGACCAGTGGCCCAAGCTGGTCGAGACGATGAAGGTCGACAAGAAGTCCCGCGGCGACCTGCTCCGCTTCATCGTCCTGGACGGCCTGGCCAAGCCGACGGTCCTGGAGGGCCCGGACCCGGCCGTGCTGCTCGCCGCGTACGGCGAGGTCGGGCAGTAGGTCCGCCGCTGTTCCTTCCGCCCGATCCACCTCGCGGGACGGGCACTTCGGACCGCCCCCGGCCGTTTCACCAAAGGACGACCGGGGGCGGTACCGTTCGGTAACGAGCGCGGCCGAACATGACGAGACGGAGTGGCACCGGATGCAGCACGCAGTGGGATCTCCGCTGCCGCCGCCCCATCAGCCGGGGCAGGGACCGACCGGCTGGCAGCCGGCCGCACACCATCCGGGAGCACCGCACGGTCCCGCGCCCGTGCCACCCCCACCGCCGCAGCCGCCGGTTCCCCCGCCTCCCTCCTCTCCGCCGCCGCCCGACACCACGGGCCACGTCCCGCTGCCGCCGGGCGCCCCGGTGGGCATCCCGACCGCGCCCCCGGCCGCGACCACCGCGCCCGACCCGACCACCACCACCCTGGCGGTCCTGCTCATCGGGCCGGCCGGCGCGGGCAAGACCAGCGTGGCCAAGTACTGGGCCGACCACCGCCGGGTCCCCACCGCCCACATCAGCCTCGACGACGTCCGCGAGTGGGTCCGTTCGGGCTTCGCCGACCCCCAGTCCGGCTGGAACGAGCACTCCGAGGCCCAGTACCGCCTGGCCCGCCGCACCTGCGGCTTCGCCGCCCGCAACTTCCTGGCCAACGGCATCTCGTGCATCCTCGACGACGCGGTCTTCCCGGACCGCCCGGTCGTCGGCCTCGGCGGCTGGAAGCGGCACGTCGGCCCCGGCCTCCTCCCGGTCGTCCTCCTCCCCGGCCTCGACATCGTCCTGGAACGCAACGCCGAACGCATCGGCAACCGCCGCCTCACCGACGAGGAGGTGGCCCGCATCCACGGCCGCATGGCGGGCTGGTACGGCTCGGGCCTCCCCATCATCGACAACTCCCAACTGGACATCCCCACCACAGCCCGAGTCCTGGACGACGTCCTGGCAAGAGCGATAGCCAGCCCCCCGAACTGGTAAATGGGGGTACTGCACCCACGTTCTTGGGGGCGCGGGGCTGTGCCGATTTGCGGCTCCGCCGCGCGGGCGCGAAACACCCCCACCGGCCCGCAGCCGCACGACAGCCTGTCTGTTCAGGGGCGCGGGGAACTGCGCAACAAGTCCCACGAACCCGCACCCGGCAACGCCGCCCCACCACCCCACTCGGCCCCTCTCAACCGGCACAAAACGCCCACCCCTCCTACGCTCGACTCATGTCAGACGTGTACGCGGCCCGCCGAACCAGGCTGAGGGAACGCTGCCACGCGGCCGGCAGCCAGTCCGCCGTCATCTCGCACCCGGCCAACGTGAGATACCTCGCCGGCGCCGCACCCAACGGCTCCGTCCTGCTCCTCGGCAAACGCGAGGACCTCCTCGTCTGCCCCGGCCCGCCCGACGACCGCTCCGGCGAGGCCCGCCCCGACGAGTCCCTGCGGCCGCACCCCCTGGAAGGCCCCGGCGGTGACCCCGCCGTCGCCGCCGCCGACCTCGCCGCCGCCCAGGGCGCCGACATCCTCGCCGTCGAGGAGCACCACCTCACCGTGGCCCGGCACCGCGCCCTCGCCTCCGTCGCCCCGGGCCTCCGCCTGAGCGACCTGGGCAGTGCCGTCGAGCAGCTCCGGGTCGTCAAGGACGAGGAGGAGATCTCCTGCCTCCGCATCGGCGCCGAGATCGCCGACCAGGCCCTCGGCGAGCTGCTGGAGTCGATCCTCGTCGGCCGTACCGAACGGCACCTCGCCCTGGAACTGGAGCGCCGCCTGGTCGACCACGGCGCCGACGGCGCGGCCTTCCCCACCTCCGTGGCCACCGGCCCGAACTCCGGCCGCCGCGGCCACCGCCCCACCGATCGACGGGTCGAGGAGGGCGACTTCCTCTCCGTCTGCCTCGGCGCCACCTACCGCGGCTACCGCTGCGAGATCGGCCGTACCTTCGTCATCGGCACCTCGCCCGCCGACTGGCAGATCGAGCTCTACGACCTCGTCTTCGCTGCCCAGCGGGCCGGCCGGGAGAGCCTCGTGCCCGGCGCCGCCCACCGCGACGTCGACCGCGCAGCCCGCCAGGTACTGGACTCCGCGGGGTATGCGGAAGGCCTCCAGCCCCTCACCGGACACGGTGTCGGACTCGAAATCGACGAGGACCCGCAGCTCGCCCCTTCAGCCATGGGTAAACTGGACGCTTGCGTGCCGGTCACCGTCGAACCGGGGGTCCACCTCCCGGGCCGGGGCGGCGTCCGGATCGATGACACGCTCGTCGTGCGCCCCGAGGCGGACGGCGGACCCGAGCTACTCACCATCACGACCAAGGAGCTGCTCGCACTCTAGGCAAGGTGCGCGCCCCGGGGTCGTCCACGTCAGTCCAGGAGATTCCGCAACCGTGGCTTCCACGAACGACCTCAAGAACGGCCTGGTGCTCAAGCTCGAAGGCGGCCAGCTCTGGTCCGTCGTCGAGTTCCAGCACGTCAAGCCCGGCAAGGGCCCCGCTTTCGTGCGCACCAAGCTCAAGAACGTGCTGTCCGGCAAGGTGGTCGACAAGACCTTCAACGCCGGCGTCAAGGTCGAGACGGCCACTGTCGACAAGCGCGACATGCAGTTCTCGTACATGGACGGCGAGTACTTCGTCTTCATGGACATGGAGACCTACGACCAGCTGCACATCGACCGGAAGGCCGTCGGCGACGCCGCGAACTTCCTGATCGAGGGCTTCACCGCCACCGTCGCGCAGCACGAGGGCGAGGTGCTCTTCGTCGAGCTGCCGGCCGCCGTCGAGCTGGTCATCGCCGAGACCGAGCCGGGTGTCCAGGGCGACCGCTCCACCGGTGGCACCAAGCCCGCCACCCTGGAGACCGGTCACCAGATCCAGGTCCCGCTCTTCATCACCACCGGTGAGAAGATCAAGGTCGACACCCGCACGAGCGACTACCTCGGCCGGGTGAACAGCTAACCGTGGCTGCCCGCAACACGGCCCGCAAGCGTGCCTTCCAGATCCTCTTCGAGGGCGACCAGCGCGGGGCAGACGTCCTGACCGTCCTCGCGGACTGGATCCGGCTGTCCCGGGACGACACCCGGCAGCCGCCGGTGAGCGAGTACACGATGCAGCTGGTCGAGGGCTACGCCGAGCACGTCACCCGCATCGACGAGCTGATCGCGCAGTACGCGGTCGGCTGGACGCTGGACCGGATGCCGGTCGTCGACCGCAACATCCTGCGCCTGGGCGCGTACGAACTGATCTGGGTCGACGAGACGCCGGACGCCGTCGTCCTCGACGAGATGGTGCAGCTCGCCAAGGAGTTCTCGACGGACGAGTCACCCTCGTTCGTGAACGGACTGCTGGGGCGTCTGAAGGAGCTGAAGCCGTCGCTGCGCCGCGAGGGGGCCTGACCCTTTCCGCGCCGTTGCAGGGCCCGTGGATCCGTCCACGGGCCCTTCGCGTCTACTGACCGGCCCCCTGGGGCAGCGCCCCGGCCGCCGGGCCGCCGGGCAGCGTACGGGGGGCGCGTGCCGCCAGATCGATCGTGTGCAGGCGCGGCGGCAGCTCCGCCCGGCTGCGCAGGATCTTCCACTTCCGCAGCGAGGCCGCCACGACGACCTCGGCGACCACGGGAACGCCGGCCGGTACGCACACCACCAGCGCGAGCAGCGTGTCCCCGGCGAGCGGATGCCCCGGCTGCTCCTGGAACTGCCACTCGGGGTTGTCGCCACCGAGGCCGTACGCGGTGATGTACCGCTCCTGCCTCGGGCCCTCCGCCGCGTACTCCACGGACGGTTCCGCCACACCGAGCGGCACGGACAGCGCGATCCGGAAGCTGCTGCTGCCGTTCGTCACGCTCGCCGTGTCGGGGGACAGGGCCAGCGCGACGGGCGGCCTCGGGCTGTCGGGCGCCTTGAGCATGATCCCGATGTTCGCGTCCTTGAACGGCGCGGAATCGCCGCCGGGGTCCGGCCGGAACGCGCAGCCGAACGCCAGCAGGAAGTAGTCGTCGTCGGGTGAGGACGCCGACAGCAGGGCCGGATTCACCCCCAGTTCGTACAGCTGCTCAAGAGTGAGCCGGGTGACGTACGGCTCGGTGACGGTCAGCCGTCGGCGGATGCGCTCCTCGGTGGTGTTTCCCTGGAGGGTGGCGGGAACGACCAGATCGACGTCGTACGTGGTGAGCGGCGGCAGTTCGAGGGGCATCAGAGGTTCCTCCGGTCGGGGTGGAGCCAGCCGCCGTGGTAGGCGAAGGCGCCCCAGTCGCGGTACTGGGGGAAGCGGGCGCGGGTGGCCGTCTGGGCCTCGCGGAACGCGCGCAGGGTGTCCTGGTGGTCCGCGAGACGCGTGTACAGCTCGCCGAAGAAGCAGGTGGCCGTGTCGGTGCGGACCGGCCACAGACAGCCGACCACCGCCCGCGCCCCGGCCAGCAGGAAGGCGGTGGGCAGCCCTCGCGGGTTGTCGGCGAGGTCGAACCGGCCGAGCGCCGATTCACAGGCGGCGAGGGTGACCAGGTCCACGCCCCGCAGGTCGTGGGCGAGCACCTCGTGCCCGAACAGCCGCCCGTCCCCGCCGCCCGCGGGCGGATTGAGATACAGGCACTGGAACCAGGAGGCGTCCTGGCTGTGCGCGCCGTGCGCGGCGACATGGATGTAGCGGGCGCCTTCGGCACGGCTGAGGAACGACACCGGGGTGGCGTCGGGGCCGACCAGGGTGACCCCGTCGGCGACCGCGGCCACCGCCGCCGCGTGCTCGTCCAGGACCGGCTCCGCGCGCAGCCCCCAGGGTGTGCCGCCCAGTGCCGCGCCCAGCGACACCAGTCCGGTACCCGAGCGCGGTGCGGGGTCCCGGGGCCCGGTGACACAGACCGGGCTCGGCACGGTGGTCACGGTCCAGTCGTCCGCCAGCGGCCGCCCCGCCCGCCGCAGGAGCGGGAAGGGCAGGTAGTGGAAGGGGCCGTGGGCCCAGAAGCAGAGGTGACGCCTGCCCCCGGCGTGCAGGCGGGTCAGCACGTCGTCCAGCCCGCCGAAGAAGGAGCCGAAGTCCAGTTCCTCCTCGCCGATCCGGGTGACCTCCCGGTGCAGGGGGTCCGCGCGGGCGACCGAGCGGGCCGTGGCCACCTCGTACGCGAAGGGATGCATGGTCTGCCGATAGCCGTCCTTGCTCACCTGCATCACCCCGCCGGGCATCCCGGCGAACGGCTGCACCCGGATGTCCTGGATGCCCTCCGAGGTGACCGTGATCAGATGCAGCGCGGCGGCGGGCTGACCGTCCGGTCCGGCCGGCTCCATGGCGCGCGGTTGCTGGGCGATCCACAGCGAGATCAGCACGGTCTCGTCGGGCAGGGCGGCGACGACGTCGTCCAGGTCCGGGTACGCGGAGGGGGTCTCCGTCGGGTTCGGCAGGTACAGACTGCGGGAGAGCTGGCGGTCGAAGGACCGCCGCAGGTTGCCGAGCCGCTCGTGCTCGTTGTCGCCGGCCGCGTGTTCCTGGGAGCCCGCGTAGCTGAGCATCTCCAGATCCTCGCCGACGTCGCCCAGCCGCGGGGGCGGGGCTTCGCCGAGTCGGTTCTCCAACTCCTCGACGCGGTCCCGGAGTTCCACCAGTACCTGGAACGGGCGCCGCGGACCGGGGGCCTCCAGCGCGCGCGAGAAGTCGAGCCCCTTGGCGGCCGCGTGGAGCATCAGCACCGCGGCCCCCGACTGCCGGCCCTCGGTGGTACGGCTGCCGAGCTTCTGGGTCGCCGCGATCAGAGCGAAGGCGGTGGGCTCTTCGAGGCCCGCCTCCAGCCGCGGAGCGACTCCCATCCGCAGCAGCACGGCCGCGCGGGTCACCTCGTCCGGGCCGCCCGCGTCGGTGCAGTCGACCATCAGCTCCATCTCACGCAGGACCTGGTTGTGCAAGCCGAGGACGGAGTAGTGGCGGGCGGCGAGCGCGTGCCGGTCGATCGCCTGCGACAGCTCCCCGGCCCGCAGGTGCTCGGCGGCCGCCGTGGCGGAGGCACTGCCCAGCAGGCACCGGACGGCGCGCGCGACCTCGGGTCCCGCGTCCGGCAGATAGTCGGGCAGCCCGTCCAGCAGGGCGCAGGCGGCGCGGGCGGCGCCGCTCTGGTGCAGATGGGTCGCCAGGTGCAGGAGGGTCGCGGTCCCGTGATGCTGTGGCGTGACGGTTTCACCGAACGCGCGCTTGATCTCCGCCTCGGTGTCCTCGGTGGGGCAGGGCGTCGGGTCGCCGGGCAGCACGTGGAGCCGGCTCTGCCACACCTCCCACAGCCCCTCCCGGTCCCGGGGCTCGGGCAGCTCGGCGTGGACGGCGGCCAGCAGTTCCCGCAGCAGATCGCGGCGGCCGGTCTCCCGCAGCAACGGCAGGGCCTGGTGCATCACTCCCCAGGTCTCCCGTTCGCCCCGCAGCCGCACCAGCTCGGGCAGCGGCATCGGCAGCAGCTCCTGGAGCGTGTCCGGGGCGGGCCGGCCGTCGTAGGTGGCGAGAATCCGTCGCAGCCGGACCGCGTTCACCGGGTCCCGAGCCGGGTCGATCAGGGCCGCGGCGCTGCGGCTGTTCGCCAGCCAGGAATCCATCAGCCAGTTCCCGGCCTCGGAGTCGTTCATGAGCAGGGCCAACGCCTCGTTCACGGCGTTCAGGCAGCGGGCCCGCTGATGCCCGCTGCTCAGGCCGGCCGCGCCGTAGAGGTAGGGCAGCGCTTCCAGCGCGGCGTCCACCGGATGCGGCAGGGCGTCGAGGGAGTCGGGGGAGTCGGGGTCCAGGCCGACGGAGTCGGCACCGAACAGACGGCCGCGCAACTGGCCGCGGAGCTGCCGGTCCCGGATGGCTACGGCGTCGTCCAGCACGGGCCCCGCGATGTGCGGATGGACCCGCAGGATGCCCGCCGCGTACATGGTCTCGGCCAGCTCGTCCAGCTCGCGTGCCTGCCGGAGGGTCTCCAGCTGCTCGTCGGCGACCGCGCAGGCAAGGCGCAGCCGGCTGCCGCTCGGGCGTTCCACCAGGTCGAGCCGTACGGCCTCCACGAGCAGGTCGGCGGCCTGCCACCACGGGGAGGACATGCCCCGGCCCCAGCGCTCCTCGGACAGCGCCATGAGCAGCCGGGCCACCAGATAGGCGGTGGACGGGATTCCGGCCCGGACATGGTGCAGACCGAACCCGACCAGAAGGCGCGCCCGCTCCTCGTCCACCGGCCATTCGGCGGACCGTATCTGCTGATCCGCGGCGTCCTCACCGAGATGGCCCGCGTGGACGTCCCGCACCAGACCGATCAAGGCGTCCAGCACCTCGTCCCGTTCGTCACTCACCGACATGAGTACCCCCCCACTCCGTCATCGGCGCAGCTCGCAGGATCGTGGCACAGACGGGGGGCACGGGGTGGGGGATTCGCGGGGACGGACCATCGGTCACTGCGCGGTCGAGACCGCCGCAGCAACGCCACAGGGGCGGAGCCCCTCGGCTCCGCCCCTGGTAGTGACGTTTCTGCGCAGTATGTCCGGTGGCTCAGGCCTCTTCGTGGGTGGCCACCGCGCGGCGGGCGTCCGCGTCCAGGACGCCCCAGCTGATCAGCTGCTCGGTGAGGACGGAGGGGGACTGGTCGTAGATGACGGCCAGTGTGCGCAGGTCGTCCTGGCGGATCGACAGCACCTTGCCGTTGTAGTCACCGCGCTGGGACTGGATCGTCGCTGCGTAGCGCTGGAGCGGGCCCGCCTTCTCGGCCGGCACGGTGGCCAGCCGCTCCAGGTCGAGGACCAGCTTCGGCGGGGGCTCGGCGGCACCGCCCGGGGTCGTGCCAGGCAGCAGCTCCTGCACCGGAACCCCGTAGAAATCCGCCAACTCTGCAAGGCGCTGTACGGTCACGGCACGGTCGCCGCGCTCGTACGAACCGACCACCACGGCCTTCCAGCGACCCTGGGACTTCTCCTCGACACCGTGGAGGGAAAGGCCCTGCTGGGTGCGGATGGCCCGGAGCTTGGCCCCGAGCTGTTTGGCGTATTCGCTGGACATATAGCTCCCCGGACACTGTGTCGACGCGGCCGGCCTTTGTCCCGCCGCGCGGCTGGTAACTCACTGTGAGGTTACGCAGCGTTACTCTGCTGCGTCAAGCCGAATGGTCCGCACCGACTCTTCCGTGGTAGCGACGACCCATTGCGCCAGGGGGGTGATCAGGGGCCTCTCCGCCACCTGCTACCGTGGATGGCGCAAATCCGACGTCCTTTAAAGTCCGTCCCGTGAGGCGGAGAAGGGGGTCCGTTTCGTATGGACAAGCAGGAAAAGCTGGACCAGCAGGAAAGGTCTGACGCCGCGGCGCAGGCCTCCGATGCGCGGCCCGTTCTGGAGGGCCCGGACATCGCGCGGGTGCTGACCCGCATCGCCCACGAGATCGTCGAGCGCGCCAAGGGCGCGGACGACGTGGTACTCCTCGGCATCCCGACCCGCGGCGTCTTCCTCGCCCAGCGGCTCGCCGCCAAGCTGGAGCAGATCACCGACCGCAGGACGCCCGTCGGTTCGCTCGACATCACCATGTACCGCGACGACCTGCGCATGCACCCGCCGCGGGCGCTGGCCCGCACCGAGATCCCCGGTGACGGCATCGACGGCAGGCTGGTGATCCTCGTCGACGACGTGCTCTTCTCCGGTCGCACCATCCGCGCCGCCCTCGACGCCCTGAACGACATCGGGCGCCCCCGCGCGGTCCAGCTCGCGGTGCTCGTCGACCGCGGGCACCGCGAACTGCCCATCCGCGCCGACTACGTCGGCAAGAACCTCCCCACGTCGCTGCGGGAGACGGTCAAGGTCCTGCTCGCCGAGGAGGACGGTCGCGACACCGTGCTGCTCGGCGCGAAGCCGGCCTCGTAGCAGGCCGAGGGGCCCGCACCGCCCAGGTGCGCCCACGCCTGCCCGCAATCTCCCGATATGTGAACTGCCTTACGGAGCCTGACAGATGCAGCGTCATCTCATCTCGGCCGCCGACCTCACCCGCGACGACGCCGTCCTGATCCTCGACACCGCCGAGGAGATGGCCCGGGTCGCCGACCGGCCGATCAAGAAGCTGCCGACCCTGCGCGGCCGCACCGTCGTCAACCTCTTCTTCGAGGACTCGACCCGGACCCGGATCTCCTTCGAGGCCGCCGAGAAGCGCCTCTCCGCCGACGTCATCAACTTCACCGCCAAGGGGTCCAGCGTCTCCAAGGGCGAGTCCCTGAAGGACACCGCCCAGACCCTGGAGGCGATGGGCGTCGACGCCGTCGTCATCCGGCACGGCGCCTCCGGAGCGCCCTACCGCCTCGCCAACTCCGGCTGGATCGACGCCGCCGTCATCAACGCCGGCGACGGCACCCACCAGCACCCCACCCAGGCCCTCCTGGACGCCTTCACCATGCGCCGCCGCCTGGTCGGCCGGGACGCCGGGATAGGGCAGGACCTGGCCGGCAAGCGCATCACCCTGGTCGGCGACGTCCTGCACAGCCGCGTCGCCCGCTCCAACGTCGACCTGCTGCACACCCTCGGCGCCGAGGTCACCCTGGTCGCCCCGCCCACCCTGGTGCCGGTCGGCGTCGAGCGGTGGCCCTGCGAGGTGTCGTACGACCTGGACGCCGTGCTGCCCAAGTCCGACGCGGTGATGATGCTGCGCGTGCAGCGCGAGCGCATGAACGCCGCGTTCTTCCCGACCGAGCGCGAGTACTCGCGGCGCTACGGCCTCGACGGCGAGCGCATGGCGAAGATGCCAGAGCACGCCATCGTGATGCACCCCGGGCCGATGGTCCGCGGCATGGAGATCACCGCCGAGGTCGCCGACTCCGAGCGCTGCACCGTAGTCGAGCAGGTCGCAAACGGAGTCTCCATCCGGATGGCCGTTCTGTACCTCCTGCTCGGCGGCAACGAACCCGCCGTCAGCCACGCCCGTACCACCGAGGAGAAGTAAGACCCATGAGCAAGATCCTGATCCGTGGTGCGAGGGTGCTCGGCGGTGAGCCGCAGGACGTCCTGATCGACGGCGAGACGATCGAGGCGGTGGGTTCCGGTCTGTCCGCCGAGGGCGCAGAGGTCGTGGAGGCCGCCGGCAAGGTGCTGCTGCCGGGCCTGGTCGACCTGCACACCCATCTGCGCGAGCCGGGCCGCGAGGACTCCGAGACCGTCCTCACCGGCACCCGCGCGGCGGCGAGCGGCGGCTACACGGCCGTCTTCGCCATGGCCAACACCTTCCCGGTCGCCGACACCGCCGGCGTGGTCGAGCAGGTCTACCGGCTCGGCCAGGAGCACGGCTACTGCGACGTGCAGCCCATCGGCGCGGTCACGGTCGGCCTGGAGGGCAGGAAGCTCGCCGAGCTGGGCGCCATGCACGAGTCGGCCGCCGGGGTCACGGTCTTCTCCGACGACGGCAAGTGCGTGGACGACGCCGTGATCATGCGCCGCGCCCTGGAGTACGTGAAGGCCTTCGGCGGGGTCGTCGCCCAGCACGCCCAGGAGCCCCGGCTGACCGAGGGCGCCCAGATGAACGAGGGCGTCGTCTCGGCAGAGCTCGGGCTGGGCGGCTGGCCCGCGGTGGCCGAGGAATCGATCATCGCCCGGGACGTCCTGCTCGCCGAGCACGTCGGCTCCCGCGTCCACATCTGCCACCTCTCCACCGCCGGCTCCGTCGAGATCGTGCGCTGGGCCAAGTCCCGGGGCATCGACGTCACCGCCGAGGTCACCCCGCACCACCTGCTCCTCACCGACGAGCTTGTGCGGTCGTACAACCCGGTCTACAAGGTCAACCCGCCGCTGCGCACCGAGCGGGACGTGCTAGCGCTGCGCGAGGCCCTCGCCGACGGCACGATCGACATCGTCGCCACCGACCACGCCCCGCACCCGCACGAGGACAAGGACTGCGAGTGGGCCGCCGCCGCCATGGGGATGGTGGGCCTGGAGACCGCGCTGTCGGTGGTCCAGGAGACCATGGTGGACACGGGCCTGCTGACCTGGGCCGGCGTCGCCGACCGGATGTCCGTCAAGCCCGCGCGGATCGGACAGGCCGCCGGTCACGGCCGTCCCGTCTCGGCAGGTGAGCCCGCCAACCTCACGCTCGTCGACACGGAATACCGTGGCGAGGTGGACCCCGCGGGCTTCGCCTCGCGCAGCCGCAACACCCCGTACGAGGGACGCGAGCTGCCGGGCCGTGTCACCCACACGTGGCTGCGGGGCAAGGCGACGCTCGTGGACGGGAAGCTGACGTGACACCTCTGATCCTGCTGGCCGACGAGAAGAAGTCGGCCGCGGTCACCGACTGGTCCGCCCGCATCGGCTGGCTGGTCGGCCTCGCCCTCTTCGTCGCGCTCGTCTACTGGCTGATGCGTGAGGGCTGGAAGTGGCGCGGCACCCTCCAGGGCGACCTGCCGGAGCTCCCCACCGCGCCGGACGACCTCGGCGAGGCCAGACTGACGATGAGCGGCCGCTACCACGGCTCCACCACCGCCGGGCAGTGGCTGGACCGCATCGTGGCCCGCGGCCTCGGCTCCCGCAGCCGGGTCGAGCTCACCCTGACCGACGCGGGCCTGGACGTCGTACGCCCCGGCGCGACCGACTTCTTCATCCCCGCCGACGCGCTCCGCGAGGCCCTGCTCGGCAAGGGCATCGCGGGCAAGGTCCTCACCGAGGGCGGACTCCTCGTGGTGACCTGGGCGCACGGCGACAAGCTGATCGACTCCGGTTTCCGCTCCGACCACGCGGCCGAGCACACCGAGTGGGTCGACGCCATCAACTCCATGATCAAGACACCCAGCACGGAAGGCGCCGAACGATGACGACCTCCACAAGGGGAGCCGACAAGGTTCCCGCCGTACTCGTCCTGGAGGACGGCCGGATCTTCCGCGGCCGCGCCTACGGGGCCGTGGGGGAGACCTTCGGCGAGGCCGTGTTCTCCACCGGTATGACCGGCTACCAGGAGACCCTGACCGACCCGTCGTACGACCGCCAGATCGTGGTTGCCACCGCCCCCCAGATCGGCAACACGGGGTGGAACGACGAGGACGACGAGTCCAGCCGCATCTGGGTCTCCGGCTACGTCGTGCGCGACCCCGCGCGCGTGCCCTCCAACTGGCGCGCCAAGCGCTCCCTGGACGACGAGCTGGTCGCGCAGGGCGTGGTCGGCATCTCCGGGATCGACACCCGCGCCCTCACCCGGCACCTGCGCGAGCGCGGCTCGATGCGCGCCGGCGTCTTCTCCGGCGAGGCGATCGCCGCCGACGCCGAGCTCGTCGCGCGCGTGCAGGCCCAGCCGCACATGAAGGGCGCCTCGCTGTACGAGGAGGTCGCCACCAAGGAGGCGTACGTCGTCCCGGCGGTCGGGGAGAAGCGATTCACCGTCGCCGCCATCGACCTCGGCATCAAGGGCATGACCCCGCAGCGGATGGCCGAGCGCGGCATCGAGGTGCACGTGCTGCCCGCCACCGCCACCGAGGACGACGTGTACGCCGTCTCCCCGGACGGCGTGTTCTTCTCCAACGGCCCCGGCGACCCGGCCACGGCCGACGGCCCGGTGGCCCTGATGACCGCCGTGCTGGCGCGGAGGACCCCGCTCTTCGGCATCTGCTTCGGCAACCAGATCCTCGGCCGCGCGCTCGGCTTCGGCACCTACAAGCTGAAGTACGGCCACCGGGGCATCAACCAGCCGGTCCAGGACCGTACGACCGGCAAGGTCGAGGTCACCGCGCACAACCACGGGTTCGCCGTGGACGCGCCGGTCGACAAGGTCAGCGAGACGAGGTTCGGCCGTGTCGAGGTCTCCCATGTCTGCCTGAACGACGGCGTCGTGGAGGGGCTGCAGCTGCTCGACCAGCCGGCCTTCTCCGTCCAGTACCACCCCGAAGCGGCAGCCGGCCCGCACGATGCCGCCTACCTGTTCGACCGCTTCACGTCTTTGATGAGTACAGTCCCGATGGAGGGCCAGCGTGCCTAAGCGCACCGATATCCAGTCCGTCCTGGTCATCGGCTCCGGCCCGATCGTCATCGGCCAGGCCGCCGAGTTCGACTACTCCGGCACCCAGGCCTGCCGCGTCCTGCGCGCCGAGGGCCTCAGGGTCGTCCTGGTCAACTCCAACCCGGCGACGATCATGACCGACCCGGAGATCGCCGACGCCACGTACGTCGAGCCGATCACGCCCGAGTTCGTCGAGAAGATCATCGCCAAGGAGCGCCCCGACGCCCTGCTGCCCACCCTGGGCGGCCAGACGGCCCTGAACACCGCCATCTCGCTCGACGAGAACGGCGTCCTGGCCAAGTACGGCGTCGAGCTCATCGGCGCCAACGTGGAAGCCATCAACAAGGGCGAGGACCGCGACCTCTTCAAGGAGGTCGTGGAGGAGGTCCGCCGCAAGATCGGCCACGGCGAGTCGGCCCGCTCCGTCATCTGCCACACCATGGACGAGGTCATCGCCGGCGTCGAGCAGCTCGGCGGCGGCTACCCGGTCGTCGTCCGCCCCTCCTTCACCATGGGCGGCGCCGGCTCCGGTTTCGCCCACGACGAGGAGGAGCTGCGCCGGATCGCCGGCCAGGGCCTCACGCTCTCCCCGACCACCGAGGTGCTCCTGGAGGAGTCCATCCTCGGCTGGAAGGAGTACGAGCTGGAGCTGATGCGCGACAAGCACGACAACGTCGTGGTCGTCTGCTCCATCGAGAACTTCGACCCCATGGGCGTGCACACCGGCGACTCGATCACCGTCGCGCCTGCGATGACGCTGACCGACCGCGAGTACCAGATCCTCCGCGACATCGGCATCGCCGTGATCCGCGAGGTCGGTGTCGACACGGGCGGCTGCAACATCCAGTTCGCGGTCAACCCCGAGGACGGCCGGGTCATCGTCATCGAGATGAACCCGCGCGTGTCGCGGTCCTCCGCGCTCGCCTCCAAGGCGACCGGCTTCCCGATCGCGAAGATCGCGGCGAAGCTTGCCGTCGGCTACACCCTGGACGAGATCCCCAACGACATCACGCAGGAGACCCCGGCCTCCTTCGAGCCCACGCTCGACTATGTGGTCGTCAAGGCCCCGCGCTTCGCGTTCGAGAAGTTCCCGCAGGCCGACTCCACGCTGACCACCACCATGAAGTCGGTCGGCGAGGCGATGGCCATCGGCCGCAACTTCCCCGAGGCCTTCCAGAAGGCGCTGCGCTCGCTGGAGAAGAAGGGCAGCCAGTTCACCTTCGTCGGCGAGCCCGGCGACAAGGCAGCGCTGCTGCACGAGGCGGTACGGCCCACCGACGGCCGGATCAACACCGTCATGCAGGCCATCCGCGCGGGCGCCACGCCCGAGGAGGTCTTCGAGTACACGAAGATCGACCCGTGGTTCGTGGACCAGCTCTTCCTGATCAAGGAGATCGCCGACGAACTGGCCGAGGCGCCGGAGCTGAGCGCCGAGCTGATCGTCGACGCCAAGCGGCACGGCTTCTCCGACCAGCAGATCGCCGAGATCCGCGGCCTGCGCGAGGACGTCGTCCGCGAGGTCCGGCACGCGCTGGGAGTGCGCCCGGTCTACAAGACGGTCGACACCTGCGCCGCCGAGTTCGCCGCGAAGACGCCGTACTTCTACTCCTCCTACGACGAGGAGACCGAGGTCGCGCGGCGCGAGAAGCCGGCCGTCATCATCCTGGGCTCCGGTCCCAACCGCATCGGCCAGGGCATCGAGTTCGACTACTCGTGCGTGCACGCGTCCTTCGCACTGAGCGACGCGGGCTACGAGACGGTGATGGTCAACTGCAACCCCGAGACCGTCTCCACCGACTACGACACCTCCGACCGCCTCTACTTCGAGCCGCTGACGCTGGAGGACGTGCTGGAGATCGTGCACGCCGAGCAGCAGGCCGGTCCGGTCGCCGGCGTGGTCGTGCAGCTGGGCGGCCAGACCCCGCTGGGCCTGGCGCAGGCGCTGAAGGACAACGGCGTGCCGATCGTGGGCACCTCCCCGGAGGCCATCCACGCGGCCGAGGACCGGGGCGCCTTCGGGCGGGTGCTCGCGGAGGCGGGCCTGCCGGCTCCCAAGCACGGCACCGCGACCACGTTCGCCGAGGCCAAGGCCATCGCCGACGAGATCGGCTACCCGGTGCTCGTCCGGCCGTCGTACGTGCTCGGCGGCCGCGGCATGGAGATCGTCTACGACGAGACCCGCCTCGCCACCTACATTGCCGAGTCCACCGAGATCAGCCCCTCCCGGCCGGTGCTCGTCGACCGGTTCCTGGACGACGCGATCGAGATCGACGTCGACGCGCTGTACGACGGCGAGGAGCTCTACCTCGGCGGCGTCATGGAGCACATCGAGGAGGCCGGCATCCACTCCGGCGACTCGGCCTGCGCCCTGCCCCCGATCACGCTGGGCGGCTTCGACATCAAGCGGCTGCGGGCCTCGACCGAGGCCATCGCCAAGGGTGTCGGTGTCCGCGGCCTGATCAACATCCAGTTCGCCATGGCCGGCGACATCCTCTACGTGCTGGAGGCCAACCCGCGCGCGTCCCGTACGGTTCCCTTCACCTCGAAGGCGACCGCGGTGCCGCTGGCCAAGGCCGCCGCCCGGATCTCGCTGGGCGCGACCGTCGCCGAACTGCGCGCCGAGGGGCTGCTGCCGGCCCACGGGGACGGCGGCGAGCTGCCGTTCGACGCGCCGATCTCCGTCAAGGAGGCGGTCATGCCGTGGTCGCGGTTCCGCGACATCCAGGGACGGGGCGTCGACACGGTGCTCGGCCCGGAGATGCGCTCCACCGGCGAGGTCATGGGCATCGACTCCGTCTTCGGCACGGCGTACGCCAAGTCGCAGGCCGGGGCGTACGGGCCGCTGCCCACCAAGGGCCGCGCGTTCATCTCCGTCGCCAACCGCGACAAGCGCTCCATGATCTTCCCGGCGCGCGAGCTGGTCGCCCACGGCTTCGAGCTGCTGGCCACCTCCGGCACGGCCGAGGTGCTCAAGCGCAACGGGATCAACGCGACGGTTGTGCGCAAGCAGTCCGACGGTGTCGGGCCGAACGGCGAGCGGACGATCGTCCAGCTCATCCACGACGGCGAGGTCGACCTCATCGTCAACACGCCGTACGGCACCGGGGGTCGCCTGGACGGGTACGAGATCCGGACGGCCGCGGTGGCCCGCTCGGTGCCGTGTCTGACGACCGTGCAGGCGCTGGCGGCGGCTGTGCAGGGGATCGACGCGCTGAACCACGGGGATGTGGGCGTGCGGTCGCTCCAGGAGCATGCGCAGACGTTGACGGCCGCGAGGGACTGAGAGGCCGTGGTTCGGCTGCGGGCCGGTTGTGGCTGGTCGCGCCCACGCGGCGGAGCCGCACATTGATTACTGCCCCGCGCCCCTGACGGGGCGCGTTGCCCAGCTGTTGATGAGGGGGGCACCGGACGTCGGTGTCCCCCTTGGCATGAGGACGTCATGTACAAGATCTTTTTTCGGCTCATCTTCCGGCGGATGGACCCCGAAGCCGCCCACCACCTCGCCTTTCGGTGGATCCGGCTCGCCGCCCGCATTCCCGTGCTGCGTACCTTCGTCGCCGCCGCCCTCGCGCCCCGCTACAAGGAGCTGCGTACCGAGGCCTTCGGGCTGCGGATGCACGGGCCGTTCGGGCTGGCCGCCGGGTTCGACAAGAACGCCGTCGCGATCGACGGGATGTCGATGCTCGGGTTCGATCACGTCGAGATCGGGACCGTGACCGGTGAGGCGCAGCCCGGCAATCCCAAGAAGCGGTTGTTCCGGCTCGTCGCCGACCGGGCGCTGATCAACCGCATGGGCTTCAACAACGACGGTTCGCTGGCCGTCGCCGCGCGGCTGGCGACCCGTGAGGCCGTGTTCAGGACCGTCGTGGGCGTGAACATCGGCAAGACCAAGGCCGTACCGGAGGCCGAGGCCGTCGGCGACTACGTGAAGTCCGCCGAGCGGCTCGCGCCGTACGCCGACTACCTGGTCGTGAACGTGTCGTCCCCGAACACGCCGGGCCTGCGCAATCTCCAGGCGGTTGACCAGCTGCGTCCGCTCCTGACGGCCGTGCGCGAGGCCGCCGACCGCGTGGCGGCGAACCGCCGGGTGCCGCTGCTGGTGAAGATCGCGCCGGACCTCGCCGACGAGGACGTCGACGCCGTCGCCGACCTGGCCGTCGAGCTGGGTCTCGACGGGATCATCGCGACCAACACCACCATCGCGCGGGACGAGTTGGGGCTGCGCTCCGATCCCGGCCTGGTGCAGGAGACCGGCGGGCTCTCCGGGGCGCCGCTCAAGGCGCGCTCCCTGGAGGTCCTGCGGCGGCTGTACGCGCGCGTGGGCGACCGGATCACCCTGGTGGGCGTCGGCGGCATCGAGAGCGCCGAGGACGCCTGGCAGCGCATCCTGGCCGGTGCCACGCTGGTCCAGGGCTACAGCGCCTTCATCTACCAGGGGCCCTTCTGGGGCCGGGCCATCCACAAGGGCCTCGCGGCGCGCCTGCGCACCAGCCCGTACGCCACCCTCGCCGACGCGGTCGGCGCCGATGTGAGGAAGACCGTATGAGCCCGTTGGAGCCCTTCGGCGCGCGGTTGCGCCGTGTGATGGACGAGCGCGGTCCGCTGTGCGTCGGCATCGACCCGCACGCCTCGCTGCTCTCCGAGTGGGGTCTGAACGACGACGTGGCGGGCCTGGAGCGGTTCAGCCGTACCGTCGTCGAGGCGGTGGCCGACCGGGTCGCCGTGATGAAGCCGCAGAGCGCGTTCTTCGAGCGGTTCGGCTCACGCGGGATCGCCGTCCTGGAGCGGGTGGTCGAGGAGGCGCGGGCGGCCGGGACGCTGGTCGTGATGGACGCCAAGCGGGGCGACATCGGCTCGACCATGGCCGGGTACGCGGAGGCCTTCCTGAGCAAGGACGCCCCGCTGTTCTCGGACGCCCTGACCGTCTCGCCGTACCTCGGCTACGGCTCGCTCAGCCCGGCCGTCGCGCTGGCCAGGGAGAGCGGGGCCGGCCTGTTCGTGCTGGCGCTCACCTCCAACCCGGAGGGCCCCGAGGTGCAGCACGCGGTGCGTGCCGACGGCCGGACGGTCGGCGCCACCATGCTGGCCCACCTGGCCGCCGAGAACGCGGGGGAGGAGCCGCTGGGCTCCTTCGGCGCCGTCGTCGGTGCCACCGTCGGCGACCTGTCGTCGTACGACCTCGACATCAACGGGCCGCTCCTCGCGCCGGGCGTGGGCGCGCAGGGGGCGACGGCGGCCGACCTCCCCGCGGTCTTCGGGGCTGCGGTGCGCAACGTGGTTCCAAACGTGAGCCGAGGTGTTTTGCGTCACGGTCCCGACGTGGGGGCCCTGCGGGCGGCCGCGGAGCGGTTCGCGGGCGAGATCCGGGACGTCGTCGCAGGTCGGTGAGGACTCCGAGGAGTGCCGCGGCGGGCGCTTCGGCGACTGCCCGAACGTGAATACATCCTCAAATCCGGGGCAGTATGTCTGAAATGTCTGTCCTGACGGAGGCTGACCAGGACTTTTCCGCTGTTCTCGCTGACTCCGGCGGACTTGCCCGCTAGTCTCCGAGCAGAGTCAACGGGCAAGCGTGTTGCTCGTAGCTCCCCAGGTGTGGGGCGACTAGGTTCCTCACCGGTCCGTATCCGACAGTTCGACATCCGAGGTGACGTAGGCGTGGCTCTTCCGCCCCTTACCCCTGAACAGCGCGCAGCCGCGCTCGAAAAGGCCGCCGCGGCTCGCCGGGAGCGGGCCGAGGTCAAGAATCGACTCAAGCACTCCGGTGCCTCTCTTCACGAGGTCATCAAGCAGGGCCAGGAGAACGACGTCATCGGCAAGATGAAGGTCTCCGCCCTGCTCGAGTCCCTGCCGGGCGTGGGCAAGGTCCGCGCCAAGCAGATCATGGAGCGACTCGGGATCTCCGAGAGCCGTCGAGTGCGTGGCCTCGGTTCCAACCAGATCGCCTCCCTGGAGCGCGAGTTCGGCAGCACCGGCTCCTGATCGCCGGGCCGTCCGGGACACCCGTCCCGGGCAGCCCGCGATTGCTGGAATAATCGCTGCATGGCTGCAACATTCCGGGGGACGACCCCCGAGCCCCCGGACGTACGTCCGCGGCTGACCGTGCTCTCCGGCCCCTCCGGGGTCGGCAAGAGTACGGTCGTCGCTCATATGCGCAAGGAACACCCCGAGGTCTGGCTGTCGGTGTCGGCGACCACCCGCAGGCCCCGCCCGGGCGAGAAGCACGGCGTCCACTACTTCTTCGTCTCCGACGAGGAGATGGACAAACTGATCGCCAACGGCGAGCTCCTGGAGTGGGCCGAATTCGCGGGCAACCGCTACGGCACCCCGCGCGCCGCGGTGCTGGAGCACCTCGAAGCCGGTGTGCCGGTCCTGCTGGAGATCGACCTCCAGGGCGCCCGGCAGGTCCGCGAGACCATGCCGGACGGCCGATTGGTGTTCCTGGCCCCGCCCTCCTGGGAGGAGCTGGTGCGCAGGCTCACCGGCCGCGGCACCGAGGCGCCCGAGGTGATCGAGCGCCGCCTGGACGCGGCCAAGATCGAACTCGCGGCCGAGCCGGAGTTCGACGAGACGCTGGTCAACACCTCCGTCGAGGACGTGGCACGCGAGCTGCTAGCCTTGATGGATGTCGTGTGATCGTCACCGATCGTCGACAGTGATTCTTTCTTTCCCATCCATCGGAAGGCAGAGCGTGTCCTCTTCCATCACCGCGCCCGAGGGCATCATCAACCCTCCGATCGACGAGCTTCTTGAGGCCACCGACTCGAAGTACAGCCTGGTGATCTACGCGGCCAAGCGTGCCCGCCAGATCAACGCGTACTACTCGCAGCTCGGCGAGGGCCTCCTCGAGTACGTCGGTCCGCTCGTCGACACCCACGTCCACGAGAAGCCGCTCTCCATCGCACTGCGCGAGATCAACGCGGGTCTGCTGACCTCCGAGGCCATCGAAGGCCCGGCGCAGTAGTACTTTCGTATTGCAGTTGATTTATCCACAGGCCCGGCAACCGACTGCCGGGCCTGTGGTGTGTGATGGAGTCGTGCGCCGGAGCCGGTGTGCGGGAGCCGAGTGCGGGGAGTGACGTGGACAAGCCGAAGGTCGTGCTGGGGGTCAGCGGCGGCATCGCCGCGTACAAGGCCTGCGAGCTGCTGAGAAGGTTCACCGAGTCGGGCCACGACGTCCGGGTCGTGCCCACCGCCTCCGCGCTGCACTTCGTCGGCGCCGCCACCTGGTCCGCCCTCTCCGGCAACCCCGTCTCCACCGAGGTCTGGGACCACGTCGAAGAGGTCCCGCACGTCCGCATCGGCCAGCACGCCGACCTGGTCGTGGTCGCCCCCGCCACCGCCGACATGCTGGCCAAGGCGGCCCACGGCCTCGCCGACGACCTGCTCACCAACACCCTCCTGACGGCCCGCTGCCCCGTCGTCTTCGCGCCCGCGATGCACACCGAGATGTGGGAGCACCCGGCCACCCAGGAGAACGTGGCCACGCTGCGCCGCCGCGGCGCCGTCGTGATCGAACCGGCGGTCGGCCGCCTCACCGGCGTCGACACCGGCAAGGGCCGGCTGCCCGACCCGGCGGAGATCTTCGAGGCCTGCCGCCGCGTCCTCGCACGGGGAGTGCGGGAGCCCGACCTGGCCGGCCGCCACGTGGTCGTCTCCGCCGGCGGCACCCGCGAGCCCCTCGACCCCGTGCGCTTCCTCGGGAACCGCTCCTCCGGCAAGCAGGGCTACGCCCTCGCACGCACGGCCGCCGCGCGGGGCGCCCGGGTGACGCTGGTCGCCGCGAACACCACCGGCCTGCCGGACCCGGCCGGTGTGGACGTCGTGCCGGTCGGTACGGCCGTGCAGTTGCGCGAGGCGGTGCTGAAGGCGGCCGCCGACGCCGACGCCGTGGTGATGGCCGCCGCCGTCGCCGACTTCCGCCCCGCGGTCTACGCGGCCGGGAAGATCAAGAAAAGGGACGGGCAGGATCCCGAGCCGATCGTCCTGGTGCGGAATCCGGACATCCTCGCGGAGATCTCGGCCGACCGGGCGCGGTCCGGACAGGTGATCGTCGGCTTCGCCGCGGAGACCGACGACGTCCTCGCCAACGGGCGGACCAAGCTGGCCCGCAAGGGCTGCGACCTGCTCGTGGTGAACGAGGTGGGAGAGCACAAGACCTTCGGTTCCGAGGAGAACGAGGCCCTGGTGCTGGGCGCCGACGGCAGCGAGACGCCGGTGCCGCACGGCCCGAAGGAGGCGCTCGCCGACACCGTCTGGGATCTGGTGGCGGCCCGTTTGGCTTAACTTATTTCAGCCATATGTCAACTTTCTCAGGTCCGACATTACGGTGCGGTGGCTCTGGTCAAGGCCGCCGACGATTGGGCAGAATGCCCGTGCCGCAGGTCACAGCACTCCCGAGTGTCGAGACAGGTGGGCCGGCGGCCGAGTGCGACCGATAAACTGTTCTCGGACGACGCCCGGGTGCAGCCCCCGTGTTGTCCGCCAATGATCAGCCAGCAGCCGCTGCAACCCCAGGGAGCGTTGTGTCCCGTCGCCTGTTCACCTCGGAGTCCGTGACCGAGGGTCACCCCGACAAGATCGCTGACCAGATCAGCGACACCATTCTCGACGCGCTTCTGCGCGAGGACCGCACCTCCCGGGTCGCCGTCGAGACGCTGATCACCACCGGCCTGGTGCACGTGGCCGGTGAGGTCACGACCAAGACGTACGCGGACATCGCGACGCTGGTCCGCAACAAGATCCTCGAGATCGGTTACGACTCCTCGAAGAAGGGCTTCGACGGAGCCTCCTGTGGCGTGTCGGTGTCGATCGGCGCGCAGTCCCCGGACATCGCCCAGGGCGTGGACACGGCCTACGAGAACCGGGTCGAGGGCGACGAGGACGAGCTCGACAAGCAGGGCGCGGGCGACCAGGGCCTGATGTTCGGTTACGCGACCGACGAGACGCCGACCCTGATGCCGCTGCCGATCTTCCTGGCGCACCGCCTGTCCAAGCGCCTCTCCGAGGTCCGCAAGAACGGCACCATCCCCTACCTGCGCCCGGACGGCAAGACGCAGGTCACCATCGAGTACGACGGCGACAAGGCCGTCCGCCTCGACACGGTGGTCGTCTCCAGCCAGCACGCCTCGGACATCGACCTGGAGTCGCTGCTCGCCCCCGACATCCGCGAGTTCGTGGTGGAGCCGGAGTTGAAGGCCCTCCTGGACGACGGCATCAAGCTGGACACGGAGAACTACCGCCTCCTGGTCAACCCGACCGGCCGCTTCGAGATCGGCGGTCCGATGGGTGACGCGGGCCTGACCGGCCGCAAGATCATCATCGACACCTACGGCGGCATGGCCCGCCACGGTGGCGGTGCCTTCTCCGGCAAGGACCCGTCCAAGGTCGACCGCTCGGCCGCCTACGCGATGCGCTGGGTCGCCAAGAACGTCGTCGCGGCCGGCCTGGCCGCCCGCTGCGAGGTCCAGGTCGCCTACGCCATCGGCAAGGCCGAGCCCGTCGGCCTCTTTGTCGAGACGTTCGGCACCGCCAAGATCGACCACGAGAAGATCGAGAAGGCGATCGACGAGGTCTTCGACCTGCGCCCGGCCGCCATCATCCGCGACCTCGACCTGCTCCGCCCGATCTACGCCCAGACCGCCGCGTACGGCCACTTCGGCCGCGAGCTCCCCGACTTCACCTGGGAGAAGACGGACCGCGTGGATGCCCTGCGCAAGGCCGCGGGCCTGTAACCCGAGCCACCACGATGAAGGCCCGGTCTCCCCTCGGGGAAGCCGGGCCTTCGCCGTGTCCCGGCGCCGTGGAAATCGGCTGGCTGCCGAGACGGGGTGATCAGTACGGTGGTGTCCTCCCGGTGCGATGGCCGCGGTTACTTCCGTGGAGTGCGCCCATGGGCGCGCGGTGAAGCTGGTGTGTTTCGACCGCTGCCGGACTGATCTCGGGAGGCCGGTGTCGTCCGGTGTGCGGGTCTCGGATCCTTCCTTCCGGGTGTTTCCCTCGCAGGTTCGAATCCTGCTGCCGGTTTTCGGACCGGTATGGCCGAGTGGTCCAAGGCAGAAGACCGCCGTACGGCGTTCCGTGGCCGGAGTGATCTCGGGCGGCGCCGGTTGTCAGTGGCGTTTGGTAAGAATGCAAGGGTGAGCAGCGAGAACGAGCAGGGGGGCGGGGGCGCCGGAGGGGCGCCGCCGGAGCAGCTCGCGCTCATTCGGGAGAGCGTGCGCGGGGCCAAGGCGCCCCGGGCCAAGCCGCGGACCTGGCGGGGGGCCGCGCTGGCCGAGCGGTTGCCGGTCGCGCGGGTGCTCGTGGACAAGGGCGTGCTGCATCTGGATCGGTACTTCGACTATGCCGTCCCCGCCGAGCTGGACGCCGACGCGCAGCCGGGGGTGCGGGTCCGGGTGCGGTTCGGGGCCGGACGGCACCGGGTGCGGGACGGGCGCCGGGAGGGCGGGGGGCTCATCGACGGGTTCCTGGTGGAGCGGCTCGCCGAGTCCGACTACTCGGGGCCGCTGGCCGCGCTGGCCCAGGTGGTGTCGCCCGAGCCGGTCCTGAGTGAGGAACTGCTGCGGCTCGCACGGGCGGTCGCCGACCGGTACGCGGGAAGCCTCGCGGATGTGCTGCAACTGGCCGTGCCGCCACGCAGCGCGAGAGCCGAGAAGAGGCCTTCGCCCGAGCCGCTGCCGCCCCCGCCCGTGCCGGCCCCCGGAAGCTGGTCGCGGTACGAGCACGGGGCCGCCTTCGTCGAGTCGCTGGCCTCCGGCGGTGCGCCGCGTGCGGTGTGGAACGCCCTGCCGGGGCCCGAGTGGAGCGAGGAGATCGCCCGGGCCGTCGCCGCCACGCTCGCCTCGGGACGCGGTGCGCTCGTCGTCGTACCGGACGGACGGGCGGCCGCGCGGGTCGATGCCGCGCTGGCCGGTGTGCTGGGCGAAGGACGGCACGCGCTGCTCACGGCCGAGGCCGGGCCCGAGAAGCGGTACGCGCAGTGGCTCGCCGTCAACCGCGGCTCGGTGCGGGCGGTGGTGGGGACCCGGGCGGCCATGTTCGCGCCCGTGCGGGATCTCGGGCTCGTCGCGATCTGGGACGACGGGGACGACAGCCACAGCGAACAGCACGCGCCGCAGCCGCATGCGCGGGATGTGCTGCTGCTGCGGGCGGCACTCGACAAGTGCGGGTTTCTGCTCGGGAGCTGGAGCTGCACGGTGGAGGCCGCACAGCTCGTGGAGAACGGCTGGGCGCGGCCCCTGGTGGCGGGGCGGGAGCAGGTGCGGCGGAGTGCGCCCCTGGTGCGGACGGTCGGGGACGGCGACCTCGCGCGGGACGAGGCGGCGCGCGCCGCGCGGCTGCCGACGCTCGCCTGGCAGGCCGTCCGGGACGGACTGCGGCACGGGCCGGTGCTGGTGCAGGTGCCCCGGCGGGGCTATGTGCCGCGGATGGCCTGCGCACAGTGCCGGGCGCCGGCGCGCTGCCGGCACTGCGCCGGTCCGTTGGAGGGGCGGGACGCCGGGGCGCTGGGATGCGCGTGGTGCGGGCGTGCGGAGAGCGACTGGCACTGCCCCGAGTGCGGGGGATTCCGGCTGCGTGCCCAGGTGGTCGGGGCCCGGCGGACCGCCGAGGAGCTGGGGCGGGCCTTTCCCGCGGTACCCGTACGGACCTCGGGCCGCGAACAGGTGCTGGACACCGTGCCCGGGACGCCCGCGCTGGTCGTGAGCACCCCGGGCGCCGAGCCGGTCGCCGAGGGTGGCTATGCGGCGGCCCTGCTGCTGGACGGCTGGGCCATGCTCGGGCGGCCTGATCTGCGGGCCGGTGAGGACGCGCTGCGCCGGTGGATCGCGGCGGGTGCGCTGGTGCGGCCGCAGGGGGACGGCGGGACCGTGGTCGTCGTCGCGGAGCCGACACTGCGGCCCGTGCAGGCGCTGGTGCGGTGGGATCCCGTCGGGCATGCGGTACGGGAGCTGGCCGAGCGGGCGGAGCTGGGGTTTCCGCCGGTGTCGCGGATGGCGGCGGTCGCGGGGCCGGCGGAGGCGCTCGCGGAATTCCTCGGTACGGCCGAACTTCCCTCGGATGCCGAGGTGTTGGGGCCGGTGCCGGTGCCCGTGGTGCGGGCCGGGGCGCCTCGGCGGGCGGGTGCGCCGCCGCCGGGGGAGCACTGGGAGCGCGCGCTGGTACGGGTGCCGCCGGGGAGCGGGGCAGCGCTCGCCTCCGCGCTGAAGTCGGCTCAGGCGGCGCGGATGGCGCGGGGGAGTGGGAGCGGCGGGAGTGGGAGTGGGGAGGCGGTTCGGGTGCGGATCGATCCGCCGGACATCGGGTGACCTGACAGACGGCTGCCCTCCCGGATGCTTGCCGGGAGGGCAGGGGCGGGCGGGTCAGCCCTTGAGGTCAGCCGTTGCGTCGGTTGCTGCGTCAGACGCTGTGTCAGGCGCTGCGTGCGTCAGCCGTTGCGTGGGCCGGGGAAGGCTGTCGGCCTGGCCTCGTCGCGGAGGGTGGGGCTGCCCGCGGTCGGCTGGGTCGGCATGGAGCGGGCGGCCGGGACCGTGGGCACGGCGGGCAGGCCGGTGGCCACGTTGATCGTGCGGGTGCCCGACGGTTCCGTGGGCCGGTCGGGATCGGCGGTGACCGTGGTCGTGGTCGTGGTCTGAGCGGTGGCGCGGCGGGCGCCGTAACGGCGGTGCACCGCCTGCTTGGTCACTCCGAGGGCGGAGCCCACCGCGTCCCACGAGAAGCCGAGTGAACGGTCGAAGTCCACGGCGGCCGTGACCAGGGTTTCGACACTGTCCCGGAGTTCCTGGGCGAGACGGACCGTCGGGGCGGGGGCGCGCCCGTAGACGACGAAGCCCGTGGACGGGCCGGAGCGGCGCGGGCGGTAGACGTTGCCCAACTGGGCGGTGAGCGTGCGTAGTGCGTCCACCTGGCGGCGGACCCGCTCGATGTCCCGCACCAGCAAGTGCAGGCTGGCCCGGGCCTGGGCGTCGTGGGTTGCGTGGTCGGCCATGAACAAGCCTCTCGAACCGGCGTTGAAAGGAATGGGCCGCGTTGCGGCCCGTTGTGGTCAACTCTCTCTTGACCAACGCGTGGGCGCTCCGCTGGTCACGGTGTAGGGGCGTATGGGCATATGCGTACGCCGTGCGGCGTGGTTTGCACCACCCGGGGAGTCCTCCCACCCGCGCACCGCCCGTCCCAGTAGGCAGAGAGGTCGAGCGACCTGCGGGGGTGCCCGCCGTCGGCGGCTTGCGGCGCGCCAGGGACGGCTGGCCGCCAGCCGTCCGCGTCAGCCGTCAGGGGCCAGCCGTCAGCCGCCGTCAACTGTCAGGGGCCAGGGGGGGGCAGCCGTCGGGCGTCGGGCGTCAACTGTCAGGGGCCAGCCGCCGTCAGCCGTCGGCGGT
>NZ_JBSHBL010000072.1:0-51654 GCF_053611985.1 Streptomyces sp. NPDC054770
GCGCGGATCAGCGCTGCGGGCCCCGCCGCAGAGGCCGGGAACGGTCCTGTGCGGCCGGGGCCGGTCTCACTCCTCGACCGTCAGCGCCCTGCGCAGTTGCACCAGCGTCCGGGACAGCAGGCGGGACACGTGCATCTGGGAGATCCCGAGCTCGTCGCCGATCTCCGACTGGGTCATGCCCGCGACGAAGCGGAGGGAGAGGATGGTGCGGTCCCTGGGCGGGAGCCCGGCGATGAGGGGCTTGAGGGACTCGATGTACTCGATGCCCTCCAGGCCGTGGTCCTCGTAGCCGATGCGGTCCGCCAGGGCGCCCTCGGACTCGTCCTCCTCGGGCTGCGCGTCCAGGGAGGAGGCCGTGTAGGCGTTGGACGCCGCCATGCCCTCGACGACCTCGTCGTTGGAGAGGCCGAGGCGTTCCGCGAGTTCCGCGACCGTGGGGGCGCGGTCCAGTTTCTGGGCCAGTTCGTCGCCCGCCTTGGCGAGGTCCAGACGGAGCTCCTGGAGGCGGCGCGGGACGCGTACCGACCATGACGTGTCGCGGAAGAAGCGCTTGATCTCGCCGATGATCGTCGGCATCGCGAAGGTGGGGAACTCGACGCCCCGGGAGAGCTCGAAGCGGTCGATCGCCTTGATCAGGCCGATGGTGCCGACCTGGATGATGTCCTCCATCGGCTCGCTGCGGGAGCGGAAGCGGGAGGCGGCGAACTTGACCAGCGCGAGGTTCAGTTCGACGAGGGTGTTGCGGACGTACGAATAGTCGTGCGTGCCTTCCTCCAGCGACTCCAGCCGCTCGAAGAGGGTCTTGGACAGGGCTCGCGCGTCCACCGCGTCGACCTCGTCGTACGGGGGGATCTCCGGGACTCCGAGTTCCGCGAAGAATCCCTCGATGGCATCCAGTGGTTCCGGTGGGGGTGTCGACGTCGCCGTCAGGGGGTACGAGGCGTCGAGCCGGGGTGACATGGTGTCCTCCATCGTTCTCGGCAATGAGGCTGCCGGAGCCGTGCGTGCACTGCGGTGTGCGGCGCCTCCAAAGCCGGCCGTGTCGGTTTTCGTGTCCCTACTAGCCCTACCCGCTCCGCCGAGGCGCTCGCAAGTCCGTTCTATTATGGTTTGTCCGGTTAGGTGAGGTTGTTCGGGTGTCGGGTTGCGTGCAGAAGGCGTAATGTTCGAGGGCGTCGCCGCGGCGTTCGGCGGACATCGGTGGGCATCGTCAGACAACGGTCAGACGGTGGTAAAAGCGGTCACGACCTCGGGAGAGAGACGGCAATGGACCACGGGACGGTCGGCAGCGCACAGTCGGGCCGGCTGCTGGTGGAAGTGCGGAAAGCGGGCTCCAGTGCCGTCGTGACTCCGGCGGGTGAGCTCGATCACCACACCGCCGATCTGCTGCGCGACCCGCTCGACGATCTCCTCGACAAGGGCTTCTCGCGCCTTGTCGTCGACTGCTCACGCCTCGAGTTCTGTGACTCCACCGGGCTGAACGTGCTGCTCGGCGCCCGGCTGCGGGCCGAGGCCGCCGGGGGCGGGGTGCACCTCGCCGGGATGCTGCCCGTCGTCGCCCGGGTCTTCGAGATCACGGGAGCCGAGGCGGTCTTCACCGTCCACGACTCCGTCGAGGCGGCGTTGGCCGACGAGGACGGCGCGGACGGCACGGCCGGCGGCGAGGGCTGAGCCCCGGTCCGGCGTCCGGAACCGGGGGGTGTTCCTGTGGATCGCTCGGGCAGGAGAGATTCTGGATCCGTCGGCGCCCGGCCCGGCTCTGTTCGAGTCGATCACGCCGACCGGTCCGTACGGATACCTGTACGGACCACAGCAACGCGATTTTTTCCATGTGAACCGGTGAATCGGTGAGGTGAAGCGCTGATGAGCACCACCCGGCCTTACCCGCCGGGCGACCGCGGCCCGGAGCCCAGCGGCGCTTCGGGGATGTCCGAGGGGGCGGCGTCCGACGAGCCGCCCGCCTCGACGGGGGGTCGTCAGGTCCGCAGGCTGCGTCTCCACGGCGAGAGCGGGGTGGTGCCGCTCGCGCGCGACTTCACCCGCCAGGCGCTGTACGCGTGGGGGTGGCTGCCGGCCGCGACGGCTGACCGCAGGGCCGCCGCCGAGGATGTACTGCTCGTCGTCTCCGAGCTGGTCACGAACGCGTGCCTGCATGCGGAGGGGCCGGACGAGTTGTTCCTGGCCTGCGACAAGAAGGTGATCCGGGTGGAGGTGTCCGACCGTGGCGGCGGGCAGCCGGCACCGCGGACGCCGCATCGGGCGGGGCGGCCGGGGGGGCATGGGATGTTCATCGTCCAACGGCTGTGTCTGGACTGGGGGGTTGTGCGGACGCAGGGGGCGGCCGGGAAGACGGTGTGGGCGGAGTTGGGGGCACCCGCCTAGGGGGGTGCCGCCGGGGGCCGTGCGCGGCTGCGGGTCGTGAGTGGTTGCTCGCGCAGTTCCCCGCGCCCCTACGGGGCGCTTCAGCGGGGCATCCTTCGAGTTCGCGTATCCCCACACTTCCGCCACGCCCTTTCTCTTCCCTCCTTATGAGCCCCGGCGTACCTTGACGGCCGAATCTGATACCTCGTCAGTAGCGAATGGGGTGGACCGACCGTGTCGTCGTACCCGAAACGTACCGCCGTGCTCGCGTCCGCCGCCGCCCTGGCCGGGTCGGCGGTGCTGCTGGGCGCTCCGGCGGCGCACGCCACCGTCGTGAACGTCAACTACCAGTGCAAGACGCCGATCGGCGAAAAGAGTGCCGTCTCCCCGATCGACATCACCGGCGTCAAGAGCGGCAGCGGCTACAAGATCACGATGTCCTGGCAGAAGGGCGTCTCCTCCAGCCCCGTCGAACTCGGCAAGGGCGCGATGAGCCCGAGCGCCACCATCAAGCTCGGCGGCGCCGACAACGGGACCGTCAATGTCACCGGCGCCGCCAACCAGGCCGCGATCCCCGCCAACACCCCCATCAAGATCAACGACTTGAGCGGCACCTACACCCCGGAGAAGTCCGGCAAGGTGACGTTCACGGCGGGCACGCTCACCATCAAGGCGCTCGGTACGACGACCACCTGCACCCCCACCAACAACCCCGGCCCGTCCCTGACCCTGGACGTGACCGCGGCGGGCGGCGGTTCGAGCAGTTCCGGCAGTTCCACTTCAGGTTCGTCGTCCGGCAGCACCGGCACCGACTCCGGCGGCACCCTCCCCAAGACCGGTCCCGAGGACTCGTTCGTCGCCCTCGGCACCCTGGGCGGCACCGTGCTGCTCGCGGGTGCGGCCGGCACGCTCTGGCTGACCCGGCGGAACCAGACCGTACGCCGCTGACCCCCGGGGTCCGACCGCTGGAGCCGCCCATGCCGTCCGCCCAGTCCGCCGTCCGTGTCCTCGGTGTCGCCACGCTGACCCTGCTCGCCGCCGCACCCCGAGCCGCGGCCGCGGAGAGCTGGTCCCTCGCGCCCGCGGGCGGCGGCCGCCCCGCCTTCTACGCCGAGGGCGCCCCCGGAGCGGTCCTCCAGGACACCGTGTCGGTGACCAACCCCGGCGGGCACCCGGTCACCGTACGGCTGACCGGCACCGGCGTCCCGGTCACCTTCGCGGAGCCGGCCGTCCGGGTCCCCGCCCGGACTCGTGCCGACGTCCCGTTCACCATGACCGTCCCGGCCGACGCGGCCCCCGGCGACCGCACCGGCACGCTCGTGGCGAAGGACGCGGACGACCGCACAGCCACCGCCCGCATCCGACTGCGCGTGGGCGGCCCCGCGCTCTCCGCGCTGACCGTCGAACATGTCGCCGTCCACGCTGACCGCATCACGTACGAGCTGGTCAACCGGGGTACCACCGTGCTCGTACCGAAGCTGGCGGTGCGCGCCCACGGCCTCTTCGGCCGCGTCCTCCTGGACCGGGCCCCGCGCACCCTCCCGGTCCGCCTCGCCCCGGGCTCCCGCACCGAACTCAGCGAGCCCTGGCCCGGCCACCCCGCCCTGGACGCGGTCGACGTCCGGCTGACGGCGACAGCGGCGGACGGCGCGCACGACACGGCGGACACCGAGGCGCGGTTCGTGCCCTGGGGCGCGGTCGCGGGGATCGCGGGCGCGCTCATGGCGGGGGCCGCCGTGGCGGTCGTACGACTGCGCGGGCGGCGCGCCGATCAGGTGGCCGAACCCCGGTCCATGGACGTCGAGTTGACGGGAGCAGCGAGGTGAGGGTGCGTGCGGTCCCGAGACCGGTCCCGGTGCTGGCGGCACTGACGGCGCTGGCGGCGGTGTTCTCGCTGCTCCTCGTGCCCATGGCGGCAGCCGCCGGCGGGCCGGCCGTCAAGGTCTCCAAGTCCCAGGCCGGCACCGGTGGTTCGGTCACCGTCAGCGGTACCGGCTGGCGGCCGCACACCCTGCTGATGATGCTGATCTGCGGCCAGTCCAGCCCGTCCCGGGGGGTGCTCGGCGGCACCAACTCCTGCGCCAACGCCGACGGACGGGCCGTCACCACCGACGCGAACGGCGGCTTCAGCAAGCAGCTCCCGGTCGCCGAACCGCCGGTGCCCTGCCCCTGCGTGGTGCACGTGGCCACCGTGACCGGCACCAGTGCCGACGCGGACACCGCCTTCAAGGTCGCCGGACACCCCGTCAAGGCACTGCCCGCCGAGTCCACCGGCGGCCGCCTGTCGATGCTCACCGACACCCGCCTCGACGGCTCCTCGGGCCTGCTGACCTGGTTCGGCGCACCCCCCTCCCGCACCCTCGTCTTCACCATCGGCAACGCGGGCACCTCGACCCTGAAGGACCCGGTCTTCCAGGTCGGCACCGCACACGGCGTGTTCGCCCCCCAGTGGGACGAGCAGCAGTGGCGCGGCACCCTCGCACCCGGCAGGAAGGCCCAGGTCAAACTGCCCGTCGAACTCTCCGCCGGGGCGCACGGCGACTACTCGGTCTCCCTCAGGTACGACGGAAAGGTCCTCGCCGAGCAGCCCTGGGGCGTCGGCCGCCCCTGGGGCGTGACCCTCTTCTGGATCCTGCTCTGCGTGGTCGTACCGGCCGCGGTCTTCCGCATCGGCATGGCGGTGGTGGACCGGGTACGGCCGCCCCGCGCCGGCGGCATCCGGCACCGGGGAGTGCCCCGCCCGGTCTTCCGCATGCCGCATCCGCGCGCCCCGGAGCCCCCGCTCTCGACGGCCGCCACCCCCTCGACCCTGCCGTGGTTCACCCCGGACTCCGATCCGGGCGCGACGGCCGGCCGGCTCTCCGCACCGCACGACGACAGCTCCACGAGTCCCACGACTCCGACCACGAAAGGACCCACGTGATCATGCGAAGGAGAGTGACACCGGTACCGGCCAGAGCGGGCGCGGCGGCGGCCGCCCTGGTCCTCGCCGGGGCGGGCGCCCTGCTCGGCGCGACCGCGGGGACCGCCCAGGCGGCCGAGGTGTCGTACGCCACCCACTGCGTACCGCCCGCCGGGGTCGCCGACCCGATCGACGGGACCACCAAGGTCGAGATCACCGCGCCCGCCACGGCGAAGGTCGGCGACACGGTCGACATCACCTGGAAGTTCGTGCAGGCCGCGTCCAAGAACCCGGACATCATCGACCTGCCCGCGAACACGGTCCAGCCGTCCGGCACGGTCAAGGCGGCCGGCGCCCAGACCGCCGACATCGCCATGCAGGGGCCGCGCGAGAACCCGGCGATCCCCAAGGGCGGCGACATGGTGCTGTCCGACATGACCGGCACGCTGAAACTGACCTCGCCCGGCGAGGTGACGCTCACGCCGGACGCGTACACGGTCAACGCTTACGGGACGAACACCGTGTGCACCCCGACGGAGACGGTGCCGAAGGCAGCGGCCATCGAGGTGACCGGAAGCGGTTCGAGCGGGTCGGCGAGCCCGTCGGACAGCACCTCGGCCTCGGCGTCCCCCTCCGGCTCGGCATCACCTTCCGACTCGGCGTCGGCCTCCGCCTCTGCCTCCGCCTCTGCCTCCGCGTCCGACGGCACGGGCAGCGACCAGACCGACTTCACGGGCAAGGAGGTCGACATCCCCTACGCCTGCAAGACGCCCATCGGCGACAAGAGCGCGACCTCGCCGGTGCAGATCAACGCCAAGAAGGACGGCGGCAGTTTCGATCTCACCGTGCAGTTCAACGGGTCGGTGATGGACAGCCCCGCCGACATCCCGGCGGACTCGGTGAAGCCGTCGATGGAGGTGGTCCTGGGCGGCGCCGACAAGGGCACGGTCCATGTGGAGGGCCCCACCAACTCCTCCGCGATCAAGTCCGGCGACCCGATCGAGATCCCGGACCTGACGGGCACGTACAAGCCGGGGGCGAGCGGTACATCGACGCTGTCGCCGGGCGTCCTGACGGTCGAGGCACTGGGTACGACCACGACCTGCACGCCGACGAAGACGGCGGTCTCCCTGACCCTGGACACGACCCAGCAGGCGAGCGGCGCGTCGGGTTCGTCGACTTCGGGCGGTTCGTCGAGCAGTTCCAGCAGCAGCGGTGGCCTGGCGGAGACCGGCGACAGCAGCAATGGGGCACTGAAGGCGCTGGGCCTGGTGGCAGGAACGGCGATCTTGCTGGGCGGCGCTGTGTTCACGTTCATGCCAAAACGAAGGACGCGATGAGAAAGTAGGGGCGCGGGGCTGTATTCGATATGCGGCTACCGCCGCGTGGGCGCGACCAGCCACATCCGGCGGACAGCCGAGACACAAGAGGGCCACCCCATTCAAAAGAATGCGGTGGCCCTCTGTCGAAGACGCTAGTGAACGTCTCCCATGAGCTCCCGAACCTTCTTCCGGTACAGCCACACGGCCACACCGGCGACCACGGCGAGAGCCGCCTGCAGCGTCACGATCCCCGTCTTGTTCAGGTCGACCCCCGCGATGGACAGCAGACCGGTGGTCGCGTCACCCGCGGTGACCGCGAGGAACCACACGCCCATCATCTGGGACGCGTACTTCGCCGGCGCCATCTTGGTCGTCACCGACAGACCCACCGGGGACAGCATCAGCTCACCCACGGTCTGCACGAAGTAGATCCCGACCAGCCACATCGCTGCTGCCTTGTGCCCGCCGTCCGCGATCGACAGCGGCGCGAGGAACAGGAAGAACGACGCACCGATCAGCACCAGACCACCGGCGAACTTCACGGCCGTGCTCGGCTCCTTGCCGCGCCGCGCCATCGCCAGCCACGCCCAGGCGAACACCGGCGCGAACGCCATGATCATGACCGGGTTGACGGACTGGTACCAGGAGACCGGGAAGTTCCAGCCGAAGATGGTGTTCTTCGCGGACGCGTCGGCGAACAGGGAGACGGTCGAGCCGCCCTGGTCGTAGATCATCCAGAAGACGGCGGCGGCCACGAAGAACCAGATGTACGCGCTCATCTTGCCCTGCTCGGCGCGGTCCAGGTCCTTGTCCCGCTTGATGCGGGCGATGACGACGACCGGGATCAGCAGACCGGCGATGGTGATCGGGACCAGCAGCCAGTTCAGCGTGTAGACGCCGGAGACACCCACGACGATGTAGAAGACCGCGGCGACGGCGGCCCAGAAGCCGGCCTTCGTCAGCGTCGCCTTCTTCTCCGCGGCGGACAGCGGCGTCGGGACGATGTCCGAGCGCGAGCTCAGGTGGCGGGTGCCGAGCAGGAACTGGGCGAGGCCCAGCGCCATGCCGACCGCGGCAAGGGCGAAGCCGAGGTGCCAGTTGTAGTTCTCGCCGACCGTGCCGATGACCAGCGGCGCCGCGAACGCGCCCAGGTTGATGCCGATGTAGAAGAGCGTGAAGCCACCGTCACGGCGCGGGTCGTCCGGACCGTCGTACAGGTGGCCGACCATCGTGGAGATGTTGGCCTTCAGCAGGCCTGAGCCTATGGCGACCAGGCCGAGGCCCGCGAAGAAGGTGCCGGAGCTGGGCAGGGCCAGCGTCAGGTGGCCGAGCATGATGACCGTGCCCGCGACGGCGACCGTCTTGCGGGGGCCGAGCACACGGTCGGCGAACCAGCCGCCCGGCAGGGCGAGCAGGTACACGAGCGACAGGTACACGGAGTAGATCGCCGTCGCCGTGGCCGCGGTCATGTGCAGGCCGCCCGGAGCGACCAGGTACAGCGGGAGCAGGGCCTTCATGCCGTAGTAGGAGAATCGCTCCCACATCTCGGTCATGAAGAGGGTGGCCAGTCCGCGGGGGTGGCCGAAGAAGGTCTTCTCGGAACCGGGGGTGCCCGGACGGACCGAGTCCTTCGTCAGGCTGGACGCCATGGTCGTTCCTTGCTGGTCTGAGCGCGCGGTGGGGCTTGCGCGCCCGTGGGGGGAGCGGCCGGCACCGGCAGGGTCTGCCCGTCCACCCCACGCCCACAGGGATTCCGCCCCGGGTCGCGGGGCGGCGGACGGCGACCACCGGGATCCACGCCCCGTGACGCTGTGTCGCGTCCGGAGCCCGGCCAGAGGTCATTCCTTTCGAGGCTGGCAGGCCAGCCCGCACACAAAAGAGACCTTCAGCGTCGACATGCCCACCAAAGGTCCCCGGGTGTACTACAGGCGTTCAAGTCACTGTACGTCAGGACACTGCCGGATATGGAAGGACTTGAGACGCGGATCACAGGTGTCGGCGGAACCTCGCACCCGGTTTCGAAGGTCCCTCCTACGATCGCACCTTTCGCCCATAGGTTCGTACCACTGTGCCCCAAGGTAAGAATCCCTGGTGCCGATCACACTCCAGTACTGCGCGTAATCGGACTACCATCACCCCATGACCCGTGTACTGCTCGCCGAGGACGACGCGTCCATCTCGGAGCCGCTGGCCCGCGCACTGCGCCGGGAAGGTTACGAGGTCGAGGTGCGCGAGGACGGACCCACCGCGCTCGACGCCGGAATGCAGGGCGGCGTCGATCTGGTCGTGCTGGACCTCGGGCTGCCCGGCATGGACGGCCTGGAGGTGGCGCGCCGGCTGCGTGCCGAGGGCCACGCCGTGCCGATCCTCATCCTGACCGCGCGGGCCGACGAGGTGGACACCGTCGTCGGTCTCGACGCGGGTGCCGACGACTACGTCACCAAGCCGTTCCGGCTCGCCGAACTGCTGGCCCGGGTGCGGGCGCTGCTGCGGCGCGGTGCCGCGGAGCCGGCGCAGCCGCCGGCCACGCACGGGGTGCGGATCGACGTCGAGTCGCACCGGGCGTGGATGGGCGACGAGGAGCTCCAGCTCACGGCGAAGGAGTTCGACCTGCTGCGGGTGCTGGTGCGGGACGCGGGGCGGGTCGTCACGCGGGACCAGCTGATGCGGGAGGTCTGGGACACCACGTGGTGGTCGTCGACCAAGACGCTCGACATGCACATCTCGTGGCTGCGCAAGAAGCTCGGCGACGATGCGGCGAACCCTCGGTACATCGCTACCGTGCGTGGTGTCGGGTTCCGTTTCGAAAAGAGCTAGGTCGGCTACGCGCGTCGCGCCGTGGTGGCTCGGGTAGGTGTGCGACCTGCCGTCGTGTGTGGCTGGTCGCGCAGTTCCCCGCGCCCCTAAAGGGGCGCTGAAGTCGCCGTTTCCCGGAGAGTGCCGTGCGTCGTCGTCTGATTCAGTCCACCCTCGCCGTCGTACTCGTCGTCATTGCCGTGTTCGGTGTCTCCTTGGTGATCGTCGAGAGTCGGACCATCAGCAACAGCGCCCAGGAACGCGTCGACTCCGAGGCGCTTCGCCTCGCCAGCATCGTGGACAGCCGGATCCTCGAGGACGAGGACATCACCGCCGAGATACTGCGCAGTCAGGTCTCCAAGGAGCAGTACGCCGTCATCCGGGTCCCGGGGAAGCCGGTGATCGAGCTGGGTGTGAAGCCCGAGGGTGATGTCATCCACTACACGGCCGACGGCGAGGAAGGCGAGACGGTCACCGTCCAGGAGCCGCGGTCGACCGTGACCCGGGAGGTCGGCCGTACGCTGCTGATCATCGGTGCCGTCGCGCTGCTCGCCGTGATCGCCGCCGTGCTGCTCGCCATCCGGCAGGCCAACCGGCTCGCCTCCCCGCTCACCGACCTCGCCGAGACCGCCGAACGGCTCGGCTCGGGCGACCCGCGGCCCCGGCACAAGCGGTACGGCGTCCCGGAGCTGGACCGGGTCGCGGACGTGCTGGACTCCTCCGCCGAGCGGATCGGGCGGATGCTCACCGCCGAGCGGCGGCTGGCCGCCGACGCCTCCCACCAGCTGCGCACCCCCCTGACCGCGCTGTCCATGCGGCTCGAGGAGATCACCCTCACCGACGACCCGGACATCGTGAAGGAGGAGGCGAACGTGGCGCTCACGCAGGTGGAGCGGCTGACGGACGTCGTCGAGCGGCTGCTGACGAACTCCCGGGACCCGCGTACCGGCTCCGCCGTCTCCTTCGACCTGGACGAGGTCATCCAGCAGCAGCTCGCCGAGTGGCGGCCCGCCTACCGCGGCGTGGGCCGGGCGATCGTCAGCTCCGGCAAGCGGCATCTGCGGGCGGTGGGCACGCCGGGCGCGGTCGCACAGGTGCTGGCCGCGCTGATCGAGAACTCCCTGATGCACGGCGGCGGCACGGTCGCCCTGCGGACCAGGGTCACCGGCAACCAGGCGGTGGTCGAGGTGACCGACGAGGGCGCCGGGGTACCGGCCGACCTGGGCAACCGCATCTTCGAGCGGACCATCAGCGGCCGCAACTCCACCGGGATCGGGCTGGCCGTCGCACGTGATCTCGCGGAGGCCGACGGGGGCCGTCTGGAGCTGCTCCAGGCCCAGCCGCCGGTGTTCGGGCTGTTCCTGTCCCGCACCCCGCCACCGCACAAGCCGGACGACGACCTGCCGATGGTCCGCTAGCCAGGACCCCTGCGCCCTAGCGGACCTGCTGCCTGGGCTTCTCGGTGTCGGCGGCCCGCTCCAGGAGGGCCTCCGCGTCCGCGACCGTCTCGCGGGCCGGCAGCGTCTTGAAGACCCAGGTGCGGTACGACCAGAAGCGGAACAGCGTGGCCACGCCGATGCCGACGAACTTGAAGACGTTGCTCTGCAGCGGGCTGTCCCAGCCGAAGCCGTAGGTGGCCAGGTACAGCAGACCGTTCTCGATCACCAGGCCGACCGCGCTGAACAGCAGGAACAGGGTGAGTTCCTTGGTGCGGCCGCTCTTCTCGCGGTCCCGGTACGTCCAGTAGCGGAAGCCGAGGTAATTGAAGATGATGGCGACGACGGTCGCTATGACGCTGGCCCGCACCACCGGCAGGTCGGTGACGTGCCGGACGACATTGAAAACGCCGAGATTGACGAGAATGCCGGCTCCGCCGACCGCGCCGAATTTGGCGACCTCGCGTACGAGCCGTTGCAGCCCCGAGGAACCACGTTCCATGGTTGTTCGGGCTCCCGTCCGTAGGCATTGACGACTCAGCCACTCTAACGACCCAGTGTGTCTCGCGCCTATGGATGGCGACACAGGTCGGGAACGGCTTGGGAAGAGCTCCGGAAAAGCGGGGCAAGAGGCGGCGAAGCGGCCGGTAAGAGCGCTGGTCCAGGGCTCGGGAACCGGCCACCCTGGCGCGGCCGATACCCTGGGGGTGTGACGTTCCCGGTAGTCGGCATGGTCGGCGGGGGTCAGCTCGCGCGTATGACGCACGAGGCGGGCATCCCGTTGGGCATCAGGTTCAAGCTCCTCAGTGACACCCCTCAGGATTCCGCGGCCCAGGTGGTGAGCGATGTCGTCGTCGGCGACTACCGCGACCTGGAGACGCTGCGCGAGTTCGCGCGCGGCTGTGACGTGATCACCTTCGACCACGAGCACGTGCCCACCGAGCATCTGCGGGCCCTGGAGGCGGACGGCATCCCCGTGCGCCCCGGCCCCGACGCGCTGGTGCACGCCCAGGACAAGGGTGTGATGCGGGCGAAGCTCACCGAGATCGGCGTGCCGTGCCCGCGGCACCGGATCGTGGCCGACCAGGAGGACGTGGTCCGCTTCGCCGCCGAGGGCGACGGCTTCCCGGTCGTCCTCAAGACGGTCCGCGGCGGCTACGACGGCAAGGGCGTCTGGGTCGTCGAGACCGCCGAGGAGGCCGCCGACCCCTTCCGGGCCGGTGTGCCCGTCCTCGCCGAGGAGAAGGTCGACTACGTCCGCGAGCTCGCCGCCAACGTCGTACGCTCCCCGCACGGCCAGGCGGTCGCCTACCCGGTGGTGGAGTCGCAGCAGGTCAACGGCGTCTGTGACACGGTCGTCGCGCCCGCCCCCGACCTGGACGAGTCCCTCGCGCTGCAGGCCGAGGAGATGGCCCTGCGGATCGCCAAGGAACTGGGCGTGGTCGGCCACCTGGCCGTCGAGCTGTTCCAGACCCGCGACGGCCGCATCCTCGTCAACGAGCTGGCGATGCGCCCGCACAACTCCGGCCACTGGAGCCAGGACGGCGCGATCACCTCGCAGTTCGCCAACCACGTCCGCGCGGTCCTCGACCTGCCCCTCGGCGACCCGCGCCCGCGTGCGAAGTGGACGGTCATGGTCAACGTCCTGGGCGGCGACTACCCGGACATGTACTCCGCGTACCTGCACTGCATGGCCCGCGACCCCAAACTGAAGATCCACATGTACGGCAAGGACGTGAAGCCCGGCCGCAAGGTCGGCCACGTCAACACCTACGGCGACGACCTGGACGACGTTCTCGAGCGCGCACGTCACGCTGCCGGCTACCTGAGAGGCACGATCACCGAATGAGCCCCCTTGTTGGCATCGTCATGGGTTCGGACTCCGACTGGCCCGTGATGGAGGCCGCCGCCAAGGCTCTCGACGAGTTCGAGATCGCGTACGAGGTCGACGTCGTCTCCGCGCACCGGATGCCGCGCGAGATGGTGACGTACGGCGAGCAGGCGGCGGAGCGCGGCCTGAAGGTGATCATCGCGGGCGCGGGCGGTGCCGCCCACCTGCCCGGCATGCTCGCCTCCGTGACCCCCCTCCCGGTCATCGGCGTGCCCGTCCCGCTGAAGTACCTCGACGGCATGGACAGCCTCCTCTCCATCGTGCAGATGCCGGCCGGTGTCCCGGTCGCCGCGGTCTCGGTCGCCGGTGCCCGCAACGCGGGCCTGCTGGCCGCCCGGATCCTGGCCACCCACGACGAGGACCTGCTCGGCCGGATGCGCGACTTCCAGCAGGACCTCAACGACCAGGCCACCGAGAAGGGCAAGCGGCTGCGGGCCAAGGTCGAGGGCGGCCCGAACGGCTTCGGCTTCGGCAAGTAGGACTCCGGGAAGTAACAGGCAATGACGTCCCTCGATGAAGCCCGGTCCCTGCTGCGCGAGTTCCCGGTCGTCGACGGCCACAACGACCTGCCGTACGCACTGCGCGAGCAGGTCCGCTACGACCTCGACGCCCGTGACATCGCCACCCACCAGAACGCGCATCTGCACACCGACATCCCGCGACTGCGGGAAGGCGGCGTCGGCGCGCAGTACTGGTCGGTGTACGTCCGCTCGGACCTGCCGGGCGCGGTCCCGGCCACTCTCGAACAGATCGACTGCGTACGGCAGCTGATCGCCCGTTACCCGGCCGACCTGCGGGCCGCGCTGACCGCCTCCGACATGGAGGCGGCGCGCGCCGAGGGCCGTATCGCCTCCCTGATGGGCGCGGAGGGCGGCCACTCCATCGACAACTCGCTGGGCACCCTGCGCGGTCTGTACGAGCTGGGCGTGCGCTACATGACGCTCACCCACAACGACAACAACGACTGGGCGGACTCGGCGACCGACAAGCCGAACGTCGGCGGTCTGTCGGCCTTCGGCCGCGAGGTCGTGCGGGAGATGAACCGCCTGGGCATGCTGGTGGACCTCTCCCATGTGGCGGCGACGACCATGCGGGCCGCCCTCGACACCACCACCGCCCCGGTGATCTTCTCCCACTCCTCCTCCCGGGCCGTCTGCGACCACCCCCGCAACATCCCGGACGACGTCCTCGAACGCCTCCCCGGCAACGGCGGCATGGCGATGGTGACGTTCGTACCCAAGTTCGTGCTCCAGGCGGCGGTCGACTGGACGGCGGCGGCCGACGACAACATGCGCGCCCACGGCTTCCACCACCTCGACACCACCGAGGAGGCGATGAAGGTCCACCGGGCCTTCGAGGAGACCACCCCGCGTCCGATCGCCACGGTCGCCACCGTCGCCGACCACCTCGACCACATGCGCGAGGCCGCCGGCGTCGACCACCTCGGCATCGGCGGCGACTACGACGGCACCGCCTTCACCCCCGACGGCCTGAACGACGTCTCCGGCTACCCCAACCTCGTCGCCGAGCTGCTGGACCGCGGCTGGTCCAGGTCCGACCTGGCCAAGCTGACCTGGCAGAACGCGGTCCGTGTGCTGGGCGCGGCGGAGGACGTGGCACGGGACCTCCAGGAGACGCGGGGGCCGTCCCACGCGACCATCTCCGAGCTGGACGGCTGATCGACTGATCCGTGGCGGACGGGCGTACCCCCCGGACGACGGGGCGTACCCCCGAACGCCCCATCCACCAGGAACCCTCCCGGGCAGGCGTGCGACGGTGGGCTACAGCCCCTTCACGACGTAGGTCACGACGACGTACGGAGCCTGCCATGGCCGACCTCCAGCACGACATCCACTCCACGACCGAGGTCGGCCGGGAGGACTGCCTCCCGGCCGACCCGTTCCCGGTGGAGTCCGGTGCCGCGTTCCTGGAGCGGGCGCACGCGCTGCTGGAGGCGCATCCGGTCGCGGACGGCTACAGCGCGCTGCCCCGGGCGCTCGGGCCGCTGCCCTGGTACGACCTGGAGCTGGGCGAGACGGCCGTGGACACGGACGTGCCCCGGCTGCGCGAGGGGCATGTGGGCGCGCTGTTCTGGTCGTTGCAGGCACCGGAAGGGCCGAAGGGGCCCAGGGAGCCCGAGGGGGAGCGGGGCGACCGGGCCGTCGGGGCCACCCTGGAACAGCTGGACCTGGTGCGCCGGGTGGTCGAGATGCACCCGGAGGGGCTCCGGCTGGTGCGCACCGCCGGTCAGGTCATCGACGCCCGCAACTGCGGCCGGGTCGCCGTGGTGCTCGGCCCGGCCTCCGCCGCCGCCCTCGACGACTCCCTCGGCATCCTGCGGGTCCTGCAGTCCCTGGGGCTGCGCGTGCTCTCCCTGGCCGGCGCCGCCTGGGCGGGGGAGGAGGGGCTGACCCGGTTCGGCGAGGAGGTGGTCCGGGAGATGAACCGGCTCGGGGTGCTCGCCGACCTGTCCGGCGCCCCGGAGGCCGCCCTCGCCAGGACGCTCGCGCTCTCCAAGACACCGGTCCTGTGCACCCGCTCCGCCGCGGCGGCCGTACGCCCGCACCCCGCCAACCTCTCCGACGAACTGCTCGCGCGGCTGGGGGAGCAGAAGGGCGTGTGCATGGTGCCGCTGGCCGCCGAGCAGACCGGGCCGACCGTCCCGGACGTCGCCGACCACCTCCACCACGTCCGCATGGTCGCGGGCCCCGAGTGCGTGGCCCTGTCCGGGACCTACGACTCCGGCGTCGCCCATCCCCGCGACCTCGCCGACACCTCCTGCTACCCCAACCTCGTCGCCGAACTGCTCCGACGCGGCTGGTCCGAGACCGAGCTGTCCCTGCTGACCTGGGGAAACGTCCAGCGGGCGCTGCGCAGCGCCGACTTCACCGCCCGAGCGACCCAGCGCCGCAGGGAACCGACCCCGCCCCGCCCGGCCGATGCCGAGGTCTGATCAGCCGACCCGGCAGGGGGCTGATCAGTCGATCCGGCACAGGCAGAACGGATGGCCGGCCGGATCGGCGTACACCCGGAAGTCCTCGGCGACCGGGTCCTCCTCCCGGCGCAGCAGCCGGGCCCCCAGTGCCAGCACCTTCTTCTCCGCCACGTCGACGTCCTCCCACGTCGGCCCCGCGTCGAAGTCGAGATGGAACTGCTGGGAGTTGTGGTCGGCGCGCGGCCACTCGGGCGGCGTGTACCCCTCCGCCAGCTGGAAGCCCAGCCGCAGCCCGTCCGGCAGCCTCAGCACGACCCAGTCGTCCTCCTCGGCCACCAGGGTGCCGCCGGCGACGGCCGCGTAGAAGGCGGCCAGCGCGTGCGGGTCGGGACAGTCGATCACCACGTTGCGCAGGCGGGCGACGGACGCCATGAGTCCTCCTTCTCTCGGCGGGCTTCTCTCTCAGCAGGCGCAGAGACAGAAAGGGTGCCCCGCCGGGTCGGCGTACACACGGAAGGTGCGCGACCGGTCCGCCGCGTCCAGCGGCTTCGCACCCAGCTCCAGCACGCCCTTCTCGGCCGTGTCCAGGTCGTCCACCACCAGGTCCAGGTGGAACTGCTGCGAGTCGTCGGGCGCGGGCCACTGCGGCGCCACGAATCCGGGCGCCTTCTGGAACGCCAGCGCCTGCCCGCCGGGCACCGCCAGGTCCACCCAGTCCCCGTCCCCCTCGACGCTGCCGCCCAGCACCCCGGCGTAGAAACCGGCGAGCGCGGACGGGTCGGGACAGTCCAGGACGACGACACCGAGCTTGGCGAGAGCCATGACTTCCTCCTCGAAGGCAGAGTTACCCTCAGATCAAGTCAACCAGTAACTTCGGTTACCGCATGCTCTCGTACAGGGGGTAACGTCGCAACCGGATTCCGGGAGGTAACTTGCAGGGATGAGCGAGAGATCACCCGCACCGGGCGGCCTGGCCCTGGTCGAGGCCCTGGTGAACACGCTGGACCTCGAGTCGGGCGCCGACGCGCTCGACACGGCGGACGGCAGGGCACGCCTCGGCGTCACGGAGGCCGAACTCTCACCGGCCCGCGTCCTGCGCGAGTCCCTCCGCGCCGTCCTTCTCGCCCACGCCGGGTACCCCCCGCACCGCGAGGTCACCCCACTGGGCGAGCTGCTCGCGCACGCCCCGCTGTACGTCGCCGTGGACCCCGCCGACGGCGCGGCGAGCCTCGCCCCGGCCGACCCGGCCCCGCTGCTCTCCCGGGTGGCGGCGGCCGTCGCCACCGCCGCGATCGAGGGCACCTGGACCCGCCTCAAGGCCTGCGAGTCCGGCACCTGCCACTGGGCGTACTACGACCGCAGCCCGGCCGGCCGCGGCCGCTGGTGCTCGATGCAGGTGTGCGGGGCACGGGCGAAGATGCGCCGCTACCGGGCCAAGGACGGGTAACGCACAGCCGGTTCACCGCTCACACCTGTGCCGCGTGGTGCAGAATGCAACAAGACACCGGTTCGGCCGACTGAGCCTCGGCCGAACCGGTGTCGTCCGGTTCCATTGACCGCCCCCGACTGGAGCGCGCCCCAAAGGGGCGCGGGGAACTGCGCGCTCAGCCCCCACGCACCCGCAGACTCAGGCGGTGGGACGCCCCATGGCGCGATACGTCCACCCAGCCCGCCTCCAGATCTCAGGATCCAGCGCGTTCCGCCCGTCGAGGATCACCTTCTCCGCGGCCACCTCTCCCAGCGCCGCCGCATCCAGCTCCCTGAACTCCCGCCACTCCGTCAGATGCAGCACGACATGAGCCCCCCGCACGGCCTCCAGCGCAGCCTCCGCGTAGCCCAGCGTCGGGAACAGCCGCCGCGCGTTCGCCATCCCCTTCGGGTCGTACACCGTCACCTGGCCGCCCTGCAGATGGATCTGCCCGGCGACGTTCAGCGCCGGCGAGTCCCGCACGTCGTCCGAGTCCGGCTTGAACGTCGCACCGAGCACCGCGACCCGCTTCCCCAGGAAGGACCCGCCGCCGAGCGCGTCCCGGGCCATCTCGACCATCTGCCCCCGGCGCCGCATGTTGATGGAGTCGATCTCGCGCAGGAAGGTCAGCGCCTGGTCGGCGCCCAGCTCACCGGCCCGCGCCATGAACGCCCGGATGTCCTTCGGCAGGCAGCCGCCGCCGAACCCGATCCCGGCGCGCAGGAACTTCTTCCCGATCCGGTCGTCGTACCCGATCGCCTCCGCCAGCTTCACCACGTCACCGCCCGCGGCCTCGCACACCTCGGCCATCGCGTTGATGAAGGAGATCTTCGTGGCGAGGAAGGAGTTCGCCGCGGTCTTCACCAGCTCGGCGGTCGGGAAGTCGGTCACCACGAACGGCGTGCCGTCGCCGAGCGGCGTCGCGTACACCTCGCGCAGCAGCTTCTCGGCCCGCTCGCTGCGCACGCCGACCACGACCCGGTCGGGGTGCAGCGTGTCCTGGACGGCGAAGCCCTCGCGCAGGAACTCCGGGTTCCAGGCCAGCTCGGCATCGGCCCCGGCGGGCGCGTTCTCCGCGAGGTACGCGGCCAGCCGTTCCGCCGAGCCGACCGGCACGGTCGACTTGCCGACGACGAGGGCGGGCCCGGTGAGATGCGGGGCCAGCGACGCGATCGCGGAGTCGACGTACGACATGTCGCAGGCGTACTCGCCGTGTTTCTGCGGGGTGTTCACACAGACGAAGTGGATATCGCCGAAGGCGCCGACCTCGGCCCAGTCGGTGGTGAAGCGCAGCCGTCCGCTGGAGCCCTCGAAGCCGGCCACGTGCCGGCGCAGCAGCTCGTCGAGCCCCGGCTCGTACATCGGGGTCTCGCCGCGCTCCAGCATCGCGATCTTCTCGGGCACGACGTCAAGACCGAGCACCTCGAAGCCCAGCTCGGCCATGGCCGCTGCATGGGTGGCGCCGAGATAGCCGGTGCCGATCACGGTGATCTTGAGGCTCATGAATGCTCCAGCTCGGGGACGTGGATGCGGGCTGCGGCCCGAGCATAACCGGGCCGTGTTCGGGGCAACTTTCCCGCTGTCGCCAAGCTCACGTGACCTATCCGTGGGCCGCGTTCTAAACTTTGAGTTACTTAACAGTAATTAGCGTCAGCACCACTGCGTCTGGAGTGAGAGACCTTGGCCGGATCGGCTGACTTCGACCTGTACCGCCCGTCCGAGGAGCACGACATGCTCCGTGACGTCGTCCGTGCGCTGGTCGAGGCGAAGATCGCCCCGTACGCCGCCGCGGTCGACGAGGAGGCCCGCTTCCCGCAGGAGGCGCTCGACGCCCTGGTCGCCAACGACCTGCACGCCGTGCACGTCCCCGAGGAGTACGGCGGGGCTGGCGCCGACGCGCTCGCCACCGTCATCGTGATCGAGGAGGTGGCCCGCGCCTGCGTGTCGTCCTCCCTGATCCCCGCCGTGAACAAGCTGGGCTCGCTCCCGGTGATCCTCTCCGGCGGCGAGGACCTGAAGAAGAAGTACCTGACCCCGCTCGCCAAGGGCGACGCGATGTTCTCGTACTGCCTCTCCGAGCCCGACGCGGGCTCGGACGCGGCCGGCATGAAGACGAAGGCGGTCCGGGACGGCGACCACTACGTCCTCAACGGCGTGAAGCGCTGGATCACCAACGCGGGCGTCTCCGACTACTACACGGTCATGGCCGTCACGGACCCCTCGCAGCGCTCGAAGGGCATCTCCGCCTTCGTCGTCGAGAAGTCCGACGAGGGCGTCTCCTTCGGCGCCCCGGAGAAGAAGCTCGGCATCAAGGGCTCGCCGACCCGTGAGGTCTACTTCGACAACGTCCGCATCCCCGCCGACCGCATGATCGGCGCGGAGGGCACCGGCTTCGCCACCGCGATGAAGACCCTGGACCACACCCGGATCACCATCGCCGCCCAGGCCCTCGGCGTCGCCCAGGGCGCCCTCGACTACGCCAAGGGCTATGTCCAGGAGCGCAAGCAGTTCGGCAAGCCGATCGCCGACTTCCAGGGCATCCAGTTCATGCTCGCCGACATGGCCATGAAGATCGCCGCCGCCCGCGCCCTCACCTACCAGGCCGCGGCCGCCTCCGAGCGCGGCGACGCCGACCTCACCTTCCAGGGCGCGGCGGCGAAGTGCTTCGCCTCCGACGTCGCCATGGAGGTCACCACGGACGCCGTCCAGCTCCTCGGCGGCTACGGCTACACCCGCGACTACCCCGTCGAGCGCATGATGCGCGACGCGAAGATCACCCAGATCTACGAGGGCACGAACCAGGTCCAGCGGATCGTCATGGCCCGCAACCTGCCGTAACCGCACCGGGATCGGACGGGAAGGCGCCCCTCGGGGCGCCTTTTCCGGCTTCGGAGCCGAATGCCGCTGCCGAATGCCACTGCCGAATGGCACTACCGGACGGTCGGGCTTAGGACGGGAACCAGACGGGGACCGCCCCGGACCTCGCACCCCACCCTGGAGGAGCCATGACCCAGACCGGACCCATGACCGCCATGTCCAAGGAGATGCAGGACTGCGTCAACATGTGCATGGCCACCCACACGATGTGCGAGGAGACCATGAGCTCCTGCATGTCGATGGAGGGCGGCCCGGCCCACATGCGCATCATGCGCGCGCTGATGGACTGCTCCGAGGCGACCCGAATGTGCGCCGACATGATGATGCGGCGCTCGCCGCTGTCGCCCGAGATGTGCGCGATGTGCGCCAAGGCCTGTGACATGTGCGCCGAGGCGTGTATGTCCATGCCGGACGACCCGCAGATGAAGCGCTGCGCGGAGGCGTGTCGCCGCTGCGCCGAGATGTGCCGCTCGATGGCGGCCATGCCCATGTGACGCCTCGCGCGAGCGCGGTGAGGGGCCCTCGGCCGAGGGCCCCTCACCCGTGGTGCTCGTGGTGGCGTTGCTCGCCGTCGGGTCAGTTGCCCGAGACGGTGACCTTCTCGTCGTTCTTCAGTTCGTCCACCAGGGTCTTGACCTTCGCCTTGTCCCAGACCAGGTTGCCGCCGGTGGAGCCGGAGATCGGCATGTTCATCGAGACGCCGTCGCCGCCGTTGACGTCCTTCATCGCGAAGAACATCGACGCCAGGTCCCACAGGCTCATGTCCTTGTCCACGGTCAGGGAGTCGAGGCCCGCGCCGAGGGTGGGGTAGAGCTTGAAGGGGTTCAGGATCGTGGACGGCGTGGCCACCTCGTGGGCCAGGGCGGCCAGGAACTTCTGCTGGTTCTTGGTGCGCTGGAGGTCGGAAGCGGCGAAGGCGTGCCGGGTACGGACGAAGGCCAGGGCCTCCTCGCCGTTCAGGGTCTGCTTGCCGGCCTTGAAGTTCGCGCCCGAGTAGCTGTCCTTGAAACCCTTGTCGATGGTGATCGTGACCCCGCCGACCGCGTCCACGATGTCCGCGAAGCCGGCGAAGCCGATCTCCACGTAGTGGTCGATGTGCAGACCGGTGTTGAACTCGACCGTGCGGACCAGGAGGGTCGGGCCGTCCTCGGCGTAGGCCGCGTTCAGCTTCGTGTGGCGGCCGGTGCCCGGGTAGATCTTGCCGGAGGTGGACCCCTTGTAGGAGGGGATCTCCACGTCCGAGTCACGGGGGAGCGAGACCAGTGTGTCGCCGTTGTCGCCGACGTGCAGGATCATCATCGAGTCCGTGCGCTGGCCCTCGGCCGACCCCGTGTGCAGCTTCTTCTTCTCCTCGGCCGACATGCCCTTGCGGCTGTCGGAGCCGACGATCAGGTAGTTGGTGCCCTTGCCCGCCGCGGGCCGGTCGATCACCTTGGACAGGTCGACGTCCCGGTGCAGCTTGGAGTCGGCCCAGAAGTAGGTCGAGACGGATGTGACGATCAGCACGCTGAGGACGACGATCGCGGTCCACTTGATCCGCTTGCGCCAGTTCGCGGCCGGCCGCGGCTCACGCTCGCGGGTGCCGCCGGGTCCCCCGCCCCCGGGGCCGCCGCCGTAGACCTGGCCGGTGTTGTAGCCGCTGTCGTAGCCGCCGCCACCGTCTCCGTAGCCGCCGCCGTCCGAGTACCCGCCGCCGTACGACGGCTGCTGCGGGACCCCGGCGTATCCGCCGCCCTGCTGCGGGGAGCCGTACGGCGGCGCCGACGGCTCGCCACGCCGTACCTGGCGCATCACGCGGGCGCCCTCAGGCTGCGCGCTTGCGCTACCGCGTCCGTACTGGTTGCCGCGGTTGTCGTTCGACCGCCCCTCGGGCCATTCGCTCATGGGCCCCAGTGTGCAGGCAGCGGCCATGTCTCTTACAAGGGTCGTCGGAAAATCAGGGCACCGCTGTTGCGAAGCCGACACAAATTCCGCGATTGTCGCTTCCGCATAAGGTGGGGGCCATGACAGACCAGGCCCCCGAGGCGGAATCCGATATACCCGGCAAGCCGACGTCCGCGTCCCGGACCACGCTGAGCCACATCATGACCCACAGCGACACCAACCTCCTCGGGACGGTGCACGGCGGTGTGATCATGAAGCTCGTGGACGACGCGGCGGGCGCGGTCGCCGGCCGGCACTCGGGCGGTCCCGCCGTCACCGCGTCCATGGACGAGATGGCGTTCCTGGAGCCGGTCCGCGTCGGCGACCTGGTCCATGTCAAGGCCCAGGTCAACTGGACCGGCCGGACGTCGATGGAGGTGGGGGTGCGGGTCCTCGCCGAGCGCTGGAACGAGTCGAACCCGGCCACCCAGGTCGGCTCGGCCTACCTGGTCTTCGCGGCGGTGGACGCGGACGGCAAGCCGCGCCGGGTGCCGCCGGTCCTGCCGGAGACCGACCGGGACCGCCGGCGCTACCAGGAGGCCCAGATCAGGCGCACGCACCGGCTGGCGAGGCGCCGGGAGATCAGGGAGCTGCGCGAGCGCAGGGTGGCCGAAGGGTACGTGGACTAGGAGGGGGCGGTGCGTCGTCGGCTGCGGCGCCGTCGTGGTTGCTCGCGCAGTTCCCCGCGCCCCTGAAAGAAGCAGGGGGCGTCCCTGTCTTTTAGGGGCGCGGGGCTGTATCTGATATGCGGCTCCGCCGCGTGGGCGCGAGCAACCCCCACCGGCCCGCACCCGGCCACCGGCCCTCAGCACACCTTCTCGTCCCCCCGAATGACGGCAGCCTCGCCCTGCGGCGCCGGCTCGTCCACCCGCACCTTCCGGACCGCCCCCTTGAAGTCCGCCCCGGTCGTCACCCGCAGTACCGGCCCCTGCCCCGGCACGGCCCGCAGCTCGCTGCCCGGCAGGGCCGCCGCCAGTGACCGGGCCGAGCGGTCCCAGCGCGGGTCGAAGGAGATCACCGTCCGCTTCACGTCGTGCCGGGCCGCCGTCACCGGCTGGTGGTTCGTCGCGAAGCCCGCCGCCGCCAGCACCGCGTCCATCCGCCGCGCCAGCCCCGCCGTACCCGTGCCGTTCTCCACCTGGACCCGGATCCGCTCCGGCGCCACCTCCACCGTCGCCGGCGGCGTCCCCTTCGGCTTCGGCGAGGCCGCAGGCCCAGGCGCATGCGGGGGCGGTGCGAGCGGCTTGTCCTCGCGCAGGGACCGGAACAGCCGGTCCGACCCGGCCCGGTCCCACTTCAGCGTCGAGCCGATGCCCTTCACGGGATACGCCAGCTGACCGATGGGGACGGTCGTGAACTCCGACGAGGACGGCGAGAAGGTGCGCATCGCCCGGCCGAGGTCCAGCAGCTCGTCCGTGCCGAAACCGGTGTCGGCCCGTACCGACCCCAGCACCGCCCGCGTCACGTCCCGGAACTTGATCGGGTTGAGCAGCACCCCGCTCGACGTCGCCCGCTCGATCAGCGCCGCCAGGAACCGCTGCTGCCGCTTCATCCGGCCCAGGTCGCTCGCCGCGTCGACGTGCCGGGAGCGGACGTACTGGAGGGCCTGGCCGCCGCCCAGGGTGTGCGTGCCGGGGGCGAGGTTCAGGCCCGTGTAGGAGTCCTTCAGCGGCTGTGCGGTGCAGACCTGCACCCCGCCGAGCACGTCGACGGTCCGCATGAACGTGATGAAGTCGACCTCCAGGTAGTGGTCGATCTTCAGATGGGTCATGTCCTCGACCGTGCGGACGGTCAGCTGCGGGCCGCCCTCCGCGTAGGCCGCGTTCAGCTTGATGGGGTGCGCGGGGTGCGGGCGGTGCGTCGTCTCGTCGACGTGCGCGGGGACCTCGGCGTACGAGTCGCGCGGCAGGCTGACCACCGTCGCCCGCTCCCGGTCCGCCGAGATGTGCACGATCATGATCGTGTCGGTGCAGTGGCAGGGCGCCCCGCCCAGCCGGTATTTCCGCCGCTCCCGCTCGGTGATCTTGTCGCGGCCGTCGGTGCCGACCAGCAGCACGTTCATGCCGTGGCCGGCGGCGGGACGGTTCTTCATGTCCTTGAAGGGGTCGACGCGGGCGATGTCCGCGTCCAGGCCGGCCATCACCGAGTGCCCGATCCCGGCCGACGCCAGCACCACCACCGAGAGTGTGGTCACGGCCCGCATGGCCCAGCGCGGCCGCCGGGGCCTTCTGGGTCGTACCGGCGGCCGCGGGGCCTGACGGGTGGGCTGCGGTCGGCGCTGCGGCGGGGCGGGCCGGGCGGGGGACCGGGGCGGGCTGGCGGACAAAGGACACCTCCGGACGAGGCCGTACGTGGGATCCGTGAGCACGGTAGGCCGATACGACCTTCAGCCCGCGGCACCGCCCAGGCGGCGCGCACCGCTGTCCCCCGTTCGCGGTAACGTGAGCCCCCTATGAACGCCAAGCCCGACGTGCGGCACCCCGCAGTTTCTGTGATCATGCCCGTCCTCGACGAGGAGCGGCACCTGCGCGGGGCCGTCCAAGCGATCCTCGCGCAGGAGTACGCCGGCGAGCTGGAGGTCGTCATCGCCCTCGGTCCGTCCAAGGACCGCACGGACGAGATCGCCGCACAGCTCGTGGCCGAAGACGCGCGTGTCCACACCGTCCCGAACCCGACCGGGCGCACCCCGGCCGCGCTGAACGCGGCGATCAAGGCCTCCCGGCATCCGATCGTGGTCCGCGTCGACGGCCACGGCATGCTCTCCCCGAACTACATCGCCACCGCGGTACGGCTCCTGGAGGAGACCGGCGCGATGAACGTCGGCGGCATCATGCACGCCGAGGGCGAGAACGACTGGGAGCACGCGGTCGCGGCGGCCATGACCTCGAAGATCGGCGTCGGGAACGCCGCCTTCCACACCGGCGGCACGGCCGGGCCCGCCGAGACGGTCTACCTCGGTGTGTTCCGGCGCGAGGCGCTGGAGCAGCAGGGCGGCTACAACGAGGAGTTCATCCGCGCCCAGGACTGGGAGCTGAACTTCCGGATCCGCGAGGCCGGCGGGCTGATCTGGTTCTCGCCGGAGCTGAAGGTGTCGTACCGGCCGCGGCCGAGCGTGAAGGCGCTCGCCAAGCAGTACAAGGACTACGGCCGTTGGCGGCACGTCGTGGCCCGCTACCACGAGGGCTCCATCAACCTGCGCTACCTCGCCCCGCCGGCGGCGGTGTGCGCGATAGCCGCGGGGGTCGTGGTGGGGGCGCTGGTCACCCCGTTCGGGTTCGTCGTGCCCGGCGGCTACCTCGCGGCGATCGTCGCCGGGTCCCTTCCGGCCGGCAAGGGGCTGCCGCTCAAGGCGCGGCTCCGGATACCCGTCGCCCTCGCCACGATGCACATGTCGTGGGGGTACGGCTTCCTGACCAGCCCCAGGTCGCTGGCGAAGCGGGTCATCGCGTCCCGCCGCCCCGCGGTGCTCAGCCCCTCCTCGAACTGAGCACCGGCCCCTTGGGCGTCACCAGGTGTAGTCCGGGTCGACGTGCATGCACGCCTTGGTGTCCGAGGCGTTGAGGGCGTTCGCCGACGCCGGGGTGGTGTCATCGTCGTCGGCGGTGTACGCGGTGCCCGAGCGCCAGTCGGCGCCCACGACCACCGTGACGCCGTCGACGTCCGTGGACTTCTTCACCTGGGCGGCCGGGATGCCCAGGGCCTTGGCGACCCGCTGGGCGTCGCCCGCCAGGTCCGCGCTCGGATAGCGCACCAGGGTCTCGTCCTCGCTCAGCGGCGCCGAGGTGTCGGCGGCCGACTTGGTGAAGCCCTTGCCGACGAGCAACTCCGTGACGGCGGCGGCCCGGCCGGTGACGGCGGACTCCGCGCCGCTCTTCGTGCCGTTCTGCACCTGTACGGCGATCCTGTCGTCGGCCGCCGCCTTGTCGGTGACCTTCGCCGTGGCCGTCGTCGTCTTCTTCTTGTCCTTGCCGTCCAGCGCGATGTCCTCGCGGACCAGCCGCCACAGCTTGGCCGCGTCGGTGGGCTTGGGCAGGACCCGGTTGCCGTCGGAGGAGTAAACGAACGGCATCGTCGTCATGGTGATGCGGTTCGTGGGGACCTTCTTCAGCTCCTTGCTCAGGTCGTAGAGCTTGGTGACCGAGCCGAGGCCGGTGTCGACCGTGAGCGCCTTGGTGGCCGTCTCGGCGAGCCCCAGGAGCTTGTCGGGGTTGCTGAGGGTGGCGTTGGAGCGCAGCTGGCGGACCATCGAGTTCATGTACATGTGCTGGGCCTTGGTCCGGGCTATGTCGCTGCCGTCCTCGAACCCGTAGCGGGTGCGCAGCCACTGCAGGGCCTGCTTGCCCTTGACGGAGGTGGTGCCCTTCTTGAGCTTCAGGCCGGAGCCGTGGCCGGTGGAGGTGTGCGAGTAGATGTCGGCGTCCACGCACACCGGCACCCCGCCGATCGCGTCCGCCATGGACACCACGCCCGAGAAGTCGACCATCATGAAGTGGTCGATGTGGATGTCGGTGAGCTTCTCCCAGGTGGCCACCGTGCAGCCGGGGCCGCCGCGCTCCAGGGAGGCGTTGGTCATCGTGTCGGAGGTGGCCGCGTAGACCTTGCCGGTCTTGGCGTCGGTGCATTTCGGGATGGAGACCAGGGTGTCGCGGGGCATCGACACCACCGACATGTTGGTGCGGTCGGCGGAGACGTGCAGCAGCATCTGGACGTCGGCGCGGGCGGCGGTGCCGATGTCCTTGGCACCGCCCAGCTTCACGTTCTCGGCGGTGTTCCGGGCGTCGGAGCCGATCAGCAGGATGTTCAGCGCGGTCTGCCCGGCCGCGTTCGCCTTGGTCTTCGTGGCCCGGTCCTTGGCGTCCCCGATGTTCAGGGACGCCTTCTTGATGTTCCGGTTGAGGTGCTCGTAGTACAGGTATCCGGCGGTGGCGGTGCCGGCCATGGCCAGCGCCAGGACCGAGGCCGACCAGCGCACGACCCGGCGTCTGCGGCGCCTGCGGTCGCCGTCCGTGCCGGGTCTGCGCTGCCGGCCGTCACCCTCCTGCGGGGTGAGAGGCATGGTGTCCTCGACCGCGGACACCACGTCGGACACCTCCCCCCGCACACTGTTGCGCACCACCTTGCCCGCCCTCCCGCTCGCACCTGCCACCACACCCGGAACTCCCGGGCACCTGGGCACCGGGGCACGGCGGCAGTGTCGTGCAGGCGTTTAGGAGTTGCCTGTGCCTACCTGTGCGGACCTGTGTGTTTCCGCTACCAGCGGTAGGGCGCGTACACGTCCATGCACTGCTTGGTGTCCGATCCGTTGATCGCGTCGGCGTTGTCCGGCAGGTCACCGGCCTTCGGCGCGGTCTGCTTCGGGTACGCCGTCCCCTCCCGCCAGTCGGCGCCGACGACGAGCGTGACCCCCGACACAGCTGTGGTCTGCTGCACCTGGCTCGTGGGGATGCCCAGCGACTTGGCGGCCGCCTGCGCGTCGCCCTCCAGGTCCGCGCTCGGGTACTGGACGACCGTCTGCTCCACCGACTCCGCCGCCGCCGAGGTGTCCGCCGCCGCCCTGGTGTAGCCCTTGCCCCCCAGCACCTGGGCGAGTTCCCGGGCCCGGCCGCCGACCGCGGCCTCGGTGGCGGTACCGGTGGCGTTCCGCACCAGCACGCCGAGGCTGCCCGGGGAGACGGACGGCTCCTTGGTGGGCTGGGCGCTCGCCGTGGTCTTCTTCTTGTTCTCCGCGGCGCTGCCGTTCTTGTCGAACGCCACGTCGTCGCGGAGCATCTGCCACATCTTGTCGGCGTTGGCGCTGTCCGGCAGGAGGTGGTCCCTGTTCTGCGGGTCCTGGATGTTCGGCATCGTGAGCGACGTGATGCGGTTCGTCGGCACCGACTTGAGCTGCATGCCGAGGTCGTAGAGCTTCTTCGGGGTGCCGATCTCCGAGGAGACCGTCAGCGACTTGGTGGCCGCCTCGGCCAGGTCCATCAGCCTGCCGGTGTCGGTGAAGACGTTCTGCCCCTTCAGCGTGCGGATCATCGAGTTGAGGTACATGTGCTGGGCCTTGGCCCGCAGCGGGTCACTGCCCCAGGCGTGCCGGGTGCGCAGCCACTGCAGGGCCTGCTTGCCCTGCACCTTGTGGGTGCCGGCGGTCAGCTTGAGCCCGGAGCCGCCGGACACCGCGGCCGTCGGCCGGTCCCACACGTTCTGTTTCACGCAGACGTCGACACCGCCGATGGCGTCCGCCATCTTCACGACGCCCGCGAAGTCGATCGTGATCCAGTGGTCGATGTAGACCCCGGTGAGCTTCTCCCAGGTGGCCAGCGTGCAGCCGGCGCCGCCCCGGGCCAGCGACTCGTTGATGATGGTGTTGGTCGCCGGGTACACCTTGCCGGTGTCCGGGTCCGTGCACTTGGGGATGTCGACGCGGGTGTCCCGGGGGATGCTCACCATCGCCGCGCTCTTCCGGTCCGCCGACAGGTGGATCAGCATCTGCACGTCGGCGAGCGGCGGGCTGCCCCGGTCGTACTTGGCGCCGCCGAGCTTCACGTTCTCGTCGGAGTCACGGCTGTCGGAGCCGATCAGCAGGATGTTCATGGGGGTCTGCCCGGCCGAGTTCGGCGCGGTCTTCTTCGCCTTGGAGTCGTCGCCGCTGTTGCGCTCGCCCTTGTGGATGTTGCCGTTCAGGTGCTGGTAGTAGAGGTAACCGGCACCGGCCGTACCGAGGACCACCACCGACAGCACGGTCGCCGACCAGCGCACCACCCGCCGTCCGCGTCCGCCGCGCCGGCCTCTGCCGCCCCGGCCGCCGTTCGGGCCGCCGGGCGAGTTTCCGCCAGAGCCGCCCTTCGCGCCGCCCTTCGGGCCGCCTCTGCGAGGTCTGCCGCCGGTTCTGTCCGGCGCCGGGGATGCCTTCGGTGCGAGGGACATCGTGTCCTCGACCGCAGGCACCTCCTCCCCCCGCACATCGCTCTGCGTCAACTCCCTGCCCTCCCCACCCTGCGCCCTGCGCACACGGGCCCGCCGCCACGCCCCCCGTCGGACGCCACACGGACCACACGGGTCCGCCCCGCGCCCGGTTAGACGCGCGACGGACCCATAGGGTTACCTGTTTATTCGCGGTTACTTGGTGGTGGTACGGCGTAACTCTTCGTCGCACCGCCCTACTTGGCGCAGGTCACCTTGTCCGCCGTGGTCTTGCTGTCCACGTCCGGCGCCTTTGTCGGAGTGGTGAGGGAGACTCCCGCCCCCTGGAAGTCCTTGCCCAGGGTCAGTGTGATCGCGGGCAGGCCCTGGGAGTTGACCACGCTCTTGCCGGGCTTCATCGCCGAGCCGGACAGCCCCATGAGGCTGGCCAGTTCGCGCGCCTGATCGGCCTGGTCGGGGGCGTACTCCAGGGTGGTCTTGCTGAGCGCGGCGTCCGCGTTGCCGGCGTTCTCCGACTTGAGGACGCCCTCCTGGTTCTGCAGCCAGCTGAGGGTCTCCTGGGCGCTGCCGGGCGGGGCCCCGCCGTTGAGGATCCGCACCCGCACCGCGGAGGCCGCCGACTTGCTGCCCTCCAGGCGGGCGGCCGCCGCGTCCTTGCTGGCCTGCGCCTGCTTCTTCTTGACGGCGGTGAAGGAGACGTCGTCCTTGATCGCCTGGAAGACGGCGGGGGCCTTCGTCTCGTTGAGCACGACGGTCGCCTTCACCTTCTCCGCCGGGTTGTCCAGCACCGGGATGGTGGTGAAGGTCAGGTTCTTCGGGTTGAGCTTGCCGAGCTCCAGACCGAGGTCCTTCAGCTTGCCGATGCTGTCCAGCTGGGAGTCGACGGTGAGCGCCTTGGTGCCGACCTCGGCCAGCTTGAGCAGCTTGGTCGGGCTGGTGAGCGTCGAGTTGGAGCTGAGCTTGCGCATCAGGGCGCTGAGGAACTGCTGTTGGAGCTGGATCCGGCTCAGGTCGCCGCCGAAGCCGACCGAGTGCCGGGTGCGCACGAACGCCAGCGCGGTCTCGCCGGAGATGTTGTGGGTGCCCTTGGACAGCTTCAGGTGCGAGTCCGAGTCGTCGATGTCCTTGGCCAGGCACACCTCGACCCCGCCGACCGCGTCGGTCAGCGTCTTGACCGCGTTGAAGTCGGCCACCATGAAGTTGTCGGCCTGGATCCCGGTCAGCTCGGTCACCGTGCGCACCGTGCAGCTGGCGGTACGGCCGTCCTGGCCGAGGCTGGTGTTGAAGCGGACGTTCTCGGTGCCCGCGATGACCTTCTCGCTCCCGTCCGACTGCTGCGTCTGGCAGTCGGGCACATCGACGATGAGGTCACGCGGAATGCTCAGCGCGGTGGCGTTCGAACGGTCCTTGGAGATGTGCAGCAGGATCGTGGTGTCGGCGTGCCCGACGCTGCCGGAGTCGCCGTAGCCCTCGTTGCCCGCGCCCGTCCGCTTGTCGGTGCCGATGATCAGCAGGTTGATCGCCTTGTCCTTGCTGAAACCACCGGTGCTCGCGCCGTCGTCGGAGACGGACGTGATGTTGTCGTTGAGGTGCTTGATGTACAGGTAGCCGGCGGCCGAGGCGGCGACCAGCACGAAGGCCATCGTCCCGCCGGTCCACAGCAGGACCTTCTTGGCCTTCGACTTCTTCTTCACCGGCTGCCGCCGCGAGCGGCGCCCGGCCGGCGGCTCGGGCTCGGCACGCCTTCTGCGCTGCCCCGGCACCTCCGGGACCGCGGTCTCCCGGGTGCCGCCCGCGGCGGGGCCCGGCGAGACCGGTCTGCGCGGTCCGGGCACCGACGACTGCGGTGCGGAAGGTGTCAGTCGCAGTTCGTATTCACCGGTGTTCGGATTGAGCACCCACTGGTCTGCGGGGTCGATGTTGTCCGCCCGCCCACGGCCTTGCGCGTCCACGGTTGTCCGAATCCTCCGTCGGGGCCACGCGGCGCCTTCCCCCCACCAAGGCGCTCGGTCACGTTTTGCGGTGCGCGACCCCAGGACGGACCTCGCGGCCGGGTGCACCGGAGCGCTCACACTATCCGCCCAGTTCAGCGTCGAGTGACGCCAGTGACAAATTCATCCTCCCTACAAGCGGGCAATCCATCTCATTTAACTGACAACGAGCGGCAGGGAAGTTCGCCGCCTTGGCGTGTGCTTTACGCGCACCTGTCCTTGGCGGCGGTGTTACCGCGAAACGTGGGCTCCGTGGAGCTTCCGTCGGAGGGATCGTCCTTGTCGCCGGTGGCGTAGTCGGCGACCTTCACGGGTGCGTCGGCCCGCAACAGCGCGAACAGGGCGTCCGCCTTGGCCGCCTTGAGCTGGTCGCGATTGGAGTCGTACACGTACGGCTCGCGCGGGACGGTGAGGAACCGCACCTGGTCCGTGGGGATGTCCCGCAGTCCGCGCACCAGTTGGTACAGGCCGCGCAGGCTGGCCAGTTCGGGATCGGTGGTGAGGGCGGAGGTCGCCGCGTCCAGCAGCGGATAGAGCTTCGCCGGGTTCAGCAGTACGTCACTGCTCTGCACCTTGTTGACGAGCGCGCCCAGGAACTGCTGCTGCCGGTCCATCCGCCCGGTGTCACTGCCGTCCCCGAGCGACTTGCGCGCCCGTACGTACCCCAGCGCCTGCTCCCCGTCGAGCGTGACCCGCCCGGCGGGCAGCCGCAGCTTGGCGGCCTTGTCGTCGATGGGCTTCTTCAGGCACACCTGCACCCCGTCGATCGCGTCGACCATGTCCTTGAACCCGCTGAAGTCGACGACGGCGTAGTGGTCGACGCGGATGTCCGTGAGTTTCTCCACGGTTCGGACGGTGCAGGCCGAACCCCCCACCTCGAAGGCCGAGTTGAACAGCGTGAACGAGGGATCGCTGCGCCGCCCGTCGCCGCGCAGGCAGCCGGGCACGTGCACCATCAGGTCCCGGGGCAGCGAGACGGCGGTGGCGCTGCGCCGGTCCCGGGCGAGGTGCAGCAGGATCGTGGTGTCGGAGCGCTGGGTGCCCGAATCCTTGCCGTAGCGGCGGTTCCCGTCCCCGGCGCGGCTGTCCGACCCGATGAGCAGGATGTTCTGCGCGCCCCGCACCAGCTCGGTGGGCCGCTCCCGCTCGTACCGGGCGAGCTCGGCGGCGGCCGCGTCGTCGGCGGTGATGTTGTGACTCAGCTTGGCGTAGAGGGCCCAGCCGCCCCCGACGGCCCCGACCAGCAGCACGCCCGCCCCCAGGGCCACCCCCTGGAGCCAACGCCGCCGCCGCGACCGGGCAAGCCCGTACCCGGTGGCGGATGCCCCTACGACGTCGGTCACTCCTCAACTGTGCCTGGAGTGGAGGCAGCAGGCGGCGGCAACTACTCCACGCGGGTGAGCGGCCCTACCTGCTTGTCCTTGGGGGCGCGGGGCTGTGCCGATTTGCGGCTCCGCCGCGTGGGCGCGACCGGCCTCCACTTGTCCGCAGGCGGTGGCTGGTCCCACCTTTCTTGGGGGCGCGGGGCTGTGCCGATTTGCGGCTCCGCCGCGTGGGCGCGACCGGCCTCCACTTGTCCGCAGGCGGTGACTGGTCCCACCTTCTTGGGGGCGCGGGGAACTGCGCGAACGGCCCCCACCGGCCCGCGGCCGACGAACGACCTCACCGGCCCCGCGCCGACGCAGTCACCCGCTCACTCTCGATCCGCTTCGCGATCCCTTCCTCCCCCAGCTCCCCCAGATGCCGGCACAGCACCACCGACCCCCCGACCGCGAGCGGCGCGTACAACCCCGCGCTCAGCCCCTCCCACGTGTCGTACGGCAGCCCCGACAGCAACCGCGACCCCGGCCCGGTCAGATCCAGCCCCGCCGCATCCCCGAGCGCCCGCTCCACCACCTCGGCCCCGCTCAGCTCCGCCCCCGCCACGATCAGCGCGGGCTCGTCCGGATCCACGGGCGAGAAGGGAACGAACCGGTCCCCCTGACTCGGCACCTCCACCGCATAGTCCACGAACCCCTCCGGCACCGCCGGAAACCGCCCGCCCAGCGGCCGCAGCGCGAGAGCGACCCGCTCGCCCCGGCACGCCCGGGCCGCTTCAAGCGAGTCCGGCCCGCTGACGACGACGTCGGCCGCCGCCGGATCCCCGGCCACGTCGGCGATCACACCCACCGACGAACACGCCAGCAACCACACCGCCGTCTGCCAGTGCGCGGGCAGCAGCAGGGCCACCCGGTCACCCGGCCCCGCCCCGAGGTCGCCCTGCAGCAGATTCGCCGTCTTGGCCACCCAATTGGCCAAGGTGGCCACGGACAATTCGACGCGTTCGCCCGTCGCGTCGTCGTAGAAGGTCACCAGGGGGCGTCCTGGATCCGCGGCGAGCGCGGAACGCAGCAGGTCGGCAGGGGTGCGATCGGTGGCGTTCACCCGCGCAAGCGTACGCCGCGCCCGCTGCCCGCACCGGTCGGCGGGGCCACCGGTTCGGCGTAACCGGACCCGACGGAGCGTCAATTCCCCTATGGGCATGTTTGTCTGACTGTGTTCAATATCAGGGGCATGCGTGGATTCCTGACTTGCTCGATCGGCGTCACCTGCGCGGCGGCCCTCACCCTCCCGCCGGCCGTGCTGAACATGCCGTCCGCGGCCGCCGCACCGGCGGACCGGGCCACGACGACCACCGGCCGCCCCACCACCACGACGACGGCCCTCGCCGGCAGCACCCAGTCGCTGCCCCTCACCCCCCGCACCCGCGAACGCGTCCTCGGCCTGGCCCCCGAACAGGGCGCGTACAGCGCCGACGTACGGAACTTCTCACTCGTCGGCGTCGTCTGGGACAACCCCGGAACCGAACTGCGCGGCCGGGTCCAGGTGCGCACCCGGTCCGCCGCCACCGGCCACTGGTCGGGCTGGCAGGACGTCGACACGCACAACGCCGACCACGGTGCCGACCCGGACACGGCGGAGGCCGCCTCCGGCCGGGTGCACGGCGCCACCGCACCCCTGTGGGTGGGCGACTCGAACGGAGTCGACGTACGGGTACGCGCCGAAGCCGAAGCCGAAGCCCAGGCCGCACCCGAACCCGAAGCCGACGACGACTTCGGCCCGCGCGGCACCGGCACGGGCACCGGCATCGGCACCGGCCCCGGTGTCGGACGCGACCTGCTCCCCGCGGGCCTGCGCCTCGAACTCGTCGATCCCGGCGCCGAGTCCCCGCCCCAGGGCCCGCCGGCCAACGACCCCCGTGCCGACACCGAGCCTGACACGGCGGCCGCGGTCAACGCCGGCCTCGTCTCCTTCGGCGCCACCGAGATCCCCGCACTGAGCCGGGAGGACACCGAACGCGAACTCCGCGAACTGAGCGGCGCCGACGCCCCGCTCGCGAAGCCGTACATCGGACCGCGCCCGAGGATCGTCACCCGCCACGGCTGGGGCGCCGACGAGTCGCTGCGCGAGAAGGGGTTCGTCTACACGGGGAAGATCAAGGCGGCCTTCGTCCACCACACCGCCTCCGGCAACGGCTACCGCTGCTCTCAGGCCCCGTCCGTCATCCGCAGTATCTACCGCTACCACGTCGTGAGCATGGGCTGGCGGGACATCGGCTACAACTTCCTCGTCGACAAGTGCGGAACCATCTACGAGGGCCGCGCCGGGGGCGTGGCGAAGGCCGTCAGAGGCGCCCACACCCTCGGTTTCAACAACCACAGCATGGGGATCGCGGTGATCGGCACATTCGGCTCGCACAAGCCGCCCGCGGCCGCCCTGACCGGCATCGCCAGGCTCACCGCGTGGAAGCTCGGGCTCTTCGGTGCCAATCCGAAGGGAAAGACATATCTGAAGTCCGGGGGTGGCAATCTCTACCCAAAGGGGAAGAACGTACGACTGAACGTGATCTCCGGCCACAGGGACGGGTACGCCACCGACTGCCCAGGCACCAAGCTCTACGCCAAGCTCGGTTCGGCCCGGACCAGCTCCGCGCACCTGCAGGGACGCTGAGAACGGGGCCCGCGTTCATCGCCGTCGGGGGCAGTCGGGGGAAACCGCACACCCATGCCGCGTGGCACCGCGCGGTCGTCGAGGGCGCCGTCGCACGGTCTGCATACACTGGCCGGCCGACAGAGAGTTCGGCCGGTCCCGGCAGGAAGCAGAGACGACAGGTGACAGAAGCGATCCTCCTGGTCGGCGGCAAAGGCACCCGGCTGCGCCCGCTCACGGTCCACACGCCCAAGCCGATGGTCCCGGCGGCCGGGGTGCCGTTCCTGACACACCAGCTGGCCAGAGCCAGAGCGGCGGGCGTGGAGCACATCGTCCTCGCGACGAGCTACCTGGCGGAGGTCTTCGAACCGTACTTCGGCGACGGCGCGGCGCTCGGCCTGCACATCGAGTACGTCACCGAGGAGGAACCGCTCGGCACCGGCGGCGCGATCCGCAACGTGGCCGCCCGGCTGCACTCCGGGCCCGACGACCCGGTGCTGGTCTTCAACGGCGACATCCTGACGGGCCTGGACATCGGCGCCCTGGTGGCCACGCACGAGTCGACGTCCGCCGACGTCTCCCTCCACCTCACACAGGTGACCGACCCCCGCGCGTACGGCCTCGTCCCCACCGACGAGAAGGGGCGCGTCCTCGCCTTCCTGGAGAAGCCCCAGACCCCCGAGGAGATCGTCACCGACCAGATCAACGCGGGGGCGTACGTCTTCCGCCGCTCGGTCATCGACACGATCCCGGCGGGCCGTCCGGTGTCGGTGGAGCGCGAGACCTTCCCCGCGCTGCTCGCGGCCGGCGCCCATCTCCAGGGCATGGTCGACTCCACGTACTGGCTGGACCTGGGCACGCCCGCGGCCTTCGTGCGCGGCTCGGCGGACCTCGTCCTGGGCCGCGCCCCGTCCCCCGCGGTCCCGGGCCGCTGCGGCGACCGCCTCATCCTGCCCACGGCCCGGGTCGCGGCGGACGCGAAGCTGACGGGCGGCACGGTGGTGGGCGAGGGCGCGTTCGTGGCGGAGGGCGCGAGGGTCTTCGGCTCGACGATCCTTCCGGGCGCCGTGATCGAACCCGGCGCCGTCATCACCGACTCCCTCATCGGCAACCGCGCCCGCATCGGCGAACGCTCGGTCCTCACGGGCACGGTGATCGGCGACGGCGCGGTCATCGGCGCCGACAACGAACTACGGGACGGCGCGAGGGTGTGGTGCGACGCGATGATCCCGGCGGGGGCGGTGCGGTTCTCGTCGGACCAGTAGGTGCGGTGACGACAGCGCGCTGCCCCTGAAGGCATCAGCCGCGGGCAGTCGTGCCGCGGGGGCGGCACGGGTGGGCGCGGGCGGCACCCTGCAAGCGCCGGAAGCGTCCCCACCCCCGGCCCCCGCCCTCACCCACCCGCACCTCACAACCGGCCGATGTCCCCTCGCGGCATCCGCGGCGCCCGCCGCTTCGGCACCTGCCCGCTCAACAGGATCAACCGAGCCGCCCGATGCCGCTGCCCCGCATAAGGCTCAAGCAACCGCAGCATCACCTCGTCGTCGGCATGCCGGTCCCCGGCCAGCGCCCACCCCACGATCCCCGGCAGGTGCAGGTCCCCGACCGTCACCGCGTCCGCCGCCCCATGACTGCGCTGCACGGTCTCCGCCGACGTCCACGGCCCCACCCCCGGCACCACCTCCAGCCGCGCCTGCGCCGCGTCCGCCGCCATCCCGACCGCCTGCTCGAGCCGCGCAGCGACCCGCACCGCCCGCAGAATCGTCGAGGCCCGCTTGTCGTCGACCCCGGCCTTGTGCCACTCCCACGACGGAATCAGCGCCCAGGTGCGCGGCGCCGGCATCACCCACATCGGCCGCTCGCCCACCCCCGCGGGCCCCGGCGCACGCTCCCCGAACCTCCGCACCAGCGACCGCCAGGCCCGGTACGCCTCGTCGGTCGTGACCTTCTGCTCCAGCACCGACGGAATCAACGACTCCAGCACCAGCCCGGTCCGCGTCAGCCGCAAACCCGGCCGCCGGTGCCGAGCCGCCGCCACGACCCGGTGCCGGGGCACGAACGCGGACGGGTCATCGGCGGCACCGAGCATCTCCGGCAACTGCTCCAGCAGCCACTCCGCCCCCGGCCCCCAGGCCTCCCCGCGCACCTCACCGCCGTACACGGCGACCCGCAGCGTCCCCGGCCCGGCGGGCGTCAGACTGGCCCGCCACACGCCCCCGTCCCGCCCGGCCCGAAACGTCGGATCCCCGGGCCCCCGCCGCAGCGGCCCCAGCACCAGCCCCAGATCAAGAGCCCCACCCGGCTTCCACACCCGCACCCGCCCGGGCGCCACAGCCTGCCGAGGCATCCCGGCAGGCACGACAACCTGCCCACCCCGCACAGTCGCACGCGTGGGTTTCGGAGCAAACCGACCAGCCACTCAAAGAATCCTAGGCCTCAAGCGCCCCGTCTTTTGGGGGCGCGGGGCTGTGTCCGATATGCGGCTACCGCCGCGTGGGCGCGATCAACCCCCACAACGTGCACTCGCCCACGAACCGGTGGACCCCGAACCGAAGGCGCAAAAGAAGCTCACCGCACCTCGATAAAGTCCCCCACCTTCCTCTCGGCCCTGGCCCGCGGCTCCTCCGCAGCCTTCCCCACAGCAACCGCCCCCATCGGCTCCCACCCCGCTGGAAGCGCCAGCACCTCCCGCACCACATCCCGGCAGAACATCGTCGACGAGACCCACGCCGACCCCAACTGCTCCCCGGCCAGCGCGACCAGGAAGTTCTGCACCGCGGCCCCCGCCGCGACCACGAACATCTCCCGCTCGGCGGCATCGCGCCGCGGATCCCCGTAGGTGTGCGCCCCCTCCGTCACCAGACAGGGCACGACCAGGTACGGCGCGTTCCGCAGCACGTCACCCCGCCGGACCCGCTTGGCGATGGACTCCTCCGACTTCCCGTCCCCGCGCAGGTCGGCGACCCACGCGTCCCGCATCGCGTCCAGCAGCCGGACCCGTGCCTGAGCCGACTCCAGCAGCACGAACCGCCACGGCGTCGTGTGATGCGGCGCCGGTGCGGTCACGGCCGCGGCGACCGCCCGCCGTACCGCCCCGGGGTCGACGGGGTCGTCGGTGAAGGCCCGCACCGTCCGCCGCAGCGTCACCGCTTCGCGGACCGCCTCGGACGTGCCGAGCCGGAACATGTCGCTGTCCGCGTCCCGGACCATGGCCCGTGCGGCCTCCCCGTCCTCGTCGGCGTCCGTCACGACGTGCGCGAGCCCCCGCACCACGGCGACCGGCATCCCCGTCGCCTTGCCCTTGACCAGGTCGCCGGCGGCGGCCAGTTCGTCGGCGGTGGCGACGACCGTCGCGACCAGCGGATTGCCGTACGCGTCCACGCCCCCGCGCAGATCGTCCAGGACCACCAGGCCGGCGGCGCCGATGGTGACATCGGTGAGCCCGGCGCGCCAGGGTCGCCCGAAGGTGTCCGTGACGATCACCCCGACGTTGACGCCCAGTGCGTCCCGGAGGCCCGCGCGGACGGCACGGGCCGAGGCGTCGGGATCCTCGGGCAGCAACAGCACGGTCCCGGACGGGGTGTTGGACGCGTCCACTCCGGCCGCCGCCATGACCAGCCCCTGCCGGTTCTCCACGATCCGCAGGGTGCCGCGCCGGGCCACCACCCGCACGGTCTCGGCGTCGATCGCCGCCTCCCGGTCGGCCGCCTCGACGATCCGTCCCTCGGCCTTGGAGACGATCTTGGAGGTGACGATCACCACGTCCCCGTCGGCCAGCCCCGGCTCGGCCGCGGCGATCAGCTTCGCCAGGTCGTCGCCCGGCTGGACCTCGGGGATCCCGGGCAGCGCCCACACCCGGTACGCGGGCACCGCGTCGGCCGTGCCGCTCGTGTCGATCGCGTCGGCCGTGTCCGTCGTGTCGGTCATGCCCCGCGCACCTCCTCGGCCAGCGCCAGCGCCTCCCTGGCCATCTGGGTGGCCGCGTCCAGGTCGGTCATCATCAGCGGTACGGCCCGGCAGCGGATCCCGGCCTCCTCCACGCGCGCGACGCTGCCCGCGTCCACGGAGTCGACGAGCCAGCCGTCCAGCAGCCCGGAGCCGTAGTGCTCGGCGACCGCCGCCGCCGTGGACTCCACGCCCACCGCCGCGAGCACCTTGTCGGCCATCCCGCGCACCGGCGCGTCCCCGACGATGGGGGAGAGGCCCACCACCGGCACCCCGGCGTCCGCGATCGCCTCCCGGACGCCGGGCACCGCGAGGATGGTGCCGACGGAGACCACCGGGTTGGACGGCGGGAAGAGGATCACGTCCGCCTCCGCGATGGCCTCCAGGACGCCGGGCGCCGGCTTGGACTGCTCGGCACCGACCGGGACGACCGCGTGGGCGGGCACGGACGCCCGCAGCCGTACCCAGTACTCCTGGAAGTGCACGGCCTTGCGCTCGCCGTCGACCTCGACGGCCACATGGGTCTCGACCCGGTCGTCGGTCATCGGGATCAGCTTCACGCCCGGCTTCCAGCGGTCGCACAGCGCCTCGGTCACCGCGCTCAGCGGATATCCGGCGCCCAGCATCTGGGTGCGCACGATGTGCGTCGCGAAGTCCCGGTCGCCGAGCCCGAACCAGTCCGGCCCCACCCCGTAGGCGGCGAGCTCCTCCTTGAGGTGGAAGGTCTCGTCGGTCCGCCCCCAGCCCTGCTCCTCGTTGATACCGCCACCGAGCGTGTACATCACCGTGTCGAGGTCCGGGCAGACCTTCAGCCCGAAGAGGTGGATGTCGTCCCCGGTGTTGCCGATGACGGTCACGTCGGCGTCCGGCACGGCCTGCTTCAGACCGCGCAGGAACCGGGCACCGCCGATGCCGCCTGCCAGAACCACAATGCGCATGCGCCAAGTCTTGCAGGCGGGTCCGACAACGCGGCACGCGTCCCGCGTCACACACTCACGGACACGCGCGTCACGCGGTCACGGGACGCGCCGCGCAGCTCTGCGTGGTGTGCATCGGCATCTCGGTCAGGCCCGGGTAGTAGACGTGCAGGCTCACCGCCGGCTCCAGCGCGTCGTTCACCACCTCGTGCACGTACCCCGGCGCGAACACCCGTTGTGCGCCGGCGGACAGCGTGCGCGAGCCGCGCCCGGTGCGTTCGGTGAGCGCGCCCTCCAGGACGGTCAGCACGCCGGAGGAGCGGCCGTGGTCGTGCAGCCCGCTGCCCTGTCCGGGCACCCAGGACAGCAGCCAGACCTCGTAGCCCGGGCCGGTGCGCAGCCGGTGGTACCAGCGCGTCGTCGCGTCGTACTCGACGAGGTGCTCCCACTGCGCGCGGTCGGCGGCGATGGAGCGGGCCAGGCCGACGAACTCGGCCACGGTCACCGGGTGCTCGCGCGGGGGCTGCAGCAGGTGCGTGACTTCGAGGATGTCGCCGGCGATCTGGAGATCGTTGTCGCTGTTCATGGGGGTGCGGTGGTTCCTCAGTGAAGGCGGTCAGCGGGGAACGAAAAGCGAAAACCGAGCCCGGGGGACTCGGTCTGCAGCTGGAGCGAAGCGGTCGGATACGGCTACGGCTCAACAGCTGGAACAGCAACAGCTACAGCGAGCACGGGCAGCACCGTGGGACCCGGCGGTGCGGGTCGAGGTGAGTGCCAAGTTCGCGAGCATGCCCACAAGGACATCGGTTCACACCTCCCGTGTCAACTCGACGCCCGGTATGTGGGACACGGTTCACCTCATCCGGTTCACCTCGCTGCCGAAAGGTTTGTTCATCAAGCACCCGGGACACATGGCGCACAACTGGGCGCGTGAGCCACTTCGGAACGCGATCGAACATCTGGGCGTCTTTCTCCGTACAAGCTCTGTATGGGGTCGGAGGCCCGCGCGGGGCCTCGTCTGCATGTCAAGGTTTATGCCGATTTGAACACTTTCCGCACGGCCTTGGTTCCGCAGAGTGAATAACGGGCCCAATAGCAGATCTCGGCTTGACTCGCCCGGAGCAGCACACTTGTAATTTCACTCGTGTCGTTCAGCCGAAATCGGTAACGGCCGGGCACGGGGACGTGAAAGACAGACGAGGGGCGCACATGACCGAGCTGGTGCAGCAACTGCTGGTCGACGACGCGGACGAGGAACTCGGCTGGCAGGAGCGCGCGCTGTGCGCCCAGACCGACCCCGAGTCCTTCTTCCCCGAGAAGGGCGGCTCCACCAGAGAGGCCAAGAAGGTCTGCCTCGCCTGCGAGGTGCGCTCCGAGTGCCTCGAGTACGCCCTCGCCAACGACGAGCGCTTCGGTATCTGGGGCGGACTCTCCGAGCGGGAGCGCCGCCGCCTCAAGAAGGCCGCCGTCTGAAACGGACGCCGAGGCGGGTGCCGGAGGCGGACGTCCACCCAACGCACACATCTGAGCTGCGCGAACGGCCCGTCGCCGGTGGGTTATCCACAGGCGGCGGGCCGTCGAGATGCCCAGCCGATAGTGTGGTCGCTCGTCCGAGACGCCTCGCCGCCACCAGCGGGCGCAGGAGTCCACCGCAGTCCATCGAACCGGGGCCCGTACCTCGATGTCCGTGCACAGCCACATGGCAGCCCACGAGTCGGCTGCCACACCAGAGTTTCCGCGTCATGTGGTGACCGCGGTCCTCGTCTCCCACGACGGCGCCCGCTGGCTGCCCACCGCGCTCGCCGGGCTGCTCGGCCAGGAGCGCCCCGTCCAGTACGCGGTGGCGGCCGACACCGGCAGCGCGGACGACTCCGCCCAGCTGCTCACCGAGTCCCTCGGCGACGCCAACGTCCTGCACCTCGCCCGCCGCACCGGCTTCGGCCAGGCCGTCGAGGAGGTGAGCCGCACCGCGCCCGTCCTCACCCCGGACGACCTGCCGTACCTGAAGCGGCCCAGCGGCTGGGACCCGGTCACCCGCCAGTGGCGCGACGACGCCTACGACATGCCCGAGCTGCCGTACGGCGAGCCGATCCAGTGGCTCTGGCTGCTGCACGACGACTGCGCCCCGGAACCCGACGCCCTGGCCCAGCTGCTCCGGGTCGTCGACAACGAGCTGGAGCTGGGCCGCGACGACGTGGCGGTCGTCGGCCCCAAGCTGCGCGGCTGGTACGACCGCCGGCAGCTCCTGGAGGTCGGCGTCACCATCGCCGACTCCGGGCGCCGCTGGACCGGTCTGGACCGCCGTGAGCAGGACCAGGGCCAGCACGACCACGTGCGGCCCGTGCTCGCCGTCTCCACCGCCGGCATGCTGATCCGCCGCGACGTCTTCGAGGAGCTCGGCGGCTTCGACCGCCGGCTGCCCCTGATGCGCGACGACGTCGACCTGTGCTGGCGCGCGCACAACGCGGGACACCGCGTCCTGGTCGCCCCCGAGGCCGTCGTACGGCACGCCGAGGCCGCCTCCCGGGAGCGGCGCGCCGTCGACTGCGCCGGCCGCACCACCGCCTCCCCGCACAAGGTCGACAAGGCCGGCGCGATCTACACCCTGCTGGTCAACGCCCGTACGGCCGCACTGCCCTGGATCCTGTTCCGCCTCGTCCTCGGCACCCTGCTGCGCACCGTCGCCTACCTCGTCGGCAAGGTCCCCGGACAGGCCCTCGACGAGATCCGCGGCCTCCTTGGCACCCTGCTGCGGCCCGAGCGGATCATCGCCGGGCGGCGCAGGCGCGGCCGCTCCCAGCTCGACAAGGGCGAGCTGCGCCCCCTGTTCCCGCCGCCCGGCGCCACCGTCCGGGCCACCGTCGAGCAGGTCGCGGGCAACCTCTTCGGCGGCGACGACGAGATCTCCGCGGCCGGCCGGCACGGCGGCGCCGTCGAGTCCGGGCCCGGCGGCGACGACGCCGACTTCCTGGAGATCGAGCAGTTCGCCCGCCTCAAGCGCATCGCCCGCAAGCCGGGCCCGGTGCTCTTCCTGGTGCTGCTGCTGATCTCGCTGGCCGCCTGCCGCGCCCTGCTCGGCTCCGGCGCGCTCGCGGGCGGCGCCCTGCTGCCCGCCCCGGGCACCGCGAGCGAGCTGTGGTCGCGCTACCTGGACGCCTGGCACGCGGTCGGCGCCGGCGGCACCCCGGCCGCACCGCCGTACCTCGCGATCGTCGCCGCGCTGGCCTCCCTGCTGTTCGGCTCGACCGGGCTCGCGGTCACCGTGCTGCTGGTCGCCTCGGTACCGCTGGCCGGCTTCACCGCCTACTTCGCCTCCCGCCCGCTGGTCACCTCGCGCCTGCTGCGCGCCTGGGCGGCCATCGCCTACGCCTTCCTGCCCGCAGCCACCGGCGCCCTCGCCGGCGGCCGCATCGGCACCGCCGTCCTCGCGATCCTGCTGCCGCTGATCGCCCGCGCGGGCATCGCGGCCAGCGGCCTCACCAAGGCCTCGGGAACGCGCGGCAGCTGGCGCGCCACCTGGGCGTACGCACTGCTGCTGACCATCACCACCGCGTTCACGCCGATCGTCTGGCCGATCGCCCTGGTCCTCGGCGTCGCCGTGCTCGCCGTGCGCCGCTCCGACCTGGTCGCCTCCGGCCTGCGGCTGCTGGCCCAGCTCGGCACCCCGCTGCTGGTCCTCGCCCCCTGGTCGCTGACCCTGCTGCCGTTCGGCTTCTTCAAGGAGGCCGGCCTCGACTACGGCTCCTCGGCCGCCTCCGCCCTCGACCTGCTCGGCGCCAGCCCGGGCGGCCCCGGCACCGTCGACGGGCTGATGCTCGTCGGCGTCGTCCTGGCCGCGCTCGCCGCCCTGCTGCGCTCCGAGCGGCAGTCGGCGATCCGCACCGCCTGGGCGGTCGCCCTGATCGGCCTGGTCTTCGCGGTCCTGTCCAACAAGTCCACCTGGGCCGGCCCCGCGAGCCTCGTCTACGGCATCGCGATCCTGTCCGCCGCCGCGCTCGGCGCCGACGGGGCCCGCTCGCGGGTCGCCGAGCAGAGCTTCGGCTGGCGCCAGCCGGTGGCCGCCCTGATCGCCTTCGCCTCCGCCGCGGGCCCGCTGCTGCTCGCCGCCGGCTGGATGATCGGCGGCGCCGACGGCCCGGTCGAGCGGCGCGACCCCACCCAGGTGCCCGCCTTCGTCGCCGAGGACAGCACCACCACCGACCAGGTCCGCACCCTGGTCCTCGACAGCGACAGCACCGCGCGTGTCGACTACATGCTGGTGCGCGGCTCCGGCGCCCGCATGGGAGACGCCGAGGCGGCCGCCGCCGACGGCGAGAACGCCAAGCTCGACAAGGTCGTCGCCAACCTGGTCGCCGGCTCCGGCGCCGACCAGGCCGACCAGCTCGGCGGGTTCGCGGTGCGCTACGTCCTCGTCCACAAGGGCGCGCCGCGCGACATCACGCGCGTGCTCGACGCCACGCCCGGCCTGTCCCGGCTCAGCCAGCAGAACGGCAGCGCCCTGTGGCGCGTCGACCAGCAGGTCTCCCGCGCGACCATCGTGTCGGCGAACGGCTCCGGCACGCCCGCCTCGGTGCCCGCAGGATCCGTCGGGATCCACACCACCGTCCCGGCCGGCGCCGACGGCCGCATCCTGCGCCTGGCCGACTCGGCCTCCCCGGGCTGGACGGCCACCCTGGACGGCAAGCCGCTCACCCGCACCACCGTCGACGGCTGGGCCCAGGGCTTCGAACTCCCCTCCTCCGGCGGCACGCTGGACGTCACCTACGACACGCCGTTCACCCACACCGCCTGGCTGTGGGCGCAGGGTGCGCTCGCCGTCGTCCTGGTCGTCCTCGCCCTGCCCGGCCGTCGCCGCGACGTCGACGACGACCTCCCCGAGGAGCAGCCGATCCCCGCCCAGGCGACCGAGGGCGAGGGCCGCCGCGCCCGCCGCCTGCGCGCCCAGGCGGAGGCCGAGGAGGAGTCCCAGGAGTCCCAGGAGTACCGGGACACCCCGGAGGACACCGACTTCCCGTCGGCGGCCCCGGCGGAGGAGACCCAGGCCGCGGTCCCGCACCAGCAGTCGTACGACGAATGGGACCCCGCCTCCTACCCGGCGGCGGCCGACGGCTACGACACCGGCTACGCCGACCAGTACCAGGGCGCCGGCACCGGCCAGTACCAGACCGGCGGCTACGACCAGCAGACGTACGACCCGTACCAGACCGGCCAGTACGACCCGTACGCCTACGGCGGGCAGCAGGGGCAGGCGGCGTACGACCCGACGTACCAGCAGGGCTACGACCCCGCCTATGACCCGGCCGCCCAGCAGCACCACGGCACCGGCGGCGAGCACCCCGACGGGAGCCAGCAGTGAACCGCACCACCCTGTCCCTGCTCGCCGGTACGGCCGCCCTCGCGGCCATCACCGGGTTCGCCGCGCTCGACGCGCCGTCCACCGCCCCCGCGCACACCGCCGAGGCGGCCGCCCAGCTGCCCGTGGAGCGCACCACGCTGCTGTGCCCGGCGCCCAGCCTGTCCGACATCGCCGACACCTCGTACACGTCGTTCACGCCCGTCACCCAGGGCACCACGAGCGACGGCAAGGCCCAACTCCAGGCCGCCGCCGAGCAGTCGGCGGACGGGACGGGCAGCGGCGGCAAGAAGAAGGCGGCGAGGCCCGTCCTCACCCCGAAGGCGCCCGGCACCCCGGTCACCGGGGACACCTCCGGCGCCGACGGGCCGGCCTACGTCGGCACCGCCGAGGGCAAGTACGCCCCGGGCTGGACGGTCCAGGAGACCACCGAGGTCGCCGCCGGCACCGGACGCGGCCTCCAGGGGGTCAACTGCACGGCGGCCGACACCGACTTCTGGTTCCCCGGCGCCAGCACCGCCGCGAGCCGCACCGACTACGTGCACCTCACCAACCCCGACGACAGCGCCGCCGTGGTCGACATCGAGCTGTACGGCAAGGCCGGCCAGCTCAAGTCCTCGGTGGGGGACGGCATCACGGTCCCGCCGCACACCAGTGAGCCGGTCCTGCTGTCCACGCTCACCGACGAGCGGCAGACCGACCTGACCGTGCACGTGAGCGTGCGCAGCGGCCGGGTCGGCGCGAGCGTGCAGGCCCTGGACGACAAGTCGGGCGGCGACTGGCTGGCCGCCTCCGCCGACCCGTCCGGCAGCCTGGTGCTGCCCGGCATCCCCAAGGACGCCACCGACGTCCGGCTGATCGCCTTCACCGACGGCGACAACGACGCGGACCTGAAGGTGCGCCTCGCCTCCCCGGACGGCACGATCACCCCGGCGGGCAACGAGACGCTGCACGTGAAGTCGGGCATGACCACCGCGACCGACCTCGGCGACGTCACGCGCGGCGAGGCGGGCTCGCTGATCCTCACGCCGACCGACCAGTCCGTCCCGGTGGTGGCCGCCCTGCGGGTCACCCGCGGCAAGGGCGGCAACCAGGAGACCGCGTACATCCCGGCGACCGCGCCGGTCGGCACGCGCGCGACGTCCGCCGACAACAGCGGCAAGGGCACCACCCTCTCGCTGACCGCGCCCACCGGGACCGCCCAGGTCAAGGTCACGGCGTCGGCGGCCAGCGGCGGCGGCGCGGCGGTGTCCAAGACGTTCACGATCAAGTCCGGCACCACCCAGAACGTCGACGCCCCCGTCCCGTCCGGTCTGAAGGGCACCTACGCCCTGACCGTGGAGACGGTCTCCGGCGGCCCGGTCTACGGCGCCCGCACCCTGGCGGCCACCGAGGGCGGCGTCCCGGGCTTCACGATCCAGACCCTGCCGGACGACCGCGGCACGGTGGCCGTACCGGAGGCGGACCAGGACGTGTCGGTGCTGCAGAAGTAGGCGGGCGGCGCGGGGTCGCCGGGGGCTCAGTCCTCGCCGTAGCGGGGATCGACCGTCTCCGGGGTGAGGCCGAGCAGCTCGGCGACCTGCTCCACGACGACCTCGTGCACCAGCGCGGCCCGCTCGTCACGTCCCTTGGTGCGGATCTCGACCGGCCGCCGGTAGACGACCACCCGCGCCCGGCGTCCCTCGCGCGCGGGAATGATGCCGCCCAGCGGCACCGCCTCGTCGTCCCAGTTCTCCGCGTGCCGGTCCTGGAGCCGGGGCACCTCGAGCACCAGGAAGTCGATGTCGGCGAGCTGCGGCCAGCGCCGCTCCAGGCGCTCCACGGAGTCCTGCACCAGGTCCGCGAACACGTCGGCGCGGCTCGCGGCCAGCGGCACCTGAGGTGGCGCGATCGGCCCGCGCATGCCCCGACCGTGGCGATCGCGTCGACGGGGCCCGGGGCCGGCGGCACGGGGCGGTACACGGTTGTCCATCACTGGTGAAGCGTAGTCCTCGCGGGCTCCGGCCGCGCTGCTGCACGCACCGACACCGCTCGGGACGGCATGTCACAGGATGACCATTCCGGCCAAGGTTGGGCTCGTTTCCGTATCTCCACGAGACCGGCCAACTCAAGGCAATTGACGGTGTTTGTACCGACTCGTGACCGGACGCGGTGTCGACCATGACCCCGGACGACCACTTCCGCGCAGGTCAGCGGGGTGTGTCCGGAGGGGTGTGTGGGGTGTTTCACAGTACGACACGGTGGGGTGACCTGGGGGAGAGTCGTCGCGGCCCGCTCAAGAGTGCGGTACCGTCCAACGTCGTGAGCCCTGTACGTCGCTGTTCGCGAACCGCCTGCGGCCGACCCGCCGTCGCGACGCTGACGTACGTCTACGCCGACTCGACCGCGGTCCTCGGCCCGCTCGCCACCTACGCCGAACCCCACTGCTACGACCTGTGCGCCGAGCACTCCGAGCGCCTCACCGCCCCGCGTGGCTGGGAGGTCGTCCGGCTCCTCGACAGCTCCGCTCCCGCGCGTCCGAGCGGGGACGACCTGGAAGCGCTTGCGAACGCGGTGCGCGAGGCGGCCCGCCCCCAGGGGCGGGCGGCCGAGGCGGGCGGCGGCCGTGGCGCGGACCCGATGGAGGTCGCGCGACGCGGCCACCTGCGGGTGCTGCGGTCACCGGACAACTGACGCCCGCCCGGGCCTCCTTACTCACGTCGTTGCTCTCCGTGCATTCCATGACGCGCATTCCATGACGCACGCCCATTGACGTGCGCCTGTCACGGATACGACCATTCCGGATAACCGTCGTCGGGAAATCGCTTTCCGCATGCCGGAACCCGGGGAGGCGCCCGTGTACGTCCAGGAACTGGAACCCGTCGCCGACTCGCTCGGCCTGTCCGCCCTCGTCGCCGCCCTGCCGCTGCTGATCGTCCTGGTCCTGCTCGGCGGGGTCCGCATGAAAGCACACCTGGCGGGCCTGAGCGGCCTTCTCGCAGCCGTGCTCGTCGCGAGGCTCGCCTACCGCATGCCACTGGACCAGACCGTATCCAGCGCCGCCCAGGGCGCCGCGTTCGGCCTGTTCCCCATCCTGTGGATCGTCGCCAACGCCCTGTGGGTGTACCGGATGACGGTCCGCACCCGCCATTTCGACGTCCTGCGCCGCTCGTTCGGGCGACTTTCCGACGATCCGCGGATCCAGGCCCTCGTGGTCGCCTTCTGCTTCGGCGCCCTCCTGGAGGCGCTGGCCGGATTCGGCGCCCCGGTCGCGATCTGCTCGGTGATGCTCGTCGCCCTCGGCTTCGACCCGGTCCGCGCGGCCGTCGTCTCCCTCGTCGCGAACACCGCCCCGGTCGCCTTCGGCGCGATGGGCACACCGGTGGTGACGCTCGCTCAAGTCACCGGCCTGCCGCTGGACTCGGTCGCCTCCGTCGTAGGCCGCCAGACCCCGCTCCTCGCCCTGGTGGTGCCGCTGGTGCTGGTCGGCCTGGTCGACGGCACGCGCGGGCTGCGCCAGACCTGGGTGCCGGCCCTGGCGTGCGGAGTCGCCTTCGCCGCCGCCCAGTTCGCCGTCTCCAACTACGTCTCCGCCCAACTCGCCGACATCTGCGCCGCCCTGGCAGGCGCGGCCGCCCTGCTCGCCGTACCGCACGCACGCGTGCCGGCCACCGAGGAGGTCCGCGCGGCCGTCCTCACCGGCGCCCGCAGCACGGACCTGGACGAGCCCGACGAACGGCCTCAAGTCCTGCGCGCCTACGCCCCGTACGCCCTGATCATCGCGGTCTTCTCGATCGCCCAGATCCCGCCGGTCAAGGACTGGCTGGCGAAGGCGAACCGGGTCTACGACTGGCCCTTCCTGGACGTCGTCAACCCGAAGGGCGAACCGGTCGGAGGGAATCTCTTCACCTGGCCGATCGTCTCCACAGGCGGCACGCTGGTCCTGATCGCGGGTGTCGCCACGGCCGCCGTCCTGCGCGTGCACGCGCGCGTGGCGATCGCGGAATGGGCCGCGACCGTACGGGAGTTACGGTTCGCGATCCTCACCGTGACGTCCGTGCTCGCCCTCGCCTACGTCATGAACCTCTCCGGACAGGCCGCGACGATCGGCCACTTCGTGGCGGCGGCCGGCGCGGGGCTCGCCTTCCTCTCCCCGGTCCTCGGCTGGTTCGGCGTCGCCGTCTCCGGCTCCGACACCTCGGCCAACGCACTCTTCGGGGCCCTCCAGGTCAGCGCCGCCCACGAGTCGGGCCTCTCGCCGGAACTCCTGGCGGCCGCGGGCAGCTCCGGCGGCGTGCTCGGCAAGATGGTCTCCCCGCAGAACCTCACGATCGCCTGCGCGGCGGTGGGCCTGCAGGGCCGGGAAGGGGACCTGCTGCGCAGGGTGCTGCCGTGGAGCCTCGGGCTGCTGCTGGTGATGTGCCTGATCGTGGTGGGGCAGAGCGGGCCGGCGCTGGGCTGGATGCTGCCGTGAGCCGGCCCGGCGCCGGTCACGACCGCTCCGGCCGACTCTGACCGCCCCCGACCGACCACGACCGCCTCCAACCGCCTCCAACCGCCTGCGATTGACCGGATCGGATCCCCCGACTGCGACCGACCGGGGTGGACCGTGCGACCGCCGGGATGGATCACCGCAGATCACAGCCTGGAGTCGACCGGGCGTCCGCCGGGGGATCCCGCACCGGTGCCGACCCGGGGCAGGTAGTTTGGGGCGACCGAGAGGACTTCAGGAGGGTTGGCCAGTGGCTGTTGCTGATCTGTCGCAGATCGTGAAGGCGTACGACGTGCGCGGGGTGGTTCCGGACCAGTGGGACGAGGCGCTCGCCGAGCTGTTCGGCGCCGCGTTCGTACAGGTGACCGGCGCCGCCGCGATCGTCGTCGGCCACGACATGCGGCCCTCCTCGCCCGGCCTGTCCCGTGCCTTCGCGCGCGGCGCGGCGGCCCGGGGCGTCGACGTCACCGAGATCGGCCTGTGCTCGACCGACCAGCTGTACTACGCCTCGGGCGTCCTCGGCCTGCCCGGCGCGATGTTCACGGCCTCGCACAACCCGGCGCAGTACAACGGCATCAAGATGTGCCGTGCGGGCGCCGCGCCGGTGGGCCAGGACACGGGCCTGTCGGAGATCCGCGAGCTGGCGGAGCGCTGGTCGCAGGAGGGTGCCCCCGAACCGGCCGCCACGCCGGGAACGATCACCTCCCGCGACACGTTGTCGGATTACGCGGCGTACCTGCGCTCACTCGTGGACCTGACCTCCATCCGCCCCCTGAAGGTCGTGGTCGACGCGGGCAACGGCATGGGCGGCCACACGGTCCCGACGGTCTTCGAGGGCCTGCCGCTGACCCTGGTCCCGATGTACTTCGAGCTGGACGGCACCTTCCCGAACCACGAGGCCAACCCGCTCGACCCCGCCAACATCGTGGACCTCCAGGAGCGCGTCCGCGCCGAGTCCGCCGACCTCGGTCTGGCCTTCGACGGCGACGCGGACCGCTGCTTCGTCGTGGACGAGCGCGGCGAGCCGGTCTCCCCGTCGGCGATCACGGCGCTGGTGGCCGCCCGCGAACTCGCGAAGAACGGCGGCAAGGGCACGGTCATCCACAACCTGATCACGTCCTGGACCGTCCCCGAAGTGGTCCGGGAGAACGGCGGCACCTCCGTCCGCACGCGCGTCGGCCACTCCTTCATCAAGGCCGAGATGGCGAGCTCCGGCGCGATCTTCGGCGGCGAGCACTCGGCCCACTACTACTTCAAGGACTTCTGGAACGCCGACACCGGCATGCTGGCGGCCCTGCACGTCCTCGCCGCCCTCGGCGGCCAGCCCGCCCCTCTCTCCTCCCTGGTCGACCAGTACGACCGCTACACCGGCTCCGGCGAGATCAACTCCACGGTCGCCGACCAGCAGGCCAGCCTCACGGCGATCCGCGCGGCCTACGGCGACCGCGACGACGTCACCCTGGACGACCTCGACGGCCTCACCGTCACCGCCGCCGACTGGTGGTTCAACGTCCGCCCCTCCAACACGGAACCGCTGCTGCGCCTGAACGCGGAGGCGAGGGACGAGGCGACGATGACGAAGGTACGCGACGAGGTACTGGCGATCATCAGAGCGTGACCCCGCGCCCTCGACCGCCTCACCCGCAGGCGACCCGCCCCACCGCACACCGCCCGGCACCTCCCGCCCCTCCGAGCCACCGACGCCTCGGATGCTTGCCGGTTTGCGGGCCGCCCGGTGCCTCGGGGACTTGCCGGTTTGCGGGCCGCCCGGTGCCTCGGGGACTTGTCGGCTTCCGGGCCGCCCAGTGCCTCGGGCGCCTGCCGGCGGTCCGATCCGCCTGAGCGCTCCGCTGGAAGTGCTGCGGTCTGCGGTCTGCGGTCTGCCGTCCGCGGTCTGCCGTCTGCGGCGCCGTCGTGGCTGGTCGCGCAGTTCCCCGCGCCCTTTTGGGGCGCTGCCGAACCGCAGCGGACTCCGGCGGACCCGCTTGGCGCCGCGGAGAGCGGTCGGCGATTCGAGCCGCCGGACACCCCGGGTACCCCTCGGCCTCCGTGCCCCCGGCACCCCTCGGCCCCCGTGCCCCCGGCACCTCTCTGCCGGCCGAGTCGCCTCGCCCCGCCCTCGGCTTTCCATCGACCGAGTCGGGTGGTGGGTGGGCGAAGGTCTCGGGGGTCCAGGGGGCGGAGCCCC
>NZ_JBSHBL010000073.1:0-51294 GCF_053611985.1 Streptomyces sp. NPDC054770
GCCCGAGGTAGCTGAACAGGGCGATGGCCCCCGCCGCGGAGATCGCGCCCAGCGCCGACTGGCCGCTGGCGTTGAAGGCACCGAAGTTGTCGGGGTCGATGAAGAACAGCCCGATGCTGGCCATGAAGATCAACGGAATGAACTTCAGCGCGGTCGTGATCACCTGGAACGCGCCGATGTTGCGGACCCCGGTGAGGTTGATCGCCGCGGGTATCCAGAGTCCGACCAGCGCGAGGGCCACGGAGATCCACGTCTTGTGGCCGGTGTTCACGAAGACCTCGACGTAGCCGACCCACGCCACGACGATCGCCGCGTTGCCGGCCCATGCGGTGATCCAGTAGGACCAGGCGTTCAGGAAGCCCGCGAACTCGCCGAAGGCCTCCCGGGCGTAGACGTACGGTCCGCCGCTCGCCGGGACCCGCTTCGACAGGGAACCGAAGGTCGACGCGAGCGCCAGCGCGCCCAGGGTCACGGCGGCGAAGGCGACCAGGGAGATCGGCCCGTAGGAGGCGAGGGCCGAGGGCAGGGCGAAGACTCCGGTACCGATGATGCTGCCGATCACGAGTGCGGACGCGGCGGGCAGCCCGAGAGCGGCCTTGGGCGCCGCTCGCTCACCACTGGTCGTGGTTCTGGACATGGCTGTGCTCCTTGTGCAAGTCGCTGGAGATGCGGTGGATGCAGGTCGCTGCGAATGCCGCGGCCACGGGACGATGCTTCTGCGCCATGCCGGATCGGGGCAGCGGCCATACGGTCCCGCGCGGTTCCCGAAGGTCCCGGTCTCGAAGGTCCGTGCAGCCCAACCGGCCTTGGCCGCGGGTCGTGTGGGCCGCTCTGAGGGGTCGTCAGCACCCGCGGGCTTCGGCGGCTCAAGATCCCGCGACCAGAAGACGATCAGCCGTCGCCCCCGCCGCGGGGCCGGAAGACAGGCGCACCGCCCCTGGCGGCGTACTTCGGCGCCGCACCGAAATTCCCTCTGCGGTACCGAACAGACCGATCAGTGGACCGAGCGGCCCATGGCCTGCTTGGAGGCACGGCCACACGCTGGCTCCGGAAGTTCACACATCTGCCCGGAGGCAGGCCATGACCGCTTCGCCCACCCCCACCATGGCGCTCTCGCTGTCCGCCGAACACCGCGAGCGGCTCATGCGCGTCGCCCGCGAGGTGTCTCTCCCGCAGGGGACCCGCCTGTTCGAGGAGGGCGGACGCGCCGACCGCTTCTGGATCATCCGCACCGGCAGCATCGAACTCGACCTGCGGGTGCCCGGTCACCGCACGGCCGCGGTCGAGAACCTCGGGCACAACGAACTGGTCGGCTGGTCCTGGCTCTTCGCTCCGCACTTCTGGCACCTGGGCGCCGAGACGACCACACCCGTACGGGCCTACGAGTTCGACGGCGCGGCCGTCCGGTCCATGTGCCAGGACGACCCGGCGCTGGGCAACGACGTCAGCCAGTGGGTCGGTCAGGTGCTCGCTCACCGTCTCCGCGCAGCCAGGACGCGGCTTGTGGACCTGTACGCCCCGCACGGCGCCGGCAGCGCTGTCTGACCCGCCCCGGCACAGGACGAAGGAGTGACCATGCACGGCACGCCGCACATCGTCAGCGATGTCATGACCCACACGGTCGCCGCGGTCGGTCGCGAAGCGACCTTCAAGGAGATCGTGCGGCTGATGCAGGACTGGAAGGTCAGCGCCCTGCCCGTCGTCGAGGGCGAGAACCGCGTCGTCGGCGTCGTCTCCGAGGCCGATCTGCTGCACAAGGAGGAGTTCCGCGACAGCGACCCCGACAGGTACACGCAACTGCGTCGTCTCTCCGATCTGAGGAAGGCCGGCGCGGTGACCGCGGAGGAACTCATGACCTCCCCCGCCCTCACCGTCCACCCCGACGCCACGCTCGCCCAGGCCGCCCGGACCATGGCCCGGGCGAAGGTCAAGCGGCTTCCCGTGGTGGATGCCGTGGGCATGCTCGAAGGCGTCGTCAGCCGTGCCGACCTTCTCAAGGTCTTCCTCCGCACCGACGAGGAGATCGCCGAAGAGGTTCGGCGCGAGGTCGTCTCCTATCTGTTCCCCACGCCGGAGTCGAACGTGCGCGTGGAGGTGTCGGACGGCCGCGTGAAGCTCGTCGGCCGGGCCCGGGACACCTCTCTGGTACCGGTGGCGGCACGGCTGGTCCGCGCCGTCGAGGGCGTCGTGGACGTGGACTTCGACCTCGCGCGCCGCGGCGGTCCGGCCGAGCCGAAGGAGACTCCCTCGGACGGCGCCGGGACCGTCGGCTCCGAGTGAACCCGCGGGGACACTCCGGGCGGGTTGGGCCGGTCGGCCCTAGCACATTCGATCCGGGCGCGTGATGATCGGCGACAAGGACAGCCCAGAGTCTGTCCTCCGTCGGGGAACGAGAGGTCACCATGCCGGAGTCACGCACTTTCAGCGAGCAGAACCCGATTCGCGTGTTTCTGCTCGACGACCATGAGGTCGTCCGCCGTGGCCTGGCCGATCTGCTCGAATCCGAGCCGGACATCTCCGTTGTCGGCGACGCCGGCACCGTCGACCACGCGCTCGCGCGAGGCCCGGCGCTGCGCCCCGACGTCGCCGTCCTGGACGTACGGCTGCCGGACGGCAACGGCATCACGGTCTGCCGGGAGCTGCGCGACCAGATGCCGGAGCTGGCCTGCCTCATGCTGACCTCGTTCGACGACGAGGAGGCCCTGCTCGACGCGATCATGGCTGGGGCGTCGGGCTATGTCCTCAAGCAGATCAAGGGCTCCGACCTGGTCTCCGCGGTGCGTACGGTGGCCTCGGGCCAGTCGATGCTGGATCCCGCCACCACGGCCCGCCTGATGCGCTCGCTGCGGGCGGAACCCGCGGACAGCCCCGCCGTGCCGTCGGAGATCGCCGGCCTCTCACCTCGTGAGCGGGACATCCTCGCGCTGATCGGCGACGGGCTGACCAACCGCGAGATCGGCAAGCGGCTCTACCTGTCGGAGAAGACCGTCAAGAACCACATCTCCCGGCTGCTGGCCAAGCTGGGCGTACAGCGCCGGGTCCAGGCCGCCGTCCTCGCCTCCCACCTGGAACAGCCGGAGGCCGGCGAACGCCCGGCGAGGTGAGACACGCCGGGCCGTCTGGAACGGCCCGGCCGGGAGCGTCGCTGGGGCGACGTGCGCACATTCCCGAACCCGGCGGTCGGCCGTTCGGCCGGCGGGACACTGGAGCGTGCCCGGACGGCCACACCGAATACGGCAGGGCGGGCGATACCCCGCCCACGCACTGCTCCCGCCGGGCAGGCAAACACGATCACGGCGTCCATCACAGGAGGTGTCGGTCATGAGTGGGTCCCGCTCCCCCGGGGCGGTTCGAGGACAGCGCCCGCGCCGGCGGCCCGGTTCGTACAGTGGCCGAGCCGCTCGGCCGTGGACACCGGAGTTTCCGTGGTGACGACCGCGACCGGGGGCGAGGAGCAGACGCTCCCGTCCCAGACACCTGGCTCCTCGATTCAGACGCTGGCGACGCGGGAGGTGTTCACCGCGCTGGACGCCTCCGCTCGCGGCCTCACCTCGGCGGACGCGGCCGCGCGCCAGGCCCGGTTCGGGCCCAACGAACTGCCTCCCGCGCGGCGCAGGAGCCTGTGGCGAGAGCTGGCCGGACAGTTCACTGATCTCTTCGCGGTCGTCCTGCTCGTCGCGTCGGCGATCACTTTCCTGGCCTACGGGCTCCAGGAGCCTCGCGAGGTGGGCACCCTGCAACTGGCCGCGGCGATCGCGGGTGTGGTCGTACTGAACGCGGGCATCGGCTTCGCCCAGGAGTACTCCGCGGAGCGAACGGCGGAGTCCCTGCAGGCGATGGTGCCGCACACCTGCCGGGTGCTGCGCGACGGGGAGCGGCAGGAGCTGCCCGCGCGGGACCTCGTCCCCGGGGACGTCATCGTCCTGGAGGCCGGGGACGCGGTGCCGGCGGACTGCCGCCTCGTCGAGGCACACGAGGTCTCCGTCAACAACGCGGCGCTGACCGGGGAGAGCGACGCCGTCGCCCGTACCGCCGACCCCGTGCCCGCCGGGCCGGTGCTGGAGACGCGCAACTGCCTGTTCATGGGCACCGACGTCGTGGCGGGCTCCGCGAAGGCCGTGGTGTTCGCCATCGGCGCGGCGACCGAGTTCGGCGGGATCTTCCGGCTCACCTCCTCGGCGACGCGCCAGAAGACGCCGCTGCAGCTCCAGGTGGCCTCGATGGCCCGGCGGGTGGCGGGGGCGGCGCTGGCGATCGGAGCCGCCCTGTTCGCGGTGCGGCTGCCTGCCGGGCAGCCGTTCGTCGAGACCTTCGTGTTCTCCCTGGGAGTGATGGTCGCCCTCGTGCCGGAGGGTCTGCCCGCGACGCTGTCCGTCTCGCTGGCGATCGGCGTACGACGTATGGCCCGTCGGCACGCGCTGGTCAAACAGCTGCTCGCCGTGGAGGCGCTGGGGTCCACCACTGTCGTGTGCACGGACAAGACCGGAACGCTCACCCAGGCCGAGATGACCGTGGTACAGGCGTGGGCCGGCGGCGTGCGGCACCCGGTGTCCGGGGTGGGGTACGCGCCCGAGGGCGACGTGGCCGACCCCCGGCCGGTGCGGGACCTGCTGCGGACGTCCGCGCTGTGCTCCAACGCCCGGCTCCTCCCGCCCTCGGCCGACGGCGGGACGTCCGCCCCGGCGGAGCACCGGGGCTGGCGGGTGCTCGGCGACACCACCGAAGGCGCGCTGCTCGTGGCGGCGGCCAAGGCGGGACTCGACCGTGCCGCGGAGGAGGCCGCTGCCCCGCGGGTGGCGGAGTACCCTTTCGACTCCGTCCGCAAGCTGATGAGCACGGTGCACGGTGATGCCGACGGCGGCTACCGCGCCTGCGTCAAGGGCGCGCCGCAGGAGCTGCTCGCCCGCTGCACGACGATCGACTGGGACGGGGAGCAGCGCCCGCTGAACGAGGGACTCCGTGCCGCTGTCATCGCCGCGAACGACGAGCTGGCGTCGCAGGGGCTGCGCGTGCTGGCCGCGGCGTGGCGCCCGGTGTCGGGCCCCCGCCCGGCTCAGGAGGAAGCGGAGTCGGAGCTGACGCTCCTGGGGCTCGTGGGCATGCTCGACCCGCCACGGCCCGAGGTCAGCGGCGCGGTCGCCGCGTGCCGACGGGCCGGCATCCGTATCGTCATGGTCACCGGCGACCACCCGCTGACGGCGGAGGCCGTCGCCCGCCGGGTGGGTATCGTCACCGGGCCCGCACCGACCGTGGTGACCGGTGACCGGCTCGACGCCCTGGACGACGACGCCCTGGACCGGCTGCTGGCTGTTCCCGACGAGCTCCTGATGTGCCGGGTCAGCCCGGAACACAAGATGCGCGTGGTCACCGCCTTGCAGCGGCGCGGCGAGGTCGTCGCCGTGACCGGCGACGGCGCCAACGACGCGCCCGCTCTCAAACACGCCGACATCGGTGTCGCCATGGGCGCCTCGGGCACCGACGTCGCCCGGGAGGCCGCGGTGATGGTTCTGCTGGACGACTCGTTCGCCTCCATCGCCGCGGCGGTCAGGCTCGGCCGGTCCGTCTACCAGAACATCCGCAAGTTCCTTATCTACCTGTTCAGCCACAACATCGCCGAGCTCGTCCCCATCCTGGCCGCGACCTTCGCCGGGTTCCCCCTGGTGCCGATCAGCGCGGTGCAGATCCTCGCCATCGACCTCGGCTCCGACGTCCTGCCCGCGCTCGCGCTCGGCGCCGAGCCACCGGAATCCGACGTCATGGACCGCCCCCCGCGCTCCCGGCGCGAGCGGCTCTTCTCGACCGCCGTGATGGGACGCATCCTCTTCCTCGGCGGCATTCAGGCCCTGGGCGTGACAGCCGTGTTCTTCTGGCACATCCACGCCTCCGGAATCCCGTACTCGGACTTCACCAAGCACGACCTCGTCTACCGGGAAGCGATCACCATGGTCCAGGCAGGCATCGTGGTCAGCCAGTTCTTCAACGCACTCGCGGTGCGCACCGACCGGCAGAGCGTGTTTCACGTCGGTCTGCTGTCCAACCCGTGGCTGCTGGCCGCCGGCGGCTTCGGCATCGCCCTGATGGCGGCAATCAGCTACCTGCCCCCGCTCCAGTCCCTCTTCGGCACCGCTCCGCTGGCCGCGTCCGACTGGGCGGTCCTCGCGGCCTTCGGCGCGCTGCTGCTGGCCGCGGAGGAAGCCCGCAAGTGGTGGCTGCGGCGCCCCAGGGCGACCCGTCCGAAAGGAGAAGCACGATGAGAGTGATCATCGCGGGCTGCGGCCGGGTGGGCTCCACACTCGCGGCCCGGCTCGTCACCGAAGGCCATGACGTGCGGATCGTCGACCGGTCCGCCCGGACCCGCCGACACCTTCCCACCGGGTTCCCGGGGCAGTTCCACGAGGGCAACGCATACAGCCGAACCGCGCTCGAAGCAGCCGGAATCGAGCACGCGGACGCGTTCGTCGCCGTCACCTCGGGCGACAACAGCAACATCGTCAGCGCACGGACGGCCAAGGACTCGTACCGGGTGCCGATCGTCCTCGCCCGTATCTACGACCCCCGCCGCGCCGACATCTACCGCGACCTCGGCATCCCCACCGTCGCCAGTGTCCGCTGGACGGTGCACGAGATCCACCGGGCGCTGCTGCACCGCCATCTCACGCCCGAACTCACCTTCGGCAACGGCGAGACGCTACTGGTCCGTTCGCAGCTGCCCGACCATCTCACCGGGCGGCGCCTGACCGAATGCGACGTCGACGGAGAGATCCGTGTCGTGGAGGTCACCCGCGCGGGTCGCTCGCTCGTGCCCGGCCGCGACACCCCGGCCGAGCCGGGAGACCTGGTCACCTTCGCCGTCGCCGCCACCGCACTCGGGCGGTTGCGCGGCTTCCTGGACAGAGAGTTGGGGACATGAGGGCTCTCATCGCCGGCGCCGGGCGCCTGGGCACCCAGATCGCCCAGGTCCTCGCCGCCGCCCACAACGACGTCACCCTCGTCGACGTCGACGAGGACCGCGTCGCCGAACTCGAAGGCCATCTCCCCGTGCGCCTGCTGGCCGGGGACGCCTGCGAACCGGCCTTCCTGGAGGAGGCCGGGGCACTCACCGCCGACCTGGTCGTCGCGGCCACCGGCGAGGACGAGGACAACCTCGTCATCAGCCTCCTGGCCAAGCGGCAATTCACCGTTCCGCGCGTCGCGGCCCGTGTCAACGACGCGGAGAACACCTGGCTGTTCGACCAGAGCTGGGGGGTGGACACCGCGGTCCCCGCGGCCACCCCCCTGATCTCCCTCATCGAGGAGGCCACCGGCGCCACCGACACCGTCGCCCTGCTGCGGCTGAGCAAGGCGGGCGTCGACGTCATCGAGACGGCCATCACGCCGGAATCCAGCGCCGTGGGCCGTACGCTCGCCGGGATCCGCCTGCCCACGGGCGCCGTCATCGCAACCGTCATCCGCGACGGCCAGCCCACCGTCCCGGCCCCCGAGATGCGGCTCCAGCCCGGCGACGAACTCCTCATCGTCTCCCACGCCGCCACCGAACGGGAGATCCACGCCGCCTTCCAGTGACGACCGCGCTCCGGGCGCCCGCTCACGAACGCCTGACCAGGACGGACAGCCGACTGCTGCCGGTGCTTCCCCGCCACGGAGCACAGGCGCCGGGAAAGGATTGTCGCGGGTCCGCAAGCCCCCTCTTCGGCACGGTTCCGCGTCATGCCGGTCACAAAAAGGGCCGACCGGCCCCGTACGCACCCGATCGGCCTCTCGATCCGCCCTTCCGCCCGCGCTGCACTGGAAATCGCCGGCAGGACCCGTCGTCGAGGGAGGCCCGCCATGACCAGCACAGCATCGAGGACTCCGACCGTGCGCCCGGCGCCGGAGGGGGACGTGCACCGACTGGACGTCGCACACGTCGACGGTGACGCATTCGCAGTGGACATCCGAGGTCATCGCATCCTGGTCGACCAGCCCACGGACGCGGGCGGGACGGACACCGCGCCGACCCCTGTCGAGTTGTTCGCCGCGTCCCTCGCCACCTGCGTCGCCTTCTACGCAGGCCGCTACCTCCAGCGCCACGGACTGCCCCGCGCCGGACTGCAGGTCCGTACGGAGTTCACCATGGCCGCGGACCGCCCGGCCCGGGTCGCGTCCGTACGCCTGGTCATCGTCCCGCCGCCCGCGCTGTCCGCCGAACGCCATGCAGCGATGCTCGCGGTCGCCGCGCACTGCACCGTCCACAACACGCTGCACGAGCCACCCGTGATCGACATCGGGCTGGAGGCATGAGTACGCCGGGCACCCGCTCCGAGCTCCGGCCGCACCCGCACCGCGGACGAGACGACCGCGGCCGGTCCGGGGGCGCTGCTCCCCTCCATGGTGCGGGACGACCTTGGGCGCCGAGGACCAACGTCCCGGGGCGGAAGGGCCCCTCCGGCCCATGACGGGCAGGCGGACGGGGCCCACCCTGCAGGGGAGACACAAGGACCGCGGGGAACCACGGACGAGAAGACCCTCGTCCTGTAGCCGCGAGGAAGTGAGTGACCGTGATGCTCTGGTATGGGCATGACCCCGGTGTATGGAGCTGGATGGCCATGTCGGCCGGCATGGTCCTCTTCTGGGCCGCACTGGTCGCCGTCGGTGTCCTGCTGTTCGGGGCACTTTCCCGGTCGGCCGGCAGCGGGGCGCCCGCCACCGCTCCGCCGACCGGGCCGACGCCCGAGCGACTCCTCGCCGAACGCTTCGCCCGCGGGGAGATCGACGAGGACGAATACCGACGCCGCCTGGCAGTCCTGCGCGCCGACGACTGCCTCCGTCTCAGCAAGAGCTGACCACGTCCGGGTGCACCCCGCCCAGGAAGCCCCTCGCAGGGGCGCAACAGCTCATCCTCGGACCTCCTCGGCTGGGCGAACCCGGTCCTCCGTGAAATCGTGGAGGAGACGGGAGTCGCCTTCCCGTGAACGCCCGGTCGGCCTGGGAGAGAGGCAGATCCAGTGTTCGTACACACACTCGATACGCGGACCGTGACGGCCCTGGTCGAAAACGCCGCAGCCGCTCCGTCCATGCACAACGCGCAACCGTGGAAATTCAGCTTCCGCCGCGGCGACAGCACTTTCCGGTTGCGCTCGGATCTGGAACGCGCCATGCCGCATGCCGACCCGACCACCCGCGCCCTTCACCTGGGCTGCGCCGCCGCCCTGTTCAACCTGCGCGTCGCCGCCGCGCACGCCGGCTGGGAGACGGCGGTCGACCTGCTGCCTGATCCGGCCGATCCGCGCCTCCTCGCGGTGGTACGCCTGACAGACCCGGCGCCTTCCGACAACGACCTCGCACCGCTGTACCCGGCGATCCACCGCCGGCACACCAGCCGTCACCCGTTCACCGAGGAGGAAATACCGCAGGCGATCAAGGACTCCCTGAGTGCGGCCGCCCTGCTCGAAGGTGCACGACTGTCCTTCCCCGAGCTCTGGCATGTGCGGACGCTGCTGGACCTCGTCCACGACGCCGAGGGGCGCGATGCCACGGACCCCGCCGCCGCGGACGAACTGGAACAGTGGACCCGTGCCACCGCGGAGGCGGGGAGTGACGGCGTACCGGAGTACGCCTTCGGCCCGCGCAGGCGTGCCGGCGAGGCTCCCGTGCGTGACTTCGTCGGCAGGATCCCCGTGCCCGGCCGCGAGGCGGCAACATTCGAAAACACGCCTCAGCTCGCCCTGCTGGGCACCACCCGCGACCGGCCGAGAGACTGGCTGGTTGCAGGCCAGGCGATGGAGCGGGTCCTGCTCCAAGCCACCCTCGACGGGCTGGCCACCTCACTCACCTCCCAGGCCCTCGAACGGCCCGAACTCCGCTGGACCGTGCGCGATCCTCAGTCGGCGATGGGATACGTCCAGATGGTCCTCCGCCTCGGATACGGCCCTGCGGGCCCAGGGACACCGCGGCGCCCCGTGCACGAGGTGCTGGACATCGGGTGAGTGCACTCGTGGAACCCAGCTGACCTTCGCGGACGGCCTGCTCGGCCAGGCCGGCATTGTTTCTGGTGGCAGCCCGTGTGCGACAAACTCCACGGCGCCGATGACCGCAGCCGCTGCCGCACGGCGCCCCCCGCGAAGCCATGGGCTCAGATGCCAGCACTCGGAGATCACGAGGAAGCCTTTCGCTACCACTCATCCACCGCCCCGGCAAACCGTGGTCTGCAGCTGAGACTCAGGGGCCTTGTCAGCCCAAGCTCGCTTGAGGATCCTGCATGCCTACCCAGTTCATGAACGCCAAGCAGACCGCTGAGTATCTGAACATGTCGATCACTTGGGTGTACCGAGACGCTCCTAAGCTCGGACTTGTCCCCTACAAGTTCGGGAACGGCCGTAGCGCAAAGCTGCAGTTCAAGATCGCAGATGTACAGGCTTGGGCTCGCCAGCAGAAGCTCGGCTGAGCTGCTCCACTCTGGATTCCCGGCCGCCTACACTGCCGGGAATCGCCCGCCGCGTCAGGCCGCGAGTGCCATGTTCAGGACCTGCGCCGCCTTGCCGATCGATCCCGGCAGCAGATGCCGGTAGATCTTGAACGTGACGCCGACGCTCTTGTGCCCCATCCACTCAGCGACGTCCGTGATGGGGATGCCGTGGCTCAGGCAGTTCGACGCGTAGAAGTGGCGGTTGCTGTACAGGACCATTCCTTCCGGGATGTCCACCTGTCCCGATGCCCTGATCCGTCGCCACTGGTTGTCCATTCCCCAATGCGGATAAGGCTTGCGAGGGTCGGTCTCCTGCCGCAGCAGGTAGCCGTCGACCGTGCCGTATTTCTCGGCGTACCACTGGATCGTCTCCCTGATCCGTGCAGGAAGCGGCACGTCGCGGTACTCCCCCACCTTGCGATGCTTGAGCGGCCCGTACCGGCGCGTGGACAGCACCACCTGTTCGGTGATCCGATACACGTCATCGGCCACGATGTTGTTCAGGTTCACCGCGAACGCCTCGCCATTCCGCAGACCGCAGCCGCTCATCAGGTCGACGACCAGCATGAAGGCGTCATCACCTGCGGTCCGTATCGCTCGAAGCTGTTCGAGGGACGGGATCACCGCCCGGGCCGGGTCATACTGCGGCGGCTTGACGCCGTCCAGCGGGTTGTCGGAGAAGAGGCCAAGCCGCTGCCCGTCGAGGAGGACCGCGCGCAGCTTGTCGAACGCGTTGGACTGGGTGGCCAGACCCACACCGTTGCGTTCCATGGTGCGGATGAAGCCGTCGACCACCTTGTGGTCGAAGGAGTTCATCCGCCGACTGCCGAGGGCCGGGTAGAGGTGGTGCTCCAGGAGCGAGTCGAGGTGCCGTACAGATGAGGCAGCCAAGTGCCGTTGGCCGGCCTTCCACTCCTCGGCGTACTCCTCGAACCGCATCTTCCCGTACTTCTGGATCCGCTCCGCCTTCGACTGGGACTGCGGCGCCGCCTTCTTCTGGTTGTAGACCTCCGTCAAACGCGCGATGGCCTTGTCCTGGGTCCCGAAACCGGACTCCTCCGCCTGCCTGCCCGCCGCACTGCGGTACCGGATCTTGTACTCGTGCGGGCACTTCGACCAGCGGGACTCAGGGTGCTCGCAGTCCTTGAAGAAGGTGCCCATGCCGCGGGCGAGGGCGCGTGCTGCCATGTGGTGGTGACTCCTCGGCGTCCGATGCTGACCTTTTGCTGACGCCCGAGGGTGGTCGATATCTCTGACCTGGGAAGAACCGCCGAATCCGTGGTATGTGGTGGAACTTCATCGGGCGCACCCAGGACGACATAAAACAGGCTCGCGAGGACTGGACCAACGGGTCGCGATTTGGGGAAGTGAAGGGCTACGACGGAGCACCCCTCCCGGCGCCGGAACTGCCGCCGGTGCCACTGAAACCGCGGGGAAGAGTGCGCTGATCCGGCACTTCACGAACGCGCACACTCAACACCGGGCGAGGCGAAACACGCCCCGCCCGATTCATCAAGACAGCGTGAGCATTTGATCGGACTGATGCTGACTCAAAGGCGACTTTACTGACGAATAGTCAAATCTTTCGGGAGGGCTGCGCTCTCTAGGAGTGACTCGTCGTGGGTGAGTCGGCCGGTGGCCGTGAAGGTGTCCGTGCCGCAGGCCAGTTGCCGGTCCCTGGCGGCTTCGAGGCTCGTCTGAGAGCAGCACCCGGCGCCGACCAGCGCCTGCTTGGGGGCGCGAGCGGCCTGCAGCCCGGCCAGGCGCGTGTCGCGCCGGTCGAGTTCGGCAGGCGGGTCGGTGTCCTTGCCGTCGAGCCCGAATCCGTGATCCTCGGCTTCGGCCGGCAGGGCGGCGGCTGTCGCCTCCAGACGGGCGATCTCGGCCTTGATCCATTCCTCCTTGTCCACCAAGCGGCCGTAGCACATCGCCTTGTCCTTGGGGGCGTTGGAGTAGTCGGGGTACTGGTCCGCGGCCAGGAACCGGAACGCCACTCCGTCGGTGCACTTGCGGTCGATCGCCCGGGAGGAGCACTTATTACCGAGAAACGCGCCTCCAACGGCCGATGAAGCCGTCAGGAGCGGTAGGCGCGCTTGGATCGACGGCTCATCTTCGTGTTCTGGAACGCCACGCACTCCCAGCGCCTCTCGCGGCGGTGCAGCGTGAAGGTCTGGAACTTGTCGAAGTCGATCCGGTCGCCCTTGCCGATGCCGCCGACGGTGGTCACCACCGCCGTGGACTCGTTCGGCATCCGCACATCGATCGGCCTGACCGCCAGGCGTGTGCCCTTCTGCCACCGGGTGAACACCTCGTGATGCGTCTGCTCGATGGCGGCGCGCCCGAACATGGCGTCCCCCATGAAGATCACATATGAGGCGTTCTCCGCGAACCGTGCCGCGTAGCCGGTCGCGTCCCCCGCGTCCCAGGCAGCCCGGATCCGCTCGAGGAATTCCTCGACCGTGTCGTCACTCGTGGCAGTCATCAGCTCGCTCAGCCCTCGCAGTGCGCGCCGGCCACCGGGAGGGTGGTGACGGAGTCGCTGTCCTGGGAATCGGTGTTCCGGACGAACCGGTAGCACTGCTGCTGCCCGGAGGCGTGCACGAGGGCGGTGACGGTGACGTCCGTGCCCTGGCCGGTCACGGTGATCACGTCGTAGGCGTGGTGGTCGGAGGCGCTGCCGGCCGACGCGAGGAGCTGCTGGACCTCCGAGTGGGTCACGCCCGGTCGGACGAGGGTGCGCAGGGCGTCCTGGGCGGCCTGGGCGGCGTCGGTGACCGGCTGCCGCCGCCCGCAGTCCGCCTCGGACCGAGCGGTGACGTCGGCCCGCCAGCCATCCGTGTCGCGCCAGAAGGCCAGGGCGTAGCAGCGTGTCTCCGACTCCGTGCGGACGGCTCCCCACAGGGCGGGACGCACCTCGTACCCGCTGGAGAACGGCGTGACGACGGTCAGCCGGCCTGTGCCCCGGTCGTACCCGAGATCCGGCGCCACCGCGCTGCCGCCGGAGTCCGGGTCTCTTCCGTCGCGCAACACGATGTCATCCGCCGTCGGGCCGTCGGCGGATGTCCGCGCCGCGGTCAGCGCGCGGACGGTCGCCGACGCGGCCTGCCGTGCCTGCCGCTCCACCGCGGCCTGTGCTTGCGTCCGGCGGTCCGCGTTGTCGGCGCCGGCCCGGTGGAACGCGTACGCCGTCCAGGCGAGGACGGTCCCGAGGACGAGGACCAGGGCGACCAGCACGGCCAGGCAGCCGCCGGTCACGGCGCGGGAGCCCCGCCCCGTGACCGGCGTGGAAGTGGTGGTGTGTGTCACTGGCTGCCCGTGTATCCGATGTCGGCGAGGGTCTGGTCCATCACCTCGGCATAGGCCGTGGTGCCCCGGTCCTTGGGGTGGAACGACTCCAGGCTGGCGCAGATACCCGTGAGCGGAATGCACGGCACCGGGTTGGCCGGATCGCCCGAGTGGTAGTCGCCGTCGCCGTTCGGGCCGGCCACGATGCGGTTGATCCACTCGTCGCTGTCGCAGATCCCATGCCCCTGGAAGGCGCTGATCGGGTCGGCGAACGCCACCTTGACCCCTTGGCTCTTCAGTTCGGCGACCTTGGCTGCCTGCTGGTCCCGCACTTCGTCGGCAAGGGCGTTCAACGTGTCGAAGTCGGCGGTCAGACAAGGTTCGTCGGCGACGATGTGAGGGTAGCCCATGAGGACGATCTGCGCGTTGGGAGCCTTCTGGCTGATCTCGTCGAGAAGTCTCCCGGTCGCCTCGACAGCCGTGTTCAGCCTGGCCGTGTAGTCGTCCTTGTCGCACACACCGACGATGTAGCAGTCGGTGATGGCGTCGGTGAAGAGTCCGCCGTCGTTCCCGCCGATGGTGAGCATCACCAGGGTGGTGTCGTCGCTGAGGACGCCCGAGTCGATCTGTGCGACCTCGTGGAACTGGCCCTGGGTCTGCGGCTGGCTCGGGTCGTCCCAGGCGGAGGGGTGCACCTCCGCGTCGTTCTGGGTGATGTCCTTGCCCCGCACGTTCCAGGTGGCGGCTCCGGAGCAACTGACGTTCTGCAGGTCGGCGACCGTGGAGTGGGTGTCGGAGAGGTCGCCGAGGGGGGTGGCCTGGAAGGGCAGGAGAATCTTGCGGCTCCAGCCGTTGGCGCCGCGCCGGCAGGCGTTCCACTCGACGGTGCCGTGGGAGGTGTCGGACTCGCTGGAGTAGTCCCCGGCGCCCTCGCCGGAGGTGTAGGAGTCGCCCATGGCGACGACCATGTGCTGCGGCTTTCCAGGAAGCTCCTGGAAGGCGACCGAGGTGAACGCCACGTCCTCGTCGCCGGTGCCGTCGTCGGCGGTGTTCGACAGTTCCACCTGGGGCGTCCCGGTGAAGTGGTAGACGCCGAGTTCGGCCCAGGTGTTGGCACCGTAGTGGGTGTTGAGGTAGCGGTCCCGGTCGCCGCCGTCCACCCCGTGGATGATGTAGTGCGCCTGCTGGGTGTGAGCGCCGGTGTCGGGCAACTGCACGAACACCCGAGTCCAGCCGTCCAGGTTCTGGCCGAGAGTCCAGGTTCCCTTCACCGTCATGGCCCCGCCATCACCGCCGAGGTGGCTGGAGTTGCGGGTGTGGGCGTACCAGAAGTGGCCGCCATACCCGCCGCCTATCTGGTAGAGGTCCCCCTTGGCCTCGTACTGCCCGAGGCCGGGACCGGACGTGCCGTTGGAGTTGAACGTGAACTCGAAGCTCCCGTCGTCGGTGCCGGTCGTACCGCACGAGCTGTAGGTGTTCGTGTTGTCGGGTACGGAGTTCACGATCAGCGCGCCCGCGGGCAGACCGTCGTCGGTGCAGATCGGGGTGCCGTACTGGAGCCGGGTGCCGCGGCCGGGCTCGGCGACCAGGGTCAGGTACTTGATGTTCTCGAAGCCGCAGGTGGTGGCGCAGTCGCCCTTCCAGGTGGCGTTGGACTCGTGCCACCAGTACTGGGTGTAGCAGCCCGCGTCGGGGCAGTCCGGCGGGTTCGCGGCGTCGCAGTTGTTCGCGGTGTTGCAGAACGTGTCGAGCGGCGGCGTGGCGTGCGCGCGGTTGTACGTCGCGCTGCCCGGGACCGTGTAGGCGTCGGCCGTGCCGTTCCAGTAGGCGGGGCGGAAGCCGGCGGACGAGAACCCGGACTCGCCCGGCCAGTCCTGCCGGCCCGAGGTGGCGTAGGAGTAGCCGGTGTCGATGGACCAGGCGGCCCAGCCCTCCACCTTCTCCTCGTACGGCCAGTCCTGGGGATGCGCGGCGTCCTTGACGGCCAGCGGGTCGACGTCGGTGTTCATGAAGGCCGAACGGGACGGGGGATACACCGGGTTGGCGGGGTTGTTGTACCAGCCCAGGCCCCAGTTGCCGTTGGTGCCGTCGTCCGCCTTCTCGTTGAAGCCGAGGTTGTAGTTCCATAGCGCGGCGAACCAGTTCTCGGGCTTGGCCGGGTCGTCGTTGTTGACGGTGATCGTCTGGTCCGGCTCGTGGAGCTCGTTCCACTTGTCCGCGAGGATGTACAGGGAGGCGGCGACGTTCACGGTGTAGTCCAGGGCGACCGCGCGCTGGGTGGTCGCGGGCAGTGCGGTCTCGCCCGCCTTCTCGTACCCCGCGAGCCGCATGCCGTCGGTGACCTGGCCGACGCCGTAACCGCAGTCGGAGTTCGCCCAGTCGATCTGCCAGTAGTCGGCGGGGTCGTCGCCCGAGTGGCCGTAGAAACCGGCGTAGGAGGCCAGCGGGTTGCCCATCTGGCCGGGGATCGAGCCCGGTTCGGCCTGCCACAGGTTCGATTCCTGCGCCATCACTCCGAGCAGCACGTTCGCCGGGATACGGCCGCCGCCGGTCAGCGCGGGGAGGGGGAAGAGGCCCTGGGGGTCGATGGTGCTCAGTCCGATCTGGTCGCGCCAGCCGCCCTGGGTGAGATAGCTCGCCCGCAGGTCTCCGCGTACGGCCATGTCGACGGCCCACTCGACCTGGTTCGGGGTGGGCTGCAGGGCCTGGGAGTCGACATCGTTGCGAGGCACCGAGCACCAGCGGTCGGTGTCGACCGGGTCGTGGGCGCGGGGGTCGGTGTCGGCGGGTGCGAGAGCGACGGTGGGGGCGGCGGTGCCGGTGAGGGCGGGGGACATGGAGGTGCTGCCCCCGGCAGCCGCGGTCTGCGGCACCGACTGGCTGATCTTCTCTCCGGTGGTGGTGGCGGTGGACGTCACAGTGGTCGGCTCGTCGGCGGCCACCGTGTCAGGTGTGCCCACCGTGGTGCTCTCCGGCCCGGGACTGCTCGTGGTGAAGTTCTGGCCCGCGTCCTTGATCTGGGCCAGGCCGCGGCGGACTCCGGGGGTGAGCACGGGGTCGACGGCGAGGCGCCCCAGTGTGGAGACGTCCGTGTCGGCGGGCGCGTCGAGGAGTGTGACGTGCGTGTCCTTCAGGTGTGTGTCGGAGGGTGTCCCGGTGAGGAACACCCGGCCCCCGGCGCCCTGGCGCAGGTCCACGTCGCCGAGCTTGCCTGAGGCGATCACGGAGGGCTCGCCGCTCCCGGGCCAGAGTTCGGCGTGCACGGTGGAGTCGCCCTCGCGGTCGAGGAAGGCGACCTGCCCGTTCATGGTCGGCCGGATGTCGAACGGGACGCTGTCGGCCGCGGCGAGCGTCGTCACCTTGCCTGCCTTGTCGATGTGGACCAGGGCGCGCCCGCGTCCGCCGATCGCGCCGTCCTCGACCGGTACCGCGCCGGTGATCTCGCCCGCCGTCGCCGCCGAACCCATCGTTTTTCCCGCCGTGTTGACGGTCACCACCCGGGTCCTCGTCTTCGCCGGATCGTTCATGTCCCGGAAGGCGGTGAACGCGGCCGTGTGCGTGACCGTGTTGCAGGACGGGTCGAAGTAGGCGAGCGATGCGGTGAACGGCAGTTTCACCACCTGGCCGGTGGCCGAGTCGACGATGGCGGCGAACGCGCCGCCCTGCATCAGGTCGGGCTCGTTGGTGAACGAGCGGGGCGCGTACACGGCGGCGATGTGATCCGCGTCCATGACGCACTGGTTGCCGATCCAGGTGTCCGCCGGCATCCCCGGCTCCGACAACGAGGCGGCGGTCTTCCAGGCGTAGGCCCTCGACGAGTCGGCCACCAGGATCTTCAGGCCGTCGGTGTCGGCCGCGCTCGTCACCGCCCGGTCCTTGGACGTCTTCCAGCCCGTCCCGAGCTTCTTGCCGGGATTTTCGACCTGGGACGACGGCGCGGACCCGGTGGAGGGTTCGGGAGTCGGTGCCGCTTCCGACTCGGCGGCAAGTGCCGGCGCGGCGGCTGGTATCAGGCCGGTGACCACCAGTGCGGCGGCCGCCAAGGCGATGGCTGTGCGTGCCCTGCGTCTCCGTCTCAAGGGTTCTCCAAGGTCCGAAAGAGCGGTTCTCTGTATGGGCTCGGGGTCCGCAGCGGCGCAGGTGACGTCGGACCGGCGGCGGAGGGAGCTTCGGCGTTCGGGACGGCACCAGCGCGCCAGGCCGGGTAGCGGACTGCCAGACCAGCGTGCGATCAGCGTGATTGGGGCTACCGACCGGCCGGCGAGAGGCGGCCATCGAAGATGAGGACGCAGGCGTTCGACGCGGCCTTCCAGCGACCGGTCCAGCGGACCTGAGTCCCTTCGGCGCGGTCGAGGGACATCGCCGTGGAGACGTATTTCGTGCGGCCTGCTCGTTCGGGAAGTGCCTGCGGGCCACAACCGCCCGGCTTGGATGCCGGCGTTGACCGAATCAGCCTGAGTTGTGGGGAAGACGGCGCGGCCAGTCGTGCCAGGTCGCGGCGTGGCCGGCCACGGAGCCCGGGTCGTACCGGCCCCGAAGGCGACGGCTCACGCGATCACCGCCGCCACGGAAACGCGCGCATGTCTGCATCGGGTGTGTCCTGCTGCGTCTCAACGTCGTGTCTCTCTACTGAAAGATCGCAGGTGGATTTCCGCTAGCGAACTGCGTCAGCGTAGACGGACGTCGAGATCCGACGGAAGTGTGCGGGCCGGCATCGGCGCCCGGCGGACCCGGGAGACGTTCACCGATGGTGGCTGCGCGTGTTGGATGGTAGGGGAAGTTGGGCGTTTCTGCGTCAGTTTCGCTCTCCATCCGATCTCACCGCCTGCGCTGCAAGTGATGTGAATCACCCTTATTTTCAAGGGAGTTGAGGCCGCCACCAGCAGGATCCCTTGACCTTCCCGTGAGAAATTCTTGGTTGTGGTTGATCGGGAGCGGCGATGAGCCTGTATGGGTCACGCAATCAAACGCGCTGCTCGGTGACGACCACGGGGGTGGCGGCGGCGCGTTGCACGGTGTCTCGGTGAACCCACCTCCGGTGCATGAGATTTACCTTAATTCCTTTTGTAAAGGATGCTTCATGCCTAGACGAAGACACCTCCTGTCCTGTTTACTCGCGCTCGCCCTGGCGGGCGGCGGCGTGCTCGCCGTCTCGGCGCCTGCCTCGGCGGTCGGCTGCCAGGGTTCGGCGTGCGACGGTGCCAGTCCGGTGACGATGGGCTGCGACGGCGACGCACGGCTCCTCGACGAGGTCGACACGACCAATCTGTCCGTGCGCTTCTACCACTCCCCCGCGTGCGACGCGTCCTGGGCCTATGTGACCTCCGCTTTGGCCGAGCCGGTCGCCGCGGACATCTACTACCTGCCGCAGTTCGGCGGCACGGAGGCGTACCACACCGCTGACTACGTGAACCCGGGGGACGTGGCCAAGGCCACGCCGATGGTCGGCGGGAACGCCCAGGCCAAGGGATGCGCCGAGGACAACGGGCCCGGCGCGGACCCCGCGCCGGAAGTCTGGCAGCAGGAGGGGGACCACGGACTGTGTACCGCATGGCACTGAACATCGCACCGGCCCAGGCGCGCCGGTCCGGTCGCCGTGGACGATCCCGGGCCCGGACCGCCCGCCTGATGTCCAGGATGGCCGCCGTCTCCTGCGCGGCGCTCGCCGCCGGGCTGCTGCCGGCCACCGGGGCGGCCGCCGCGACCACCTCGACCGATGCCCCCACGGCCGAGTCCCACACCGGCGGACGCCTGTTCGCCTCCCCGGACACCACGCTCGGCGCGGGCTGGAAGTCCTCCTCGGACCGGGCGGTGACCGGCACAGGCGACTCGGAAGGTTTCCACGTCCTGGTGGCCGACGAGTCGAAGTCCTTCGCCTACCGTGAGGTCGCCGACCTCACCCAGGAAGGACTGGACGGGATCGGCCCGTGGACCGGGTACGTGTGCCAGACCGGCTCCGGCCGGTACGCGGCCGCGGTCTACGCGCCCTCGTCCGCCGTCAACACACCGGCGCTGATGCAGCACGACGCCTTCGCCGCCGTCGTCGACCTGGACACCGGCAAGGTGACCCAGGCCGCCACCAAGGTGCAGCTCGCCTACTTCTCGCCCGGCTGCGGCGCCGGTGACACCGTCACCTTCACCCGCACGACAGTCGGAGACTCGGCGAAGGGCACCACGACGCTCCTCGACATCGATGCCAGAACCGGCAAGACCGTCGGGAAGAGCACCGTCGCCGGTCAGCTGACCAACCCGCTGCCCTCCACCGATGGCGACCTCGGCGTGCTCGGCGGACGGCTCGTCAGGGTCGGCTCCGACGGCAGCACCAGCACCCTCACCGATCTGCCCGGCCGCGCCTTCGCCCTGGCACCGGCGGCGGGCGGTGGCCTCGACGTGGCCGAGGTGGACGGCGGCAAGGACGTCCTGCGCCGCTGGACCGGCACGAAACTCACCGAACTGGGCAGCGCACCCCTGGGCAAGCTGGCCCTCTTCCCCCGTGCCGGCGGCGATCTGGTCGCCGGTCAGGTGTCCGGCATCGACACCGCCGAAGCCCCCGGCCTCCTCAAGGCGAGCAGCGCCGACAAGCCGGTGGCCGCCTCACGCGAGGGGCATCTGCTGACCACCTCGGTGGCCTCACAAGAACTCAAGGGCATCACCTCGAAGATCGGTTCAGCCGACGGCCAGGGCGCCGGTGTCCTCACGGTCGGCGCGCTCGCCACCTCCTCGGGCAGCACGGCCACCACCGAACTCGTCACCCCGGAGGCCACCGCCACCGCCACCGCCACCGCCACCGCCGATAACGTGACAGCGGCCGCGGACGCACCCGACGACGTGGAACCCACCGTCGACGGCCAGTCGGAGAAGGACTTCCTGGCGCACGCCGGGGTGGCCCCGACCGACCCCAACCCCCAGTCGCACTACAGCAACTGCCTGGTCAAACGCAACGACGTCAACGCCCAGGCCCTCCAGCCGAGCGCCAACCAGGTCGAGTGGGCCGTCGACCAGGCCGTGCACGGCGACCTGGACATCACCCGGCCGGCGAACTACCTCGGCACCGGCAGCGCGGCCTACGACCCCGAGTCGCTGTTCCCGCGGGTCACCCTGAGCGGCGGCGGCACCGTGCCCGCCCAGGTGATGCTCGGCGTCCTCGCCCAGGAGTCCAACTTCAAGCAGGCGTCCTGGCACTCCGTCCCGGGCGACGGCGGCAACCCGCTGCTCGGCGACTACTACGGCAACGCCGACAGCATCCACACCTACCCCAACGGCTCCGTCGCCGACTGCGGTTACGGCATCGCCCAGGTCACCAGCGGCATGAACGAGGCCAAGCCGGACCCCTACGAGCCGGCCGAGGCCTACGCCATCGCCACCGACTACGCCGCGAACATCGCGGCCGGCGTGCAGATCCTCAGCAAGACCTGGAACCAGCTCAAGACGCTCGGCATGAACGTCAACACCGGCAACTCGGCCTACATCGAGAACTGGTTCATGGCGCTGTGGGGCTACAACAGCGGCGTCTACACCGATGCCTCCGCCAACGACGGCCAGACCGGACTCGGCTGGTTCAACAACCCGGCCAACCCGATCTACCCGCCAGACCGAGCCCCCTTCCTGCGCGACTCCTACGACGACGCCTCCCACCCGGCCGACTGGCCCTACGAGGAAAAAATCATGGGCTGGGTGGAGACACCGCAGCGCACCTACAACAGCCAGCCCTCGTACGCGCTGCCGCAGTTCCCGGTCGGCGGCACCAGCCCGGCCGGCAAACTCGACCTCGACCTGGACTACCGCGCCTACTGCAACAGTTCCAACAACTGCGACCCCGGCGCGGCCACCGGCACCGACCCGTGCCCGGCCGAGGACGGGACCTGCTGGTTCAACGGCTCGGTCAGCTGGGGCGCAGGCGAGGACAGCACCACCGGATCCAGCGAGAACCTCGTCTACTCCCTCGGCTCCGGCGAGCCAGCCCTCAACCGCCAGTACACAGCAGGCCCCTGCGGCGGCGCCCCGTCCGGCCTGCTGATCGACGACGTGCCCGACCCGAAGGACAACACCCAGGGCTGCGCCGACTCCCGCACGAACGACGGCAAGTTCACCCTCCAGCTCGGGGACAACTTCACCTACCAACGCAGTGACGGCAGTTGGCGGGCCACCGGCGACATCGCCCCCATCGACCTGCACCAACTGGGCGCCGGCTACGACGGACACGCCTGGTTCACCCACGCCTACCCCGGCAGCATCGTCGGCAGCTCCGTCGCCGAGGCGGGCGACCTGTGGCACAAGGTCCTGGCCACCTGGACCCCCGACCCTGCCCTGATGGCGGACTACGGCACCAACGGCGTGCTGTACGACATCTTCGTCCACCTGCCCAACCACGGGGCGCAGGCCGTCGTGCCGTACACCGTCCACGTCGGCATGAACAACGCCAACGCGAAGCCCACACACGTGTGCAACGTCAACCAGGCGACCAAGAGCAACGGCAACGACGTCTGGGTGGATCTCGGCACCCTGCGACTGTGGCAGGGCGCCAACATCCAGCTGGACAACGTCAGCCGCAGCGACTACACGGGCGACCAGGACGTCGCCTATGACGCCGTCGTCTTCCAGCCGACGACCACTGTGGCCAGTTCGGACCACTGCTTCACCGACTCCTGACCGCGCCTCCTCCCTCACCCACCATGGCGGTGCGTCCACGCCCCGGCCCCGGCCGGCCCGCACGGCGCACCGCCACCCACGTCCTCGCCCCACGCCCCGGAGCCCCGAACATGCACCTGCCCGCCATCCGCCCCCGCCAACTCGCCGCAGTGGTAGCGGCGTTGGCCCTGCCTCTCGCCGGATGTTCGTCCTCGCACCACACCACCTCCTCCGCAGGCACCACGAACCCGGCCACCACCGGCCCGGCGGCCACCACCTCACCGTCCCCGTCGGCCTCCGCCTCCCCCGACATCTCGGCCTGGCCGACCGTACCGACCGACGTCAACGAGACGGAGGTCCCGAAGGTTTCCTATGAGGTCTTGTCCCAGAACTACACGGGCAGAGGTTTCATCGACGCCCTGACCCGGCAGTGGCACATCGACCTTGACGCCCGCACCAAGTTCGACTCCACGAAGGACGACAGACCCGCTGTATGGCACGCCGAGGGGACCACGCATCCGACCAAAGGCACCGAACTCGGGGTGTCCGTGGTGTGGGACCTGACAGGCGACCTGGAGTCACTGTCATGCGGTGCCACCGCGAAGGCACCCGGCCAGGCCGATTTCCTGCACGCCTGCGCCCGACTGGACCACCCCGGCGCCGACCCGGCCGCGGCCGTCCGCTGGCTCGACAGCATCACCGGGCCCGTGGACCGGAAGTACCGCGAGGCCGGTGTGACGACGGTCAGCCCGCTGTACCGGGCTGGAACGGCCGCCACCGAGCTCCTGGAGTACGGCGGCAGTTCGACCCCCACCACCTACGATCTCCGCACCTTCGGCGTCAAGAACTGACCACCGCGGTAGGGCTGGGGCGAGGAAAGCCCTTTTCGGCAGGCTTCAGAATCGCCGCGGACTCCACATGCGAGGTCATCGGAGTCACATCAAGCGCCTGCACCCGCAGGTTCGGGTCTCTGAGCGAAAGAGCGACAACTCCGCGAGGGGGCCGCGCCCGCCTTGCGGATGGCCGGTCGGCCGTGGTGCCGTGTGCCGTCACCTCACCGCCGGCTCCACACCACCTGTGCGAGCCGAACTCGCCAGTTTCTCGGCAGCCGCTTGGGCGGTGAGGCTCTGGATCTCCTCCCCGGCCTCGACGACTGCACGCTTGACTTCGAGGGCCAGGCCGACCGATGTCTTGATGACGCCTCGCACCAGCGGTTTCGCCACTCTTTTGGCCAGAGGGGCCGTGATCACGCCGACGGCGAAGGGAGCAACTGCAGGGAGCATGTGTGAACCCTCTTCTTGTGTACACAGCACGACTGCCGACGCCGCACGAGCCGATACCGTCTGGCCGACAAAGCCGGGCAGGAATTTCGCCCCCTCAGAAAGCACGATAGTCGGACCTCGGCCGATGCGCCCGTGGACGCCGGCGTTGTTCATTCGGTCGGGCGGAAACTCGCCGGAGCGGACCGTGGCTGCGCGACGGGATCAGAACGGCTTCGGCGTCTGCGACCCGCACTGATCCAGCATCGAGCCCACCACCTGTACAACGAAGTCGGGTACGCGATCCGGGAAATCGTGGCCGGTGCCCTCTGGGGTGTAAACCCTCCGCCCCCTGCTGGAAGCCGCGAGGAACCGCTCTCTCACGGTGAGGAAGAAGTGCCGTACCCGGGCGCTCTCCTCCGGATCGTCGACCGCGTCGAAGACCTCGCCACCGCCTGTCAGATCGCGTGGCGCCACGAGGAGGAGGGGCAGCGAGCCGAGTTCGCCATCGTGTACGGCCGTCTGCCAGCCGTCTCTGGTGATGCCGTCCGGCGACAGCTCTCGCAGGATCGATGCCGCGGCGCAGCTCGCCTTGGTCCGGAGCTCGATCATGGTGAGAATCTGCGTCGGGTCGTCGGAGGTGTGTGTCTCCTTCTTGCCCGCGAGAGGGTGGAGGCCGAAGAGGTGCCGCAGCGCGAGAGCGGTCTGGTCCCTCGGGGCACGTCGCAGGGCCGGAAGCGCCGGGCCGAAGGCGACGGCATCGGGCGGGGTGGGATCGAGCAGCACCAGACCGGCCACCAGGTCGGGGCGGCGCCTGGCGGCGTTGGCCATGAGCAGCCCCCCGAACGAATGCCCCACGAAGACGTAGGGCCCCTTCTCACCGGCCCGTTCCAGCACCGTGAGCAGTTCGGCGGCTTCTACCGCCGTCGTCCGCGGGAACGGGCCCGGGTCACTCCAGCCGGACCCCGGACGGTCCACCAGGACCGAACGCGTCTGTTCCCGCGCCAGCGCGTGCAGCCGGTACATGGCGTACCCTCCGGCATGGCCACCCGGCATCCACACCACAGTGGGCCTCGGTCCGGCGTCCCCCTCGGCCAGGACATGCATGCGGTAGCTGCCCACGTCGACCATTCGTCCGGGGGGCGGATACCTCACCCGTATCCGGCCCACATGCACCAGATGGCGGAACGACCCGAGACCGAGCGCGAGGGCCACAGCCCACAGCACACCGCCGAGAGCCCGCCGGCCGGTCCCCCTGGTGACGCACCGCGCACCCGCGGCCGCCGGCAGCAGAGCGATGCCCAGCCCGGCCCAGTCCCGGCTGAGCAGCCGGAGTATCGCGTCGGCGGCACGTGTTCCCGGTCGCATGGTCCCTTCTCCGTCCCGGCCTTCGCGGCCGCTGCCGGGGACACCGCACGTCTCAGCGACCGGTACGACCATCGTCCCCCGGGAACCCCGCGGGCGCCATGCGCGGTGCCGGCATCCGCCGTCAGGCCTGACCGGCGCCGCACGCACGCGCAAGGCGTGCTGCCACGTCCGCGACCACTTCGGCCTCCCGGGCTGCGAGGTAGAAGTGATCCCCGGGGAACGGGCACAGCTCGAAGGAGCCCGGGGCGGTGAGGCCGGACCAGGCGAGGACCCCGTCGAGCACGCAACTCGGATCGTCCTGGCCGACGTACGCGGTGATCGGCGCCTTGACCGGAGCCGGATTCAGGGGGTGGTAGCCCTCGATCAGCCGGTAGTCCGAACGGAGGGCGGGCAGCAGCAGGTCACGCAGCTCCGGGATGTCGTAGGCCTGCGAGTGCAGGTCTCCGAGGTGCCGGACATGGGTGATCAGGGATTCGTCGTCGGCGTCGTGCAGCGCGACGCGTTCGGCCCACCGGGGGGCTTCGTGTGCGGAGACCAGCAGGTGCTCGGGGACGATGCCGCGGGTCTCCAGTCGCAGGGCCACCTCGTAGGCGACGCAGGCGCCCATGCTGTGCCCGAAGAGCGCCAGCGGCCGGTCGAGCCAGGGCCGCAGTGCGTCCTCGATCGTGTCGGCCAGGGTGGCCATGTCCTCGATGCAGGCTTCCGCAAGCCGGTCCTGGCGGCCGGGGTACCGCACGGCGAGCACCTCGACGTCCGCGGGGAGCAGCGCGGGCCAGCCGTGGAACAGCTGTGCCGTGCCGCCGGCGTGCGGGAAACACACCAGTCGGAGCCTGGGGTCCGCCGCCCGCTGGTGAACACGGAACCACTTCTTCGGGTCGGTCACCGTCATCGCCGACGGATCCCGCGCGTGGACACGTATGCGGGCCGCACGGTGTGGCGCCGGCAATCGGTCACGACGAGTTCGCAGGCACCGCCTTCCTGGATGAGTCCTGCGGAATACAGGGGGGTTCCGGTCGCAGACATCTGACCTGCCTCCATCAGGGTGTCGTGATGGCCGATAGGGCGCAGCCCACCATGTCGCCGATGGCACAGGTCGGCGGGCAGACTCAGCGCGCCTTGGCGGCGGCCGAACCGGTGCTACGGGCCTTGCCGACGGGCTTGTCCTGAGCGCCGGTCCGTCCCTCGGGGGCCTCTACCGCTGCGGGCGCCGGCTTGGCTGCCGCTGCCGGCGCCGACTTCGCTTCCTCAGCGGCCCGGCCCGCGGTGCCGTCCTCCGGGACGCCTACGCTGTGTCGCGCTCCCGGTGTCGTCTGGGCTGCGAGCACCCCGGCAGTCGCCTCGGCGGCGAGATCATGGATTCCCTCGCCGGCTTCATGGACGGCCCGCTTGACCTCAAGTCCCAGGCCCACCGACGCTTTGACGACCCCTCGCACCAAGGGCTTGCCCAGCCTCTTCACCAGGGACGCGGCGATCAGACCGATCAGGAAAGGAGGTACTACAGGCGGCATGGCACAACATCCTTCTCTTCTGTCGAGGAGATGATGATTAGATGGACGCACTCCGCTTCAGCGGACCCGCACCCTCCATCACAGAGAGTATCCGAGGCCGGGCAAACGGCTACGAATTCCCCGTGGCCTTCACTCATTCGAGTAGAGCGGCCTTCCCTGGAAGCCTGGTCGGCCGTGTGCCCCGGGCAGTTCTCTCGCCACCCGTCGGCGCAGGGCGGGAAACGGCAGTGTGCCGCCGGCCAGCACGGTCTCGTGAAAGGCGCGCACGTCGAAGGCGGCGCCGGCGCCGCGTTCGCACGCTGCCCGCAGTGCCGTGAACTCCGTGTGACCCGCCCGGTACGTGAGCGCCTGCCCCGGCAGATCGGTCGCGTAGCGCAACAACTCGGTCGTGATCTGTCCTTCGGACTCGGCTGCCGCGTGGGCCCGCATGAAGGTGCGCGCCTCCTCCAGCGTCATCGTCCCGAGGTTGAGGCCGGTGTCGACGACGAGGCGCTGCGCGGTGAACCGTTCGTGGGCCAGTCGTCCGTACGCGTCCCACGGGTCGTCGTACAGCCCCATCTCCCAGGCGAGCCCTGCCGCGTACTCCGCCCAGCCTTCCTCGAACCCGCTGAAGGCCGCCAGTTCGCGTCGCAGGTCGGGCAGCGCGGTGTTCTCGGCCTGGCGGGCGAGGTGGAAGTGATGTCCGGGCGACAGCTCGTGGTAGATGAGCGCGGCTGCGCCGAGCAGTGACCGGTGTGCCAGGTCCGAGGCGTTGTAGCGGTAGCGTCCCACCGGTTGCGTGGCGGTCGGCGGTTCGTAGTAGCCGAACGTCATCGAACCCTCCAGCGCCGGGTCGAGGCGGGCCACGTCGTAGGGGGCGCGGGGCAGGACCGCGAACCAGCGCGGCAGCAGCGGCGCGAGGCGGTCGAGGTGTCCGCGGTAGCGGGCTTCGACCTCCTCCGGGGTGGCGGCGTACAGGCGCGGCTCGGTCGCGAGCCGTTCGTGGAACTCCGCCTCCGTCCCCGCGAAACCGAGCGTGTCGCGCATCTCCCGCAGCCGCTCGCCGAGTTCGCGGCAGTGCTCCCGGCCGAGTTCGTGGAGGCGTTCGGGTGGCGTGTCGCCGGATGTGTACGTCCTGACGAAGGACCGGTATGCCGCCTCGCCTTCCGGGTAGCGGGCCCAGCCGACGGCCTGCGGTGCCCGCCGGAGGTAGTCCGGGTCGCCCACGAGGGCGACGAGGCGGTCGAACGCCGGCTCCAGTTCGGTGGCCACGAGCCGCTCGACCGTGTCGCGCAGGTGCCCCCGGCTCGCCGCGTCGAGTCGGGTGAGCCGCTCGGCATCCGCCCGGACGTACCGAGCCGACGACGCCCGCAGGCGGGTGAGTGTGGTGTGGACGCCGGTCAGGGCGGGGGCGGGGATGTGAAAGCCCCGCTCCGCCTGCCCGGCGACCTTGTCGCCGATCGCCGCGACGCAGCGGGCCAGGTCCCGTACGAGGGTCACGTACCGGTCCGCGTCGGCTCGGTGCTCGAAGCGGAACGGGCGGAAGACGGTGTCACCGTACTGCTGGAGGCGGAAGAGCTGGTACGGCGTGGCGGTGGGGGTGAGCCAGTGGAAACGTCCCGCCTCCGCTTCCTGTTCGGCCAGTGCCCGGAGGAAGCCCGCCGTGTCGGCGGCGGGACCGGACAGCTCCGCCGGTCGCAGCGCACGCAGCCGGTCCAGCACCCCTGCCGCGAACCCGGCGCGCTCGTCGGCCTCCGCGGCGGACACCCCCGGCAGCGACTCGACCGGCAGCCCGCGGCGTGTGCGCAGCGACGGCTCGCGTGCGAGCAGGAAGTCCCAGTACGAGGTCGCGAGTCGGTCGATCTCGCGCTCCGTCGAGTCGTCCGGGGAGCCCGCTGGATTGATGACCATGTCGCCAGTGTGCGTCTCGAGGTGACGCAGCGTCAGCAACAGGAGCGTGGACCGCGCGTCGGGCGGCCTCACTCGGACGGGGGAAATAGTCCCGCATGTTCGCGTCCGTCCCGGGAAAGCCCGGCCGGCGCCGTCGATCGCGATGGCACGATGAGCGCCATGCGCCGCCGAACCGTGTCGTCTCCCAGGGCTCGGTCGGTGGCGGCGGCGGTCGGCGCCGTCGTGTCAGTCGTGCTGGCCGGTTGCGGCGGCGACGTGTCGTCGACGCGCACTCCTGTGGTCGTGGGCGGCACCGTCACGATCGCCACCGCCTCCGAGACCCCGAGCTTCAACCCGTACTCGCAGTTCGGCCTTTCACTGGCTCCCTACGCCTACGACTCACTGGTCGATGTGGCGCGGGACGGGCGTGTGGTGTCCGGTCTGGCCGAGAGATGGCAGGCGGGGGCCACTGCGGCGAGTTTCACCCTGCGCAAGGGGGTGACCTGCTCCGACGGCACGGCCCTGACGGCGTCCGGGGTGGCCCGGTCGCTGCGGTATGCCGGCGATCCCCGCAACCGGCTCGTCGGTGCCCGGACCGCCCTGCCGGGTGTGCCGTTCACGGTGTCGGCAGACGACGCGGAGCGGACGGTGTCGGTGCGGACGGCATCGCCGTACAGCTTCATCGTGCGGACGATCGGTCTGCTGCCCGTGGTCTGCCCCGCCGGACTGGCGGATCCCGGCGCGCTGGACAGGAGATCGGAGGGCACCGGGCCGTATGTGCTGAGCGGCTACGCCTCGGGGGGTCCCTACCTCTTCACGCGGCGCAAGGGTTACGCGTGGGGGCCGCGCGGAGCGGGCAACGCGGCTCCGGGGCAGCCGGAGCGGATCGTGGTGACGGTGGTTCCGCAGGAGTCCACCGTGGCGAACCTGCTGCTCACGGGCGGGGTGAACATCGCCATGGTGACCGGCCCGGACCGCGCGCGGCTGACCGGCCACGGTCTGGCGACCGCCCGGGTGCCGACCGTGGTGGGGCTGACCTTCTTCAACGAGCGCGCCGACCGGCCCCTGAGCGATCCGGTGCTGCGGCGGGCGCTGGTGGGGGCCCTGAACCGCAAGGGCCTCGCCAATGTGGCGATCGGGGGCACCGGTACGCCCGCCCGCGCTCTCACCGCCCCGAACTCCCTCTGCTACTCCGACGTGGCCGCGGGGAACCTGCCCTCGCACCGCAGCGCCGTGCGGGCCCTGCGCGCCGCGGGCTGGACGAAGAACGTGCGGGGCAGGCTGGTCAAGCAGGGCCGACCGCTGCGTCTGCGGCTGCTCAGCAGCGCCGACTTCGGCTCCACCCTTCCGTCGGTCGCCGAACTGATGGCCGTGACGTGGCAGGCGCTGGGCGTGGACGTCGACCTCGTCGGCGAGAGCCGCAACGCGGTGGTCCAGGCCATGTACGGAAGCGGCGACTTCGACGTCGTGGTCGGCAGCTCGCCGGGGCCGCCGCTGCCCGCGCAGCTCGTCCCGTACTTCTCCGGGCCGCCGTCGTCAGGAGGACTGAACTTCGCGCACGTCACCAACCCCGCCTACGACCGATTCGTCGCCCGGGCCCTGCGTGCGCCGGGCTCGGCCAGTTGCGCGGACTGGAACAGGGCCGCCGCGGCGCTTCTCCGCTCGGCCGACGCGCTGCCCATCGCCGACGGCACGAGCACGGTGTACGGCTACCGGACGACCTTCTCCGTCGCACCCGGCGGCCGGATCGTACCGACCAGCATCCGCCTGCACAGATAGCGGCGGCGGACCCACCACCCGGCCGACCACCACCAGTCGAGGAGGTCTCTCATGACGACCGTGTCCGCACGGCTCGGTGCCCTGGCGCGGCGCCATCCGTGGGCGGTGTTCTGCTGCCGGCGCGCGGCACGGCTGGTCGTCTCGCTCTTCCTTGTCGTCACCGCTTCCTTCGCGATGATCCGGCTGGTCCCCGGGGACCCGGTCCGGGCCGCGCTGGGCGTGGACGCCCCGCCGGACCTGGTGGCGGCGAAGCGGCACGAACTCGGTCTGGATCATGGCCTGTCGACTCAGTACTGGCGGTATCTGCGACACCTGGCCCACGGGGACCTCGGGGTCTCGCTGGTGACCGGCGAGCCGGTGGCCGACCTGGTCAGGGCACGACTGCCGGCCACCTTGCTGCTCGCCGTCGTGGCCTTCGCCTGCGTACTCGCCGTCGCCCTCCCAGGGGGGCTGCTCGCCGCGGCGTGGACGCACGGAGGGCGACGCCCACGGGTGGAACTGGCGTTCACCGCCACCACATCGGTCCTGGCGGGCGTGCCGGACTTCGTCCTCGCGGCCGGTCTCACCGCGGGGCTGGCGGTCGCCCTGCGCATGCTTCCCGCCGCCGGCGACCTCGGTCCCCGGTCCTATGTGCTGCCCGTCCTCGCGCTGGCGCTCGCTCCGACCGCGGTCCTGCTGCGGATCGTGCGGGTGGAGACGCTCAAGGTCCTCGCCACGGACTATGTGCGTGCCGCCCGTGCGAAACGGCTGTCCGCCGTCCCGCTCTACCTGCGCCACGTGGCCCCGAACACGCTGACCGCGTCGCTGACGGTCGCCGGGAACCTGCTGCCGGCCCTGATCGCGGGAACGGTACTGGTCGAGAAGGTGTTCGCCTGGCCGGGCATCGGTTCGGCGATGGCGCAGTCCGTGGTCGCACAGGACTACGCGGTCGTCGAGGCGTCGGTCCTGGTGCTGGGCTCGGCCGTCCTCGTGGTGAACTTCCTGGTCGATCTGGCCCTCGCGCTGCTCGACCCCCGATCGGTCATCCGGGAGACGTGATCCGATGGCGTTGTCCGCCCCTTCCCCGCTCACGCCGCGTGCCACCGCCGGCAGGTCTCGTGCGGCCCGCTCGGGCTGGTCCACACCGATGGGCGTGATCACCCTGGTGATGCTCGGGTCACTCGTCGTACTGGCCGTCGCGGGGGCGGTGCTGTGGGGGCAGGCCGCCGAACGTCCGGACCCGTCGGCGGTGTTGCGGGCGCCCTCTGCAAGCCATCTGCTCGGCACGGACCATCTCGGGCGCGACCTGCTCGCCCGGCTGCTCTCGGCGACCTGGCTCTCCCTGCTGCTGGCCGTCGCGGCCACGCTCCTCGGTGCGACGGCCGGGATCACGCTGGGGGCGCTCACCGCCGTCGTCGGCGGACGTGCCCGCCGCCTGCTGGGAGCCCTGATCAACCTCCTGCTGGCCTTCCCCGCGCTCCTCGTCGCGATGTTCTTCGCGGCCCTCTTCGGTGCGGGGGCGGACGGGGCCGTGTGCGCACTCGCCGTCGCCTGTGCGCCCGGCTTCGCGCGGATCACCCAGACCCTCGCGGCCAAAGTGGCCGGAACCGACTTCATGGCGGCGGCGCGCGTGCTCGGCCTGCGCCGTCACCGGCTCCTGCTGCGCCATGTCCTGCCCCACATCGCCGAACCGCTGATGCTCAACACCACGGTCGCCGCCGGCTCGGCACTCGTGGCCCTGTCGGGACTGAGTTTCCTCGGACTGGGGGTGCAGCCCCCCTCGTACGACTGGGGGCTGCTGCTCAGCCAGGGCCTGGACCGCATCTACACCGAACCGCTGCCCGCCGTGGCCCCCGGCATCGCCATCGTGTACGCCGCCGTGGCCTTCCAACTGCTCGGCGAGATGCTGGCCGGAGCCGCCGCGCGCCGCACCCGCCCACGGCAGCCGGCGGAATCCGCGCCACACCCGGCACGCACCGGCCTTCCGGCAGCCGCGGACCACGTGCTGGAGCTGAGGGATCTGCGGGTCGCCCTTCCCACGGCGGAGGGAGTGGTCCGGCCCGTCCGCGGTGTCACCCTCACCCTGCAACGCGGTGAGATGGTCGGCCTGGTGGGCGAGTCCGGTTCCGGCAAGTCGCTGACGGCGCTCGCCATCGCCGACCTGCTGCCGGACGGCGCCTGCGCGACCTGGGGCACCCACCGGTTCCTCGGCGCGGACGCCGAGTCGCTGTCAGGCAAAGAGCGGCGCAGGCAGCTGGCGGCGGGGATGGCGATGATCTTCCAGAACCCGGCCTCGGCCTTCAACCCGTCGCTCCGCATCGGAACGCAGATGACGGAGGCCGTGCGCGCACACCACCGCACGCCTCGTGCCGAGGCCGTCGAGCAGGCCCTGGTCCAGCTTCAGCGGGTCGCGCTGCCCGGCGGGCGCCGGTTGCTGCGCTCCCGGCCCTTCCAGCTGTCCGGCGGTCAGCGGCAGCGAGTGGCGATCGCCGCCGCTTCGATGATGCGGCCCGACCTCATCGTCGCGGACGAGCCGACGACAGCCCTGGACGTCACCGTGCAGCGGCAGATCATGGACCTGCTCCGCCGTATCCGGCGGGACGACGGCACCGCGATCCTCTTCATCAGCCACGACATCGCCCTGGTGGCCGACGCCTGCGACCGAGTTCTGGTCATGTACGGCGGAATGATCGTGGAGAGTCTTCCCGCCCGTGAACTGGCGACCGGCGCACAGCATCCGTACACGCGGATGCTCGTGGCCTCGGTGCCGGACCTGGCCGCGGATCGCGACCACCCCCTGCACACCATCGAGGGAGGGCCGCCCGATCCGGGCGGTACGGCCCCGGGCTGCCCGTTCCATGACCGCTGCCCGCATCGGGTGGACCGGTGTGCCGTGGAGAGCCCCGTGCTGTCCCCGCTCGACCCGGAGCACGAGGTCGCCTGCTGGCAGCCGCTGCCCCCGGCACCGTTCCGCGGACAGCGTGAGACCGAAGAGGCGGAGCAGTGAGGGAAGAGGCAGGGCTGGCGCTGTGCGACGTCACCGTCCGCCACCACGGACCGTTCGGGCCGGTCACGGCGGTGGACGGGGTGTCACTGGAGGTTCCCCGGGGCACGACGGTCGGCCTGGTCGGCGAGTCCGGTTCGGGAAAGTCCACTCTGGCACGTGCGGTCGTCGGGCTGGACAGCCCGTGCGCCGGGCGGATCACGGTCGGCGGACGGGAGTACCGAGGCCGCCGGGCGGCGGATCGGCGTCGGCTGGGCCAACAGGTCCAACTGGTGTTCCAGGACCCGGACACGGCACTGGACCCCCGTATGACGGTCCGCCAGTCGCTTGTCGAAGCAGCCGGGGCCTTCGTCCGGCTGGACCGCCGTAGCCGCGAACGGCGCGTCGGCGGACTGCTGGAACTCGTCGGTCTCGACACCGGTTGCGCCGACCGGCTGCCGCGGCAGCTCTCGGGCGGCCAGCGCCAACGCGTCGCCGTCGCCCGCGCGCTCGCCGTCGATCCGGCGGTGCTCATCGCCGACGAGGTCACCTCGGCTCTCGACGTGTCGGTCCGGGCGGCACTGCTCACCATGCTCCGGGATCTGCAGCGGCGCATGGGCTTCGCCATGCTGTTCATCAGCCATGACCTCGCCGCCGTCCGCCATGTGTCGGACGCCGTCGCCGTGATGTACCTCGGCCGGATCGTGGAGATCGCCGCCACCGAGAGCCTGCTGAGCGGCCCACGGCATCCCTACACCCGAACGCTGCTGTCCGCCGTGCCCAGTCTGCACGCCGGGAGACGCCCGGCCGGGGAACCCCTTCTGGCCGGTGAGGTGCCCGACCCCGCGTCGCCGCCGACCGGGTGCCGCTTCCATCCGCGCTGCCCCGTCGGACCTGACCGGCATCCCGGACGGGACGTCTGCGCCGCGCGGGACCCGCAGCAGGACGCGGCCGGTCAGCCGCATCGCGCCGCCTGCCACTTCCCGTACCGCGCCGACGACCGCCCGCCCCAGGCCCGTCGCGTTCCCCCGGACGACGGCAGTGACCGGACTCCGCGAACCCCCGAGGAGCCGCTGTCATGACGGCCGGGGAAGCGGACACGCCGCCGTCCGGCGCGGACGCGGTCGTCGTGGGGGCCGGTGTGATCGGTGCCGCGGTGGCACTGGAACTGGCGCGCACCGGTCGGCGCGTCGTGGTCGTCGACAAGTCCGGCGGCGTCGGCCACGGATCCACCAGCGCGTCGAGCGCGATCATCCGTTTCAACTACTCGACCTGGGACGGTGTCGCCACCGCGTGGGAGTCCCGGCACTGCTGGGGACGATGGGCGGAGCACCTGGGCACCGTGCGCGGCCCTGGTCTGGCGGCGTTCCGGCGGACCGGAGCGGTACTCCTCGACGCACCGGGCTCCGGGACGTCGGAGGTCGTCGCGCTGTTCGAGCGTGCCGGTGTGCCGCACGAGCGCTGGGACGCCGCGACGCTGCGCAGCCGGATCCCCGGTATCGACGCGGGACGCTACGGGCCTCCCAGGTCCCTGCTCGACGATGCCTTCTTCTCCGGCCCCGAAGGTGAACTCGGCGCGCTGTTCACACCCGACGCGGGCTTCGTCGACGATCCGCAGCTCGCGGCACAGAACCTCGCGGACGCGGCGGCCCGCCTCGGCGCGAGTTTCCTCTTCCACCGCACGGTCGTCGGTGTCCTGCGTCGCGAGGACCGGGTGGCCGGCATCCGGCTCGCCGACGGCACCGCGATCACCGCACCGGTGGTGGTCAACGCCGCCGGGCCCTGGTCGGGAGCGTTGAACCGGCTGGCCGGGGTCGGGGCCGAGTTCACCGTCGGAGTGCGCCCCCTGCGCCAGGAGGTCCACCAGGTGGCCGCACCGGTCGGCCAGGGCGACACCGACCCGTCGGGCCCGGGCGGCGCCGAGACCACGCTCGGCCCGATCGTGGCCGATGTCGACCTCGGGATCTATCTGCGCCCCTCCGGCGGACACCTCCTCATCGGCAGTACGCTGCCCGCCTGCGACCCCAGGGAGTGGCTCGACGATCCCGACGAGTGCAACCCGCACCCGACGCCCGCCCGGTTCGAGACCCAGGTGACCAGGGCCGCACGCCGGTTCCCGCTCCTCGGCGTGCCGAACCGGCCGACCGGCGTCGCCGGTGTCTACGACGCCGCCGACGACTGGTCCCCCATCTACGACCGCACCGATCTGGCCGGCTTCTACGTCGCGATGGGCACGAGCGGCAACCAGTTCAAGAACGCTCCCCTGGCGGGCCGGTTCCTCGCCACCCTGGTCGACCGGGTCGAGGCCGGCCACGACCACGACCGCGATCCGCTGCGGTACACGGGGGAACACACCGGTGTCGTCGTCGACCTGGGGGCTTTCTCCCGCAGACGGCCTCTGGCCGAGGGTGCCGCCTCCAGAACGGTCCTGGGCTGACGTTCGGCCATCAGCGCCCGGTCACGGAGCCGGTGCCGTCCGGCAGTCGATGTGCGGGACGACACCGGCCTCGTCAATTTGGAAGCGGTCTACCAGCGGCCGCGTGCCGTCGCCGAGCCGAGCTTGGAACTCAGCACCGACAGGAAGGCCGGAAGCCTGGCCACCGCGGATTCGGGAACCGGGGTGACCTGGACCGTGTCCCGCACCACGTCCTGAACCACGAGTTTGTAGGTGCCGTCTTCCCGGACGAGTTCGGCGGCGTAGAGCAGTGTTTCCACCAGAGGTCCTTCGATTGTGTTGTGCGATGGGTCAGGAGCCGTTGAGCCAGGCGTTCCAGGCCTTGATGGCCTGCTTTTCGTCCGCGTCCTCGGCGAACAGGTGGTGGCCCAGCCAGATCGGCCAGTTCCAGGAACTGCCGTTGAAGAACCGGTACAGCGCGTCCGGGCCTCGCAGGCCGACGAAGTCGGGGCTCAGCCAGTCCACGACCACCTCCGTCGGGCCGCCGTCCGTACCCGGGAGGTCGAGCGGCAACCGGTCGCCGACGGACGCGCCGTCGGCGAGGCCGAGGCGCCGGCGCAGGGCGGCGAAGTCGGCGGGATCCTCGGTGCACTCGCCACGGGCGGCCTTCACGTAGACGGCGGGGCGGCCGGCGAAGTGCCTCAGGTACTCGGGGAGGGAGTGCTGGTAGAAGTCGACGTGCTTCTCGGCCGCGTCCGCCTTGGTGTCCCAGTTCCAGGTGTCGTCCACGACGCCCGTGTGCACCCAGTGGATTCCCATCCGCAGGTGGCTCGCGCCGCCGTCGGCCGGCTCGATGCGGTAGGTGAGCGTGTTGGAGAACCCGCCGTCCTGGGTCGCCCGAACCGCGAAGTGGTGCGGCGGCTCCCACGCCACGACGGTGCTGTCGCCGCGCGTGGCCTTTCCACCGACGCGCGGCTCGACCTCCATCGGGTAGAGCCAGCCGAGGTTGCCGGCACCGGTGGCGACCGCGTCCCAGACCTGTTCGGGCGTGGCGGGCAGGTCCTGTTCCCGGCGGACCTCGAGCTCTCGGGCCATGGTCACTTCTCCTTCGTCGTCGTTCATGGGTCAGTAGGCGAGCGGAAGCGCGGTGAGCCGCCGTTGCAGCGGGTTGGGCCGCCAGTCGAGGGCCGCGCCGTCGGCCAGCCGCAGGTGCGGGAGCCGGCGGACCAGCGTGCCGACGGCCACCTCCGCCTGGAGCTTGGCCAGCGGGCCGCCGAGGCAGAAGTGCGGTCCGTTGCCGAAGCTGAGGTGCCGGTTGCCGGGGCGGGTCAGGTCGAGTCGGTCGGGGTCCTCGAAGCGCTCGGGGTCACGGTTGGTCGCGGCGAGGAACAGGTAGACCAGCTCGCCCTCGCGCAGCGTCCGCCCGCCGATCGCGATGTCCTCGGCGGCGACCCGGACGATCGCCTGGGTCGGGGTGTCGTAGCGGGCGAGTTCCTCGACGGCCGTGCGGACCAGCGCCGGGTCGGCGCGCAGCGAGGCCAGTTGGTCGGGGTGGCGCAAGAGGGCGAGCATGCCGTTGCCGACCACGTGGGTGGTGGTCTCGTCGCCGGCGGTGATCAGGACGAAGCAGGTGGCCAGCAGTTCGGAGTCGGTGAGCCGGTCGTCCTGCGACTGGGTGGCGACCAGGGCGCTGATGAGGTCGTCGCCGGGGTCGGCCCGGCGGCGGCGGACGAGCCGGGCGAGGTACTCCTCGTACTGCTCGATCGCCGCCTCGGACTTGTCGATGTCCTCGCTCAGCCGGCCGAACCGCTGGAACCAGGTCTTGACCTGCGGGAGGTCCTCGGGCGGGATACCGAAGAGCTCGCAGACGACGGACATCGGCAGCGGGGAGGCGACCGCCTCGATCAGGTCCATGGTCGGCCCGGCCGCGACCGCCTCGTCGATGAGCCGGTCGACGATCCGCTGGATGCCGTCGCGCAGGGCTTCGACGCGCCGGGCGGTGAAGGCCCGGTTGGCCAGCTTGCGCAGCCGGGCGTGGTCCGGCGGGTCGGTGTTGCTCATCACCCGGCCGAGCCGGTCGGTGAGCCGGCTGAAGGCCTTGAGGTCGCCGCCGAGCGCGCTGTAGGCGCGGGTCATCCGGTCCCGGTCGTTGGAGAGCCGCAGGTCGCTCAGGGCCGCCTCGACGTCGGCGTACCGGGTGAGGTACCAGATGCCCTGGGCGCTGCGGTGGACCGGGTCCTCGCGGCGCATGCGGGCGTAGAACGGGTAGGGGTCCCGGCGGGCCTCGGGCGTGAGCAGGGCCGCGGCGAGGTCGTCGGACCGGGCGAGGCCCGCGCTGTCGAGGGCCTCGTCGGTGGTGTCGGTCAGGTTCACTGCGAGCCGCGCTACTGCTGGGCGTTCATGGCGTCGGCGAGGCTCTTGGGCCGCATGTCGGTCCAGGACCGCTCGACGTACTCCAGGCAGGCGGCGTGGGTGTCGGGTCCGTGGGCGATGCTCCAGCCGTCGGGGACGTCCGCGAACTGCGGCCACAGCGAGTGCTGGTTCTCGTCGTTGGTGAGCACGAGGAAGGTGCCGTTCTCGTCCTCGAACGGGTTGGTCATGGGTCAGTCCTCCAGGTGGGAAAGGGTGGTGTCACGGGTGGCTTCGGCGAGGCGGGCGGCCAGGATCGGTCCGATCTGGGCCAGCGAGCCGGCTTCGGTCATCCGGTTGTGCCGGGTGGTGATCTCGTGTGATTCGATCCGGCCCGCGATGTAGGGGCGCCAGGTCGCGGGCCCGGCGTCGTCCCCGTCGCGGTCGATCGTCGAGTTGAACAGCAACAGGTCGCCGTCGAACCCGGTGGGGACGAAGTCGACCGCCAGCTGCGCGTTGTTGATCATGATGTGGACGATGACCTCGATCTGCTGCTCCGTCAGGCCCTGCAGCGCGCTGCCGCGCCGGTTCAGGACCTCGGCGACCTCGGCGTAGGTCAGCTCCCGGTCGCCCAACTCGTCCGGGTCGACGTCGAGCACACCGACGAGCACGTCCCGCTCGGTGGGCACGGGCATCTCCTCGAACTGCACGTCCTTGACCGGGTAGGCGTCGAGGATGGCAAGGAGCGCGGTCCGCTCGCCGCGCGCCTGCAGCTCGCAGGCGAGCGCGTGGGCGATCAGCCCGCCGGCGGACCAGCCGAGCAGCAGGTACGGGCCCTCGGGCTGGATCTTGCGGATCTGGTCGGCGTAGTCGGCCGCCATCTCCTCGAAGGACGTCGGCAGGGGTTCGGGGCGGCCGAGGCCGCGTGCCTGGATCGCGTAGACCGGGTGCTGGGGACCGATGTGGTTCAGGAGCCCGCTGTACGACCAGCTGATGCCGCCGCCGGGGTGGATGCAGAACAGCGGCGTGCCGGTCCCGGTCGAACGCAGCGGCAGTACGACGTCCAAGGCGTCCTCGGGGTCGTCCATGACCAGGCGCTCGGTGAGACCGGCCACGGTCGGTGCCTCGAACAGCATGCGCAGGCCCAGCTCCAGGCCGAGGGTCTCGCGGACGCGGGAGGCCAGGCGGGCGGCCAGCAGGGAGTGCCCGCCCAGGTCGAAGAAGTTGTCGTCGATGTGCACCTGTTCCCGGCCGAGGACCTCGGCGAAGAGGCCGCACAGCAGCTGCTCCCGCGGTGTCCGGGGGCCGCGTCCGGTGCCCTGCGCCCCGTACTCGGGGGCGGGCAGGGCGGCCCGGTCCAGCTTGCCGTTGGCGGTCAACGGCAGCGTGTCCAGGGTGACGAACGCCGACGGCACCATGTAGTCGGGCAGTTCACGGCGCAGCCGCCCGGAGAGCTCGCCCGTCTCGGGCACGCCCTCGGGGGCGGGCACCAGGTAGGCCACAAGGCGCTTGTCGCCGGGCCGGTCCTCGCGGGCGACGACGGCCGCCTGGGCGACGCCCGGGCAGCTCGCGAGGATCGCCTCGATCTCGCCGGGCTCGATCCGCAGGCCGCGGAGCTTGACCTGGTGGTCGGTCCGTCCGGCGAACTCCAGGGTGCCCCCGGCCGGCCACCACGCCAGGTCGCCGGTGCGGTACATCCGGCTACCGGGCGGCCCGTACGGGTCGGCGGTGAAGCGCTCCGCCGTCAGACCGGGTCGGCCGAGGTAGCCGCGGGCCACGCCCGTCCCCGCGAGGTACAGCTCGCCGACCAGGCCTGTGGGCACCGGCCGCAGGCGTTCGTCGAGGACGTAGGCGCGCATGTTCGCCATCGGCCCGCCGATCGGCACGGTCGCGGCGTTCCCGGGGAGGCTGTGCACCGGGTGGCAGGTGGCCAGGGTCGTGGCCTCGGTGGGCCCGTAGCCGTTGACCACCTCGATGCCGGGGCAGACGTCCAGCACCCGGGCGACGGCGGCCGGGGAGACCACGTCACCGCCGGTCCACACCTCGCGCACCCCCGCGAGCAGGGCCGGCCGCTCCTCGGCGACCAGGCGGAACAGGCCGGCCGTCAGCCACAGTCCGGTCACCTCGTGCGTGCTGATCGTGTGCTGCAGCAGGTCGAGGTCGAGCCGCTCGGGCGGTGCGACCACGACCCGGCCGCCGTTGAGGAGCGGCACCCACAGCTCGTAGGTCGAGAGGTCGAAGGCGGTCGGGGAGTGCATCAGCACCCGCTCGTGTCCGCCGCCGCGGTACTCGGGGGTGAGCGCGAGGCCCACCACGTCGCGGTGGGTGACGGCCACGCCCTTAGGCCGGCCGGTCGAGCCGGAGGTGTACATCACGTACGCCAACTGCCGCTGGTCGCAGCGTACTTCGATTTCGGACGAGTCGGGCTCGCCCTCGATCAACGCGGTCAGCACGTCCTCGTCGAGCACCAGCGCGGCCCCGGCCTCCTGGAGGATCAGGTCGATCCGGGACTGCGGGAAGCGCGAGTCGAGGGGCGCATAGGCGCCGCCCGCCTTGATGATCGCCAGGAGCGCCACGACGAGGTCCGCCGAGCGGTCCAGCAGCACCGCGACCGGGGTCTCCGGTCGTACGCCCTGGCGGATCAGTGCCCGTGCGAGGCGGTTGGACCGCAGGTCGAGTTCCCGGTAGGTCAGCTCGGTGGCACCCGCCACGACGGCCACCGCGTCCGGGGTGGCGCGCACCTGGCGCGCGAACAGCTCCGGCAGCGCGGCCTCGGGCAGCTCGACCGCGGCGCCGGTGGACTCGGACAGCAGTCGGCGGCGTTCCTCGTCCGACATGATGTCGATCCGGCTGATCGGCCGGCCGGGGTCGGTGACCGCCGCGCGCAGCAGCCGCGCCCAGCGCTCGAACAGCAGCTCCACGGTGGCCGGTTCGAACAGGTCGGTGGCGTACTCCACCGCGCCGACCAGGCCGTCGGGGCTGGGGGCACCTCCCTGGCCGCCAGGCCCAGGGGGACCGTCCGCGTTGAACTGCTCGGCCAGGCTGAACGTCAGGTCGACCCGCGAGGTCCCGGTCGACGCCTCCAGGTGGCCGGTCGACAGGCCCGGCAGCGTGAACTCGCCCACCGGCGCGTTCTGCAGGGCCAGCATGATCTGGAACAGCGGGTGGTGCGACAGCGACCGGGCCGGGTTGACCACCTCGACCAGGTACTCGAACGGCACGTCCTGGTGGTCGTAGGCGGCGAGCGCCTTCTGCCGCACCCGGTCGAGCAGTTCGGCGAAGCCGGGGTCGCCGCTCGTGTCGGTGCGCAGCACCAGCGTGTTGACGAAGAAGCCGACGAGGTCGTCCAGCGCCTGGTCGGTACGGCCGGCGATCGGGCTGCCCACGGGGATGTCCGTACCTGCACCGAGCCGGGTGAGCAGCGCGGCGAGGCCGGCCTGGAGCACCATGAACATGCTGGCACCGCGCGCGGCTGCCAGGTCCCGCAACGCCTGGTGCAGTTCGGGGTCAAGACCGACCACGACCCGGCTGCCCTGCTGGGAGGCCACCGGCGGCCGGGGCCGGTCGGCGGGCAGCTGCACCTGCTGCGGAATGCCCGCCAGCTCGTCCTTCCAGTAGGCCAGTTGCCGGGCGAACAGGCTGTCCGGGTCATCGGTGTCGCCGAGCAGGTCGCGTTGCCAGCAGGTGTAGTCGGCGTACTGCACCGGCAGCGGGGCCCACTGCGGCTCCTCGCCACGGCAGCGCGCCGTGTAGGCGGCCGCGAGGTCGCCGGAGAGCGGCCCCATCGACCAGCCGTCGGCGGCGATGTGGTGCACCACGACCAGCAGCACGTGGCGGTCGGGCGCGAGCGCGTACAGCTCCGCCCGGACCGGCGGCTCCGCCGCCAGGTCGAAGCCTCGCCGGGCCGTGTGCGCCAGCCGCTCGGCCAGCCGGCTCTCGTCGAGCTCGACCACGGGCAGCTCCGGGTGCGCCTGCGAAGCGCTCAGCACGACCTGGTACGGCACACCGTCCGTCTCGCGGAAGACAGTCCGCAGGCTCTCGTGCCGGGCGATCACGTCCGCGAGCGCGGCGTGCAGGGCCGGGCGGTCGAGTTCACCGGTCAGGCTCAGCGCGAGCGGCATGTTGTAGGTGGCGCTCGGCCCGTCCATCCGGTGCAGGAACCACAGGCGGCGCTGGGCGAAGGACAGCTCCACATGTTCGGGCCGCGGCCGGGCGGTCAGCGTGGGCCGTGCCGTGCCGGAGCCGTCGAGGCGGGCCGCCAGTCCGGCCACGGTCGGCGTCTCGAACAGCGTCCGGACTTCGAGCTCCGCGCCGAGGGTCGCCCGGACGCGGGAGGCCAGGCGGGTCGCCAGCAGCGAGTGTCCGCCCAGGTCGAAGAAGCTGTCCTCGACGCCGACCTGGGCCAGGCCGAGCACCTCGGCGAACAGCTCGGCGAGGAGCTGTTCCTGCGGGGTGCGCGGCGCCCGCCCGGCTCCGGCCTGGCCGAGGTCGGGCGCGGGCAGCGCGCGGCGGTCGAGCTTGCCGCTGGCCGTCAGCGGCAACGTCTCCAGCGCCACGAACGCCGACGGGATCAGGTAGTCGGGCAGTCGCCCGCGCAGCCATTCGCGGAGTTGGCCGATGAGGGCGCCGGTGCCCCGGCCGCCGGTCGGGCGGTTGGTCAGCGACGACAGCGGCGTGCCGGCGGTCCGGGCCGACCGGTACGGCTCGACCGGGGAGCCGTGCTGTGCCCGCGGGTCGGCGAAGACGACGTCCACGGCGTCGGCCACGGTGGCCGACCAGGTGACGCCCACCCAGCGGCCGAACTCCATCCCGACGGCCCGGAAGTCCTCCGGGTCGGGGAGTTCGCTCGCCTCCGGATCGAGGTATTCGCTCTCCTTCGGGTCGAGGTGTTCGCTCGCCTCCGGGCCGTGCAGCCGCTCCAGCAGCTCGGCGAGCGAGCCGTCGCCGTTCTGCACCGCCCGGGAGAGGGCGGCCTCGCGCAGCACCCGACGGTTCGGCACTCCGGTGATCCGCAGCACGTCGGCGGGCGGCTGGGCGAGGAGTTCGCGCAGCTCGGCCAGTCCCGTGAGCCGGCGGCCCCACTCCAGGTCGACCGTCCGGCCCGGGGCCGCCGGAACGACCGGGGCCTTGTGCAGCGTCACGTCGTAGCGGTAGCGGGTCAGTTCGTTGTGGTGACGGCCGCGCTTGACCTCCACGGCCACCGCGCCGATGTCCGTGCCGTGCTCCCGCAGGACGGTGAAGAAGTCCGGGTCGACCAGGAGTTCCTTCTCCACCCTGACGGCCTGCTCCACCGCGCGGCGCACCGCCGCGAGGTCGCCGTCGGCACCGGTGCGGTGCAGTTGGACCGCGGTGGCCAGCGGGCGCAGCAGCCGCAGGTTGCGGACGTCGCCGACGAAGAGCGTGCCGCCGGGGGCGAGCAGCCGCATCAGCTTCCCGATCACGTCGGCGAGGTAGTCGGCGGACGGGAAGTACTGCACCACCGAGTTGATCACGATGGTGTCGAACCACCCGGCCGGCAGACCGTCGGTGTCGTGCGCCGGGCGGGTCCCCAGCACGACGCGCTCGGCCAGGTCGTCCTGCCGGCCGACCTGCGCGGTCAGCGCGTCGACCGCCGTGGCGGAGAAGTCCGTCGCCCAGTAGGTCTCGCAGTGCGGCGCGATCTGCGACAGCAGCAGTCCGGTGCCGACGCCGACCTCCAGCACCCGGCGGGGGCGCAGGGCCAGGATGCGGGCCACGGTGGCGTCCCGCCACTCCCGCATCTGCTCGACCGGGATCGGGCTGGCGTCGTAACTGCTGTTCCAGCCGACGAAGTTCTGGCCGAAGCCGGCTTCCTCAGGGGTGATGGGCAGGGCGTCGTAGATGTCCTGCCACTCGCCCACGTGGTCCGCTTCCAGGCCACTGTCCCGGGCCTCGTCCTGGTGCGGGACGACGTAGCCGACGAGCCGGTCGTCCTGGGCGAGGACGGCGGCCCGGGCGACGGCGGGGTGCTCGGCCAGCGCCGCCTCGACCTCGCCGGGCTCGACCCGGAAGCCGCGCACCTTCACCTGGTCGTCGGCACGGCCGACGTACTCCAGCTGACTGTCGCCCAGCCAGCGCACCAGGTCTCCGGTGCGGTACATGCGCTCACCGGTCCCGAACGGACAGGCGACGAACCGTCCAGCCGTCAGGTCCGGCCGGTTCAGGTAGCCGCGCGCCAGTCCCGCGCCCGCGACGTACAGCTCCCCCGCCACGCCCGTCGGCACCGGCCGCAGCCGCTCGTCCAGCACGTACACCCGGGCATTGGCGATCGGACGACCGATCGGCGGCACGCCCGCTCCCGGGGACAGCGGGTCGCTCATGGTCGCGCACACCGTGGTCTCGGTCGGCCCGTACGCGTTGATCATCCGGCGCCCGGCGGCCCAGCGGTCCACCAGTTCCGGCGGGCACGCCTCACCCGCCACCACCAGTGTCGGCACCCGCACCGAGCCCTCCGGCACGGCGGCGAGGACGGACGGGGGCACGGTCACGTGGGTGACCGCGAGGTCCCGGTCGGTCAGCGCGGCGACCGGGTCCGCCGTCGGGGGCAGCACCAGGGCCGCGCCGCGCAGCAGGGCGGTGTAGATCTCCGACACCGAGGCGTCGAAGCTGGGCGAGGCGAACTGGAGCACCCGGCTGTCGGGTTCGATCGCGAAGCGCTCGATCTGTGCGGCGACCAGGCTCGCGACGCCGCCGTGGCCGACCACGACGCCCTTGGGGCGGCCGGTCGAGCCCGAGGTGTAGATCACGTAGGCCGGATGCCGGACGTCGAGCGCGACCACGGGGTCGGTCTCCGGCCATGCGGACACCTCGGTGACCAGTGTCGGGTCGTCGACCATCAGGGCCGGCCGGGCGTCCGCCAGCATGTACGCGATCCGCGCCTGCGGGTACGCCGGATCCACGGGCAGGTACGCGGCCCCGGCCTTCAGTACGCCCAGGACTGCCACCACGGACTCCACCGAGCGCGGCAGGGCCACGGCCACGGTCTGCTCCGGGCCGACGCCCCGGGCGATCAGTGCATGCGCGAACCGATTCGCCCGTGCGTTCAGCTGCCGGTACGTCAATTCGGCATCGCCACACACCAGCGCGACCGCGTCCGGTGTCGCCGCCACCTGCGTGGCGAACGCCTGCGGCACCGGGACGGCCGCCACCTCCCGGGCGGTTGCGTTGCCCCGCTCCAGCAAACGGTGCCGTTCGTCGGCGTCGAGGAGCTCGATCCGTCCGATCGACCGGTCCGGGTCGGCGGTGACCGCCTCCAACAGGCGCGTCCAGCGCCTGGCGAGTGCTGCGACCGTCGAGCGGTCGAACAGGTCGGTGGCGTACTCCACCGCGCCGACGATCCCCGCCGGGCTGCCGTCCGGACCGAACTGTTCGACGAGGCTCACACCGAGGTCGAACTTGGCGGTTCCGGTGGCCACCGCGTAGGCGGCGACGTCCAGGCCGGGCAGGGAGAACCGGCCCATCGGAGCGTTCTGCACCGCCAGGATGGTCTGGAACAGCGGGTGGTGGGACAGCGAGCGGGACGGGTTCAGCGCCTCGACCAGGTGCTCGAACGGCACGTCCTGGTGCGCGTACGCCGACAGCGCCGTCTCCCGGACCCGGTCCAGCAGTTCGGCGAACGTCGGATCACCGCTCGTGTCGGTGCGCAGCACCAGCGTGTTCACGAAGAACCCGACCAGATCGTCCAGCGCCTCGTCGGTACGTCCTGCGATCGGACTTCCGATCGGGATGTCGGTGCCCGCGCCCAGCCGCGTGTACAGCGCCGCCAACGCCGCCTGCAGCACCATGAACAGGCTCGCGCCCGACCGTCGGGCCAACTCCACCAGGGCGATGTGCAGTTCGGGGCTCAGCTCCAGGCCGACGTGGTCCCCGCGCCAGCCGGCGACGGCCGGCCTAGGCCGGTCGGCGGGCAGCTGGAGCAGCTCCGGAAGGTCGGACAACTGACGTTTCCAGTAATCGAGTTGTTCGGCGAACCGGCTCTCCGGGTCGGCGGCGTCGCCGAGCAGGTCGCGCTGCCACAGCGTGTAGTCCGCGTACTGCACCGGCAGGGCCGGCCAGTGCGGCGCGCGGCCCTCGCACCGGGCGGCGTACGCCTCGGCCAGGTCACGGGCCAGCGGGCCGGTGGACCAGCCGTCGCCGGCGATGTGGTGCATCACCAGCAGCAGCACGTGCTCGTCCGGCGCGAGCGCGAACAGCTCCGCCCGCAGAGGCGCTTCGGCCTCCAGGTCGAAGGGCTGCCGGGCGAACTCGGCGAGCCGCTCGGACAGTTCGGCCTCCGACACCTCGGTCAGCCGCGCCCGGGGCCGGGCCTCGGCCGGGTCCAGGACGAGCTGGCAGGGTACGCCGTCGACCTCCGGGAAGACCGTCCGCAGGCTCTCGTGCCGGGCCACCACGTCGGCCAGCGCCTCGTCCAGCGCCGCCCGGTCGAGCGTCCCGGTCAGCCGGAGCGCCAGCGGGATGTGGTAGGTCGCGGCGGTGCCGTCCATGCGGTGCAGGAACCAGAGTCGGCGCTGGGCGAAGGACAGCGGCACCGCCTCCGGCCGCTCGTGCGCGGTCAGCGCCGGGCGTACGCGGCCGGCCCCGGCCAGCGCCTCGGCCAGGCCGGCCACGGTGGGCGCCAGGAACAGCGCGCGCAGCCCCAGTTCCACGCCGAGCACCGAACGCACCCGCGCGGACAGCCGGGTGGCGAGCAGGGAGTGCCCGCCCAGGTCGAAGAAGTCGTCGTCGAGTCCGATCCGCGGCACGCCCAGCACCTCGGCGAACAGCTCGCACAGGATCTGCTCCTGCGGCGTCCGCGGCGCCCGGCCCGTCGCCGTGGCCACCTGCTCGGGCGCGGGCAGCGCCGCCCGGTCCAGCTTCCCGTTCGGCGTCAGCGGCAGCACGTCCAGCAGCACGAACGCCGACGGCACCAGATAGTCGGGCAGACGGTCGCGCAGATACGCCGTCAGCTCCGCCGGACGTACGACCGTGTCGGGACGCGCCGCCACGTAGCCGACGAGCCGGTCGTCCTGGGCGAGGACGGCGGCCTGGGCGACCGCGGGGTGCTCGGTCAGGGACGCCTCGATCTCGCCGGGTTCGATGCGGAAGCCGCGGACCTTCACCTGCTGGTCGGCGCGGCCGACGTACTCCAGCTCGCCGTCGGCGCGCCGGCGCACCAGGTCGCCCGTGCGGTACATCCGCGCACCCGTCGAGCCGAACGGGCAGGCGACGAACCGCCCGGCCGTCAGCCCGGGCCGGTTCAGGTACCCGCGCGCCAGGCCGGGGCCGGCGACGTACAACTCCCCCACCACCCCTGGCGGCACGATGCGCAGCCGCTCGTCGAGGACGTACACCCGGAAGCCCGCGACCGATCGGCCGATCGGCGGTACACCGGGCCCCGGGGACAGCGGGTCGCTCATGGTCGCGCACACCGTGGTCTCCGTCGGACCGTACGCGTTGATCATCCGCCGGCCAGGCGCCCACCGGGCCACCAGCTCCGGCGTGCAGGCCTCACCCGCCACCACCAGGGTGGTGGCCGTGAGGTCGGCGCTCTCCAGCGCGGCCAGGGCCGAGGGCGGAAGCGTCACGTGGGTGACGTCGAGCCGGCGGTCCGTCAGGGCCTCCAGCGGGGCCTCGGACGGGGCTAGGACGAGGGCGGCGCCGGTGAGCACGGCACCGCACAGGTCCCAGAAGGACGCGTCGAAGCTGGGCGAGGCGAACTGGAGAACGCGGCTGCCCGGCGCCACGCCGAGCCGGTCGACCTGCGCCGCCACCAGGCCCGACACGCCGCTGTGACTCACCATGACGCCCTTGGGCCGGCCCGTCGAGCCTGAGGTGTAGATCACGTAGGCCGGGTGCCGGGCGTCGAGCGCGGTCCGCGGGTCGGTGTCCGGCCGGTTTCCGTCGGTCACTGTCGCCGGGTCGTCGATCACCACCGTGGGCCGCGCGTCGTCCAGCATGAACGCGATCCGTGCCGCCGGGTACGCCGGATCCACCGGCAGGTACGCAGCCCCGGCCTTCAGCACACCCAGGACCGCCACCACCGCCTCCACCGAGCGCGGCAACGCCACCGCCACGACCTGCTCCGGACCGACGCCCCGGGCGATCAGCGCGTGTGCGAACTGGTTTGCCTTCGCGTCGAGTTGACGGTATGTCAGCTTGATGTCACCGCAGACGAGCGCGACCGCGTCCGGCCTCGCCGTCACCTGCGCCGCGAACAGCTCCGGCAGGCTCACCCCGGCCGCCCCGCCCTCGACTGCGGGCAGCAGCTCGCGGCGCTCCTCGGCGGAGAGCAGGTCGATCCCGCCGATCGGCCGGTCGGGCGCGGCGGCGACCGCGGCCAGCAGCCTGGTCCACCGGGCGACCAGTGCCTCGACCGTCGAGCGGTCGAACAGGTCGGTGCTGTACTCGACCGCGCCGCTGAGACCGGCCGGCGCGCCGTCGGGCCCGTGCTCCTCCGCGAACCCGAAGGTCAGGTCGAGCCGCGCGGTCCCGGTGAGCACGGTCACCCCGGAGACCTGGAGACCCGGCAGCTCGAAGTCACCACCCGGCGCGTTCTGCACGACCAACCCGGTCTGGTACAGCGGGTGGTGGGACAGCGAGCGGGACGGGTTCAGCGCCTCCACCAGGTGCTCGAACGGCACGTCCTGGTGCGCGTACGCCGACAGCGCCGCCTCCCGCACCCGCCCCAGCAGCTCGGCGAAACTCGGGTCACCGCTCGTGTCGGTGCGCAGCACCAGCGTGTTGATGAAGAACCCGACCAGGTCGTCCAGCGCCTCGTCGGTACGCCCCGCGATCGGACTCCCGATCGGGATGTCCGTGCCCGCGCCCAGCCGCGTGTACAGCGCGGCGAGCGCGGCCTGCAGCACCATGAACAGGGTGGCACCCGACCTTTGGGCCAACTCCGCCAGTGCCGTGTGCAGTTCGGCGTCGATCCGGAGTTCCAGCAGGTCGCCGCCGTACGACATGGTGGCCGGGCGCGGCCGGTCGGCAGGCAGCTGCAGCTGCTCGGGCAGTCCGGCCAGCGCCTCCGTCCAGTAGGTGACCTGGCGGGCGAACACGCTGTCCGCGTCGTGCTCGTCGCCGAGGATCTCGTGCTGCCACAGGGTGTAGTCGCCGTAGGTGACCGGCAGTGGCGGCCATGTCGGCGCCCCGCCACCCAGCCGGGTGGTGTAGGCGGTGGCGAGGTCACGGGCGAGCGGGCCCATGGACCAGCCGTCCCCGACGATGTGGTGCATGACCAGCAGCAGTACGTGCTCGTCCGGCGCGAGCGTGAACAGCTCCGCCCGCAGCGGTACTTCCGAGGTCAGGTCGAATGCCCGTACCGCCGACTCGCGCAGCAGGGCGGGCAGCTCCGCCTCGCCTGCCGCGCGTACGGTCAGCGGGACGGCGACCTCGGTGGTGTCCAGCACCCGCTGGTACGGGACTCCGGCGGTGTGCGGGAAGACCGTGCGCAGGGTCTCGTGGCGGACCACCACGTCCGCGAGCGCGGCGCTCAGCGCGGCCCGGTCGAGGTCGCCGGACAGCCGCAGGCAGAGGGGCATGTGGTAGGTGGCGCTCGGCGCCCCGAACTGCTGGAGGAACCAGAGCCGGCGCTGGGCGAACGACAGCGGCATCGGTTCGCGGCGGGGCCGGGGAACCAGGGCCTGCCGTGCGGTGCCGGCGTCGTGCAGCCCGGCCGCGAGCCCGGCGGGTGTCGGGGCCCGGAACAGGCTGCGCAGTTCCAGCTCGACCCCGAGGGTCGCCCGGACCCGCGAGACCAGCCGGGTGGCGAGCAGGGAGTGCCCGCCCAGGTCGAAGAAGCCGTCGTCGACCCCGACCCGCGGCACGCCCAGCACCTCGGCGAACAACTCGCACAGGATCTGCTCCTGCGGCGTCCGCGGCGCCCGGCCGCCGGCGGTCGTGGCCACGGGCTCCGGCGCGGGCAGCGCCGCCCGGTCCAGCTTCCCGTTCGGCGTCAGCGGCAGCGCGTCCAGCAGCACGAACGCGGACGGCACCAGGTGGTCCGGCACCCGGCCGCGCAGGTATGCCGCCAGCGCCGCCGCGGTCGCCCCGGCCTGGGCCAGGGGGACGACGTACGCGACGATCCGGTCCTCCCGGGCGAGCACCGCGACCTGGGCGACACCCGGGTGCGCGGCCAGCTCGGCCTCGATCTCGCCCGGCTCGACCCGGAACCCGCGGATCTTCACCTGGTGGTCCACCCGGCCCGCGAACTCCAGCTCACCGTCGGCGCGCCAGCGGACCAGGTCACCGGTGCGGTACATCAGCGCGCCGGCCGGACCGTACGGGTTGGCGACGAACCGCGTGGCGGTGAGCCCGGGCCGGTTCAGGTAGCCGCGGGCGAGTCCCGCCCCGGCGAGGTACAGCTCGCCCAGCACGCCGGGGGCGACCGGTCGCAGCGCCGAATCCAGCACGTATGTCTGGCAGTTGGCGATCGGACGGCCGATCGGTACCGGCAGCGGGCAGTCGGCGGGGTCGGCCGGCAGCGGGTAGGCGGTGATCACATGGGTCTCGGCGGGGCCGTAGTGGTTGTGCAGCTCCCGGCCCGGCCGCCGGGTCTGGAGGCGGCGTACGGCACCGCCGAGGCGCATCGCCTCGCCGGCCTGGGCGACCAGCCGCAGGCTCGGCAGTTCCAGCCCGGCCTCCTCGGCGGCCTCGGCCAGCGCCTCGACCACCAGGTTGGGCGCGAACAGCTCCTCGACCCCGTGCCGGTCCAGCCAGCGGGCGAACAGCTCGGCGCTGCGGCGCTGCTCCTCGGTCGGCACCACGAGGGTCTTGCCGTGCAGCAGCGCGGAGAGTGTCTCCTGCACCGAGACGTCGAAGCTGATCGCGGTGAACTGCGCGGTGCGCGTGCCGGGTACGCCGCCGACGGACCTGTGGTGCCACGCCAGCAGGTTCAGCAGCCCGGCGGCGGGCATCACGACGGCCTTGGGCCGGCCGGTGGAGCCCGAGGTGTAGATGACGTAGGCCGGGTGGCGCGTGTCCACGGCGACGGCCGGGTCGTGCTCCGGCAGGTCCCCGTCCGGTGTGACGGCCGCGAGGTCGTCGAGCACCACGGCCGGGCGTGCGTCCTGGAGCATGTACGCGATACGGGCCGCCGGGTAGTCCGGGTCGACCGGCAGATAGGCCGCGCCCGTCTTGAGCACCGCGAGGACGGCGACCACCAGCTCGGCCGAGCGCGGCAGCCGCAGGGCGACGACCTGCTCCGGTCCCACCCCGCGCGCGATCAGCGCGTGCGCCAGGCGGTTGGCCCTTCGGTTCAGCTCCCGGTAGGTCAGCACGGTGTCCTCGAACACCACCGCCGGAGCCTCTGGGGTCGCCCGGACCTGCGCCTCGAACTGAGCGGGCAGGCCGGCAGCGGGAGCCGGGCAGGCGGTGTCGTTGCGCGCGACCAGCAGCTCGTGCCGCTCCTCGGCGGTGAGGACGTCGATCCGGCTCAACGGCCGGTCCGGCTC
>NZ_JBSHBL010000074.1:0-51065 GCF_053611985.1 Streptomyces sp. NPDC054770
CCCACGCGCGCGTGCGGCTCGTGGCGGCCGGGCTGTCGGTGGCGTCTCGTAGTCTTGGGCGCGTGCAGGAACTCCACGACGCTCCCCTCGCCCCCCTCACCACCTTCCGGCTCGGCGGCCCCGCCACCCGGCTGGTCACCGCGACCACCGACGCCGAGGTGATCGCCGCCGTCCGCGCGGCCGACGACAGCGGGACCCCGCTGCTGGTCATCGGCGGCGGATCGAACCTGGTCATCGGCGACAAGGGCTTCGACGGCACCGCCCTGCGCATCGCCACCACCGGCTTCGAACTGCGCGGCACGACACTGGAGCTGGCCGCCGGCGAGGTGTGGACCGACGCGGTCGCCCGCACCGTCGAGGCCGGCCTCGCGGGCATCGAGTGCCTCGCCGGGATCCCGGGGTCCGCGGGGGCCACGCCCATCCAGAACGTGGGGGCGTACGGGCAGGAGGTCTCCTCGACCGTCACCGAGGTCGTCGCCTACGACCGGCGGACCGGCGAGGCGGTGACGCTGACCAACGTGGAGTGCGCGTTCTCGTACCGGCACAGCCGCTTCAAGGACGACCCCGAGCGGTACGTCGTCCTGCGCGTCCGGTTCGGGCTGGAGGACGCCGGCGGGCTGTCGGCGCCGGTGCGGTACGCGGAGGCCGCGCGGGCGCTCGGGGTGGCGCCGGGGGACCGGGTGCCGCTCGCCGACGCCCGCGAGACCGTGCTCAAGCTGCGCGCCGGGAAGGGGATGGTGCTGGATCCCGAGGACCACGACACCTGGTCGGCGGGATCCTTCTTCACCAACCCGATCCTCACGGACGAGCAGTTCGCCGCCTTCCACGCGCGCGTGCGGGAGCGGCTGGGAGACGCGGCCGAGCCGCCCGCCTACCCGGCGGGGGACGGGCGCACCAAGACCTCGGCGGCCTGGCTGATCGACAAGGCCGGGTTCGCCAAGGGGTACGGCAGCGGGCCGGCCCGGATCTCCACGAAGCACACGCTGGCGCTGACCAACCGGGGCGGCGCCACGACGGAGGACTTGCTGGGGCTGGCACGGGAGGTCGTCGCCGGGGTCCGGGAGGCCTTCGGCGTGACCCTGGTCAACGAACCGGTGACCGTCGGCGTGAGCCTTTAGGGAACGCGAGCCTCCGGAGAACGCGAGCATCCCCAGAAACTTGGGCCTCCGGAATCTCCGTTGCCGAGGACCCCGCCCGCCCGCGACCCTGGTGCCATGAGGCATCCCGCATGCGGCTGAGGCTGCGCGAGTTCCGGCCCCGCACGGGCCCCCACGAACACCGGATCGTCCAGCCCTGGCAGCCGATGCGTCACACCTCACTGCGCGCACCCGCGCCGATCGGCACGCTCACCGGCGACCACGACGGGCTCAACCGGCTTGCCGGACTGCTCTCGTTCGCCGCCCACTCACGGCACACGATCGTCCATGTGCCGCTGCGCGACGGGGTGCCGCCCGACCAGGGGCAGGGACCCCTCGTCGACCTCGTCCTGGTCCATCACTCGCTCGGGCTGCGCGCCTCCCAGTGGCCCGGGCTGCGCCGGCGACTGCGCCAGGACGGCACGCCGCTCACCGTCCGCACCGACGAAGCGCGCACCGCGCGGGACGCCGCCGCCTGGCGCGCCCGACAGCAGCACCACGACCGCCGGGACGAGCTGCGGCACACCACCCACGCGGACACCTTCTTCCTCTTCGGCGGCACGCACGTCTTCGCCGAGGCGGCCATGTCCCTGGCCTACGCGGCCGGCTGGGGACCGCGTCAGAAGGGCGTGGCCGACGGGCACGCGTCACTCGTGTCCGGGCTGTACGGGCTCAGACAGCCGCCCGGCGGCGGGCACCCCGTGGAGGTGCTGGTCTGCTTCCAGGCGTACCCGCCCTACGCGCACTTCAGGAGACCGGGCGGGTGAGCCAGGCGTCGATGCCCGTCAGGAGCCCCTCCTTCATGTCCTCCGGCGCCGCCGAGCCGCGCACCGACTGGCGGGCCAGTTCCGCCAGTTCGGCGTCCGTGAAGGCGTGGTGCACGCGCGCGATGTCGTACTGCGCGGCCAGCCGGGAGCCGAACAGGAGCGGGTCGTCGGCGCCCAGGGCCATCGGGACGCCCGCCTCGAAGAGGGTGCGCAGCGGGACGTCCTCGGGCTTCTCGTAGACGCCCAGGGCCACGTTGGAGGCCGGGCACACCTCGCAGGTGATCTCCCGGTCCGCCAGGCGCTTGAGCAGCCTCGGGTCCTCCGCCGCCCGCACGCCGTGCCCGATCCGGGAGGCGTGCAGGTCGTCCAGGCAGTCCCGGACCGACGCCGGGCCGGTCAGCTCGCCGCCGTGCGGGGCCGCCAGCAGGCCGCCCTCGCGGGCGATGTGGAAGGCCCGGTCGAAGTCCCGCGCCATGCCCCGCCGCTCGTCGTTCGACAAACCGAAGCCGACCACACCCCGGTCCGCGTACCGGACGGCGAGCCGGGCCAGCGTGCGCGCGTCCAAGGGGTGCTTCATGCGGTTCGCGGCCACCAGGACGCGCATGCCGAGGCCGGTCTCCCTGGAGGTCGTCTCGACGGCGTCCAGGATGATCTCCAGGGCCGGGATCAGACCTCCGAGGCGCGGGGCGTACGACGTCGGGTCCACCTGGATCTCCAGCCAGCCCGAGCCGTCCTTCAGATCCTCCTCGGCGGCCTCCCTGACCAGCCGCTGGATGTCCTCGGGCTCTCTCAGGCAGGAGCGCGCGGCGTCGTACAGCCGCTGGAAGCGGAACCAGCCCCGTTCGTCGGTGGCCCGCAGTCTCGGTGGTTCGCCGCTGGTCAGGGCGTCGGTCAGCGCCTCGGGGAGGCGTACGCCGTACTTGTCGGCCAGTTCCAGGACGGTTCCCGGCCGCATCGAACCGGTGAAATGCAGATGCAGATGAGCTTTCGGCAGCTCAGAGACATCACGTACGTGCTCCATCCCAGGATCCTGCCGTACGCACCTGTCGTACCGGTAGCGGATTCCCCGTTAGTGGCCTTGCTCGCACACGAGAACGCCCACGGGAACGGACACGGGAACGGACGAGAACGGACACGAGAACGGGCCGCCTTCCCGGAGGGAGGCGGCCCGCACGCGCGCGTGGAGCGCGGTAAGGAGGAAGGGAGGTCAGTCCCTGGCCTCCGCCAGCAGCTTCTGCAGCCGGCTCACGCCCTCGGTGAGGTCCTCGTCACCGAGCGCGTACGACAGGCGCAGGTAGCCGGGCGTACCGAAGGCCTCGCCGGGGACGACCGCGACCTCGGCCTCCTCCAGGATCAGCTCGGCCAGCTCCACCGAGGAGGCCGGGCGCTTGCCGCGGATCTCCTTGCCGAGCAGCGCCTTGACGGACGGGTACGCGTAGAAGGCGCCCTCGGGCTCCGGGCAGAACACGCCGTCGATCTCGTTGAGCATCCGCACGATGGTCTGGCGGCGCCGGTCGAAGGCCTCGCGCATCTTCGCCACGGCCGCCAGGTCGCCGGAGACGGCGGCCAGGGCGGCGACCTGCGCCACGTTGGAGACGTTGGAGGTGGCGTGCGACTGGAGGTTCGTGGCCGCCTTGACGACGTCCTTGGGGCCGATGACCCAGCCCACCCGCCAGCCGGTCATGGCGTACGTCTTCGCCACGCCGTTGACCACGATGCACTTGTCGCGCAGCTCGGGCAGGATCGCCGGCAGCGAGGTGAACTTCGCGTCGCCGTAGACCAGGTGCTCGTAGATCTCGTCCGTGAGGACCCACAGGCCGTGCTCCACGGCCCAGCGGCCGATCGCCTCGGTGTCGGCCTCGCTGTAGACCGCGCCGGTCGGGTTGGACGGGGAGACGAAGAGCACGACCTTCGTCTTCTCGGTGCGGGCCGCCTCCAGCTGCTCCACGGAGACGCGGTAGCCGGTGGTCTCGTCCGCGACGACCTCGACCGGGACACCGCCGGCCAGGCGGATGGACTCCGGGTACGTCGTCCAGTACGGGGCGGGGACGATGACCTCGTCGCCCGGGTCGAGGATCGCGGCGAAGGCCTCGTAGATGGCCTGCTTGCCGCCGTTGGTGACGAGGACCTGGGAGGCGTCGACCTCGTAGCCGGAGTCGCGCAGCGTCTTGGCGGCGATCGCGGCCTTCAGCTCGGGCAGACCGCCGGCCGGGGTGTAGCGGTGGTACTTCGGGTTCTTGCAGGCCTCGATGGCGGCCTCGACGATGTAGTCCGGCGTCGGGAAGTCGGGCTCACCGGCGCCGAAGCCGATCACCGGGCGCCCGGCGGCCTTGAGGGCCTTGGCCTTGGCGTCCACGGCGAGGGTGGCGGACTCGGAGATCGCGCCGACTCGGGCGGAGACCCGGCGCTCGGTGGGAGGGGTTGCAGCGCTCATGGGGCCCATCGTTTCAGACCGGAAACCTGCCCGGCACGCCGGTTTCACAGACTGAACATCCACGGGTCGAACCATGAACAAGCGTGCGGATCCGGCCCCCGGCCAGGACGATCTTCCGTACGGTCCCCCGGGACTGCCACTTTCTGTTCGACGCGGCGCCGCGGACCACGTACACTCTCACCTCGTTGGCCTTCAACAGCCGTGCCTGAGCGGGTGCACACCGAGCACCCGGCCGGATGCGGTACGTTGGGGAGCACACAAAGGGTCGTAGCTCAATTGGTAGAGCACCGGTCTCCAAAACCGGCGGTTGGGGGTTCAAGTCCCTCCGGCCCTGCTACACACACCGCCAGGATGTGTGCGCATGTACGTACAAGTATTGCACCGCCGTGCGGCTCCAGAAACCGGGCGCGGCACGGCCATGACCCGGGACCAGGTGAGGACGAATGACGGACGCCGTGGGCTCCATCGACACGCCTGATGCCGACGAGGTGCAGGAGTCCAAGAAGAAGGGCCGCAAGGGCGGTAAGCGTGCCAAGAAGGGCCCGCTGAAGCGTCTCGGCACCTTCTACCGCCAGATCATCGCGGAACTCCGCAAGGTCGTCTGGCCGACTCGAAACCAGCTGACGTCGTACACCACCGTGGTGATCTTCTTCGTCGCCATCATGATCGCTCTGGTGACCGTGATTGACTATGGACTCAACCACGCGGCCAAGTACGTCTTCGGCTGAGCACAGAGCGAAGGGCGCCGTGGTACCGGCGCCCGTTTTCGCATGTTCCACCCCTATGTATCCAGGAAGAAGCAGCCATCGTGTCTGACCCGAACCTGAACGACGCCGTCGAGGCCGTCGAGCCCGAAGAGGCCGTCGAAGACGAGCTGGACATCGTCGAGGGCGCGGACGAGCAGGACGAGTTCGAGGCTGCCGAGGCCGAACTGGGGGAGCCGGCCGAGGAGACCGCGGTCCACGTCGAGGACGAAGACGAGGACTCCGAAGAGGGCGAAGACGCCGACGAGACCGACGAGGTCGAGGGGGCTGTCGAGGAAGAGCCCGCCGAGCCGGTCGACCCCGTCCAGGCCCTGCGCGAGGAGCTGCGCCTGCTACCCGGCGAGTGGTACGTCATCCACACCTACGCCGGCTACGAGAACCGCGTGAAGACCAACCTGGAGCAGCGCGCCGTCTCGCTGAACGTCGAGGACTACATCTTCCAGGCCGAGGTGCCGCAGGAAGAGGTCGTCCAGATCAAGAACGGCGACCGCAAGACCATCAAGCAGAACAAGCTGCCCGGTTATGTGCTCGTCCGTATGGACCTGACCAACGAGTCGTGGGGCGTCGTCCGCAACACCCCCGGCGTCACCGGCTTCGTCGGCAACGCGTACGACCCGTATCCGCTGACCCTGGACGAGATCGTCAAGATGCTCGCGCCGGAGGCCGAGGAGAAGGCGGCGCGCGAGGCGGCGGAGGCCGAGGGCAAGCCGGTGCCGCAGCGCAAGGTCGAGGTCCAGGTGCTGGACTTCGAGGTGGGCGACTCGGTGACGGTGACCGACGGTCCCTTCGCCACGCTGCAGGCGACGATCAACGAGATCAACCCGGACTCCAAGAAGGTCAAGGGTCTGGTGGAGATCTTCGGGCGTGAGACGCCTGTCGAGCTTTCGTTCGATCAGATTCAGAAGAACTGAGTCGCTGGTCGTTCGACTGCGGGTGCGTGGGGGCTGGTCGCGCCCACGCGGCGGTAGCTGCACATTGCTACAGCCCCGCGCCCCTGGGTAGGTCAGGTCAGGTCGGCCTCAAGCGGGCCACCTGACCTGCTTCGTTTTTGGCCGCGCATCTATACCCGTTATCGTTGTGCGGTATGCCTGCGTTCGGGTTGGTCCCCTCGCGCAGGCAGGACCCGAAATGAAAGGACCCGGAGAGCTATGCCTCCCAAGAAGAAGAAGGTCACGGGGCTCATCAAGCTCCAGATCAACGCCGGTGCGGCGAACCCGGCTCCGCCGGTCGGCCCCGCGCTCGGTCAGCACGGCGTCAACATCATGGAGTTCTGCAAGGCGTACAACGCGGCGACCGAGTCGCAGCGTGGCTGGGTCATCCCGGTGGAGATCACGGTCTACGAGGACCGTTCCTTCACCTTCGTCACCAAGACCCCGCCGGCCGCGAAGATGATCCTCAAGGCCGCTGGTGTCGAGAAGGGCTCCGGCGAGCCGCACAAGACCAAGGTCGCCAAGATCACCGAGGCGCAGGTCCGCGAGATCGCCCAGACCAAGCTTCCCGACCTGAACGCCAACGACCTGGACGCCGCGTCGAAGATCATCGCCGGCACCGCCCGCTCCATGGGCATCACGGTCGAGGGCTGAACCCCACCTTCGTAGAACCACCGTGGTAGGGCCTGCTCGGCCCGTACACCACGACTCCTTCAGAACACACAGGAGCAAGTTGTGAGCAAGCGCAGCAAGGCCCTTCGCGCTGCGGACGAGAAGATCGACCGGGAGAAGCTGTACGCCCCGCTCGAGGCCGTCCGTCTCGCCAAGGAGACCTCCACGACCAAGTTCGACGGCACCGTCGAGGTCGCCTTCCGCCTGGGTGTCGACCCGCGCAAGGCCGACCAGATGGTCCGTGGCACCGTGAACCTCCCGCACGGCACCGGCAAGACCGCCCGGGTCCTGGTCTTCGCGACCGGTGACCGTGCCGAGGCCGCGCGTGCCGCGGGCGCCGACATCGTCGGCGCCGACGAGCTGATCGACGAGGTGGCGAAGGGGCGTCTGGACTTCGACGCCGTCGTCGCCACCCCGGACCTCATGGGCAAGGTCGGCCGCCTCGGCCGCGTCCTCGGCCCCCGTGGTCTGATGCCGAACCCGAAGACCGGCACCGTGACCCCCGACACGGCCAAGGCCGTCACGGAGATCAAGGGCGGCAAGATCGAGTTCCGCGTCGACAAGCACTCGAACCTGCACTTCATCATCGGCAAGACGTCCTTCGAGGACGACAAGCTGGTGGAGAACTACGGCGCCGCTCTGGAGGAGATCCTCCGTCTGAAGCCGTCCGCCGCCAAGGGTCGTTACATCAAGAAGGCCGCCATCAGCACCACGATGGGCCCCGGCATTCCGGTCGACTCGAACCGCACCCGCAACCTCCTCGTCGAGGAGGACCCGGCCGCCGTCTGAGCCCCGCGCTCGCTCCGGTAGCCGCGTCAGGGACGCGACAGCACCAGGACGGGCCCCGCAACCGAAAGGGTTGCGGGGCCCGTCCTGCTGTTTGTGCGACTCTCGGGCGCGTTGTCGGTGCCCTGGGTTAGCGTCGGGGCACGGGACCTTCATGGGGGTGGGCGGGATGAAGAGCAGGCGGGTGCGTCGTACGGCCGTCTCGATCGCGGTGGCGGCCGCGCTGACCGGGGTGGCCGCCTGCAGCTCCGCGGGGGGCACGGGAGGCTCCGGGAGCTCGGGAGGCTCCGGCAAGGAGGACAGGGCCGGCGCCCGTGCCGCGACCCGGGTCAGCCCTGTCGCCGCGCTGCGCTCCGCGGAGAAGTCCACCGACGGCGCCGACTCCGCCCGGGTCCGCTCCACCACGACCATGGGCTCCCTGCTGTCCATGACGACGAACGGCGGCCTCGCCTGGGACGACGGCATATCCGGCACGGTCACCATCACCTACACCGGCGGCAGCACGGCCGAGCTGATGCGCCGGCTCGGTACCACGTCGATGGAGGCCCGCTATCTGCCCGACGCCTACTACGCGAAGATGAGCGACAGGTTCGCCGCGCAGACCGGCGGCAAGCACTGGATCCGGTACGGGTACGGCGACCTGGCCTCCGTCGCCGGCGGCTCGGGCGCACTGCTCAAGGACCAGATGCAGAACACCACGCCCAACAAGTCCGTGCAGATGCTGCTGGCCTCCGGCGACGTGCGCAAGGTCGGCGAGGAGAAGGTCGACGGCCAGGCGACCACCCACTACGCGGGCACGGTGAACGTGGCCGACCTGGCCGGGCGGAGCAGCAGCCTCACGGCGGGCCAGCTGGCCGGCCTGAAGAAGCAGCTCACCCAGGCCGGTGTCAGCACCGAGACCGTCGACATCTGGGTAAATGACCAGGACCTGCTGGTCAAGAAGACCGAGAAGGCCGACACGGCGACCGGCACGATGACCCAGACCGCGCACTACAGCGACTACGGCGTGAAGGTCAGCGCGCAGCGGCCTCCGGCCGGCGACACCGCGGACTTCAAGTCGCTGCTCAAGGCGCAGGGCGCGAGCGGGCTGACGTCCTGAGCCACCCCGGCTGACCTGCCGGGCCACCTGTGCCGATCCCTCCGGGGCGGCCGGTGACCGGGGCCGGCAGGGGCCGATTTGCTTCGCTGTGCACAGGTCCCGTACTCTCCTACAGAAGCCAAAGACCGCTGGTCGTTGCCGCGTGTTCGTAAGAGCGTGCGGCGGCCGAAGGATCCGCTGAACCGCGGACGACCCGCGCAGGTGACTGTGGAAGTGCTCCCGGGGACGCATGCCTAGTGTGTGTGATTTCGGTCGAGCTACGCCCCGTGCGCCTGCGCCGGGGCGTTTCGTTTTCCTCAGCCCCTTCTGAGCGGTCCTCATCACCCGGAAGGAGGCCGACGCTCTATGGCAAGGCCCGACAAGGCTGCCGCGGTAGCCGAGCTGACGGAGCAGTTCCGCAGCTCGAACGCCGCCGTGCTGACCGAGTACCGGGGTCTCACCGTGGCGCAGCTCAAGACGCTGCGCCGCTCGCTCGGTGAGAACGCCCAGTACGCCGTGGTGAAGAACACGCTGACCAAGATTGCGGCCAACGAGGCCGGGATCACGACGCTCGACGACCTGTTCAACGGTCCGACGGCGGTCGCCTTCGTCACCGGTGACCCGGTGGAGTCGGCGAAGGGTCTTCGTGACTTCGCCAAGGACAACCCGAACCTCGTCATCAAGGGCGGTGTCCTTGACGGCAAGGCGCTGTCCGCCGACGAGATCAAGAAGCTTGCGGACCTCGAGTCCCGCGAGGTTCTGCTCGCCAAGCTGGCGGGCGCTCTGAAGGGCAAGCAGACGCAGGCTGCTCAGGTCTTCCAGGCGCTCCCGTCGAAGCTCGTCCGCACCGTGGACGCGCTTCGTGCCAAGCAGGACGAGCAGGGCGGTGCCGAGTAACTCGGCTCGCGAAATGACCGCCGCCTGAGGCAGTCCGCCGACGGCAACGGTCGTAGCGGGCCGAACGTACGCCCGCCAGACATGTACATCACGGCACCAGCCGAATTAGTGGAAGGAAAGCCATCGTGGCTCTCACCCAGGACGAACTGCTCGCCGAGTTCGAGACGATGACCCTGATCCAGCTCTCCGAGTTCGTGAAGGCGTTCGAGGAGAAGTTCGACGTCACCGCCGCCGCCGCGGTTGCCGTCGCGGGCCCGGCCGGTCCGGCCGCCCCGGCCGAGGCCGCTGAGGAGCAGGACGAGTTCGACGTCATCCTCACCGGCGCCGGCGACAAGAAGATCCAGGTCATCAAGGTCGTGCGTGAGCTGACCTCCCTCGGCCTGAAGGAGGCCAAGGACCTCGTGGACGGCGCCCCGAAGCCCGTTCTCGAGAAGGTCGCCAAGGAGGCCGCGGAGAAGGCCGCCGAGTCCCTCAAGGGCGCCGGCGCCTCCGTCGAGGTCAAGTAAGGCCTCTGAGGTCGAGCAGACCTCTGTGCGCTGAAACACGTCCCTCGGGGCTGTAACGCGCGGACCGCGAAGAGCGATCATCCATCCGGGTGGTCGCTCTTCGGCGTTCCTGGAAGGCCGACCACGGTTGCCTTGCACCCGCCCCGGCGGGAGGTATGGTGATCTTCGTCGTGTCACCGGGCGCACCGGGTTTGCGCAGGGGGGCCTTGACGAACCGCACGCAGCGCGCAATTCTCAGGACGCGTCGCCAGAACGGTCCGAATCCGAGGCATGGATCGGCGACGAAGAGGGCAGTATCAACGTGCGTTGAAGGCAGGCATGTGACGCAGGCGTTGACGATGACGAGGGTCTCAGAAAATGGAGACTGGACATCAGTGTGCCAAGTGGCTACACTGACCCTTTGCGCTGCCTGTTAGCTGTCCCCTGCCCGTCACCAGGGGTCTGCCCTCACCCGAACGCCGACGACCGAACCTCCTCTGAACTGGGGTTTCTGTCTCTGTGTCCGGCAAGGGACCGGGGAGCGCGTAGTGAGTCCGAGCCCTCGGAAGGACCCCCTCTTGGCCGCCTCGCGCACTGCCTCGAACGCGAATATGAACAACGGCGCCAGCACCGCCCCGCTGCGCATCTCTTTTGCAAAGATCAAGGAGCCTCTCGAGGTTCCCAACCTGCTCGCGCTGCAGACCGAGAGCTTTGACTGGCTGCTCGGGAACACCGCCTGGCAGAGTCGGGTCGAGGAGGCTCTGGAGTCCGGTCAGGACGTCCCCACCAAGTCCGGTCTGGAGGAGATCTTCGAGGAGATCTCCCCGATCGAGGACTTCTCCGGGTCGATGTCGCTGACGTTCCGCGACCACCGCTTCGAGCCGCCGAAGAACAGCATCGACGAGTGCAAGGAGCGCGACTTCACGTACGCCGCCCCGCTCTTCGTCACGGCCGAGTTCACCAACAACGAGACCGGTGAGATCAAGTCCCAGACGGTCTTCATGGGCGACTTCCCGCTCATGACGAACAAGGGCACCTTCGTCATCAACGGCACCGAGCGTGTCGTGGTGTCGCAGCTGGTCCGTTCGCCCGGTGTCTACTTCGACTCCTCCATCGACAAGACGTCCGACAAGGACATCTTCTCCGCCAAGATCATCCCGTCCCGGGGTGCCTGGCTGGAGATGGAGATCGACAAGCGCGACATGGTCGGTGTCCGTATCGACCGCAAGCGCAAGCAGTCGGTCACCGTGCTGCTCAAGGCGCTCGGCTGGACCACCGAGCAGATCCTCGAGGAGTTCGGCGAGTACGAGTCCATGCGCGCCACCCTGGAGAAGGACCACACCCAGGGCCAGGACGACGCGCTGCTCGACATCTACCGCAAGCTGCGTCCGGGCGAGCCCCCCACGCGTGAGGCCGCGCAGACGCTGCTCGAGAACCTGTACTTCAACCCGAAGCGCTACGACCTCGCCAAGGTCGGCCGCTACAAGGTCAACAAGAAGCTGGGCGCGGACGCTCCGCTGGACGCCGGCATCCTGACCGTCGAGGACGTCATCTCGACGATCAAGTACCTGGTCAAGCTGCACGCCGGCGAGACCGAGACGACCGGTGACAGCGGTGGCACGATCGTCGTCGAGACCGACGACATCGACCACTTCGGCAACCGTCGTCTGCGCAGTGTCGGCGAGCTCATCCAGAACCAGGTCCGCACCGGTCTGGCCCGTATGGAGCGCGTCGTCCGTGAGCGCATGACGACCCAGGACGTCGAGGCGATCACGCCGCAGACCCTGATCAACATCCGGCCGGTCGTCGCCTCCATCAAGGAGTTCTTCGGCACCAGCCAGCTGTCCCAGTTCATGGACCAGAACAACCCGCTGTCGGGTCTCACCCACAAGCGCCGTCTGTCGGCCCTTGGCCCGGGTGGTCTCTCCCGTGAGCGGGCCGGCTTCGAGGTCCGTGACGTGCACCCCTCGCACTACGGCCGTATGTGCCCGATCGAGACGCCCGAAGGCCCGAACATCGGTCTGATCGGCTCGCTCGCCTCCTACGGTCGCGTCAACGCGTTCGGTTTCGTCGAGACCCCGTACCGCAAGGTCGTCGACGGCCAGGTCACCGACGAGGTGGACTACCTGACCGCCGACGAGGAGGACCGCTTCGTCATCGCGCAGGCCAACGCCGGCCTCACCGACGAGCTGCGCTTCTCCGAGGCCCGGGTGCTCGTCCGCCGTCGTGGCGGCGAGGTCGACTACGTCGCCGGTGACGACGTGGACTACATGGACGTCTCGCCGCGCCAGATGGTGTCGGTCGCGACCGCCATGATCCCGTTCCTGGAGCACGACGACGCCAACCGTGCCCTCATGGGCGCGAACATGATGCGGCAGGCCGTGCCGCTCATCAAGAGCGAGTCCCCGCTCGTCGGCACCGGCATGGAGTACCGCTCCGCGGTCGACGCCGGCGACGTGGTCAAGGCCGAGAAGGCCGGTGTGGTCCAGGAGGTCTCCGCCGACTACATCACCACCGCGAACGACGACGGCACGTACATCACGTACCGCCTGGCCAAGTTCGCCCGTTCCAACCAGGGCACCTCGGTCAACCAGAAGGTCATCGTCCTGGAGGGCGACCGGATCATCGAGGGCCAGGTCCTCGCCGACGGTCCCGCCACCCAGAACGGCGAGATGGCCCTGGGCAAGAACCTGCTCGTGGCGTTCATGCCGTGGGAGGGTCACAACTACGAGGACGCGATCATCCTGTCGCAGCGCCTCGTGCAGGACGACGTCCTCTCCTCGATCCACATCGAGGAGCACGAGGTCGACGCCCGTGACACCAAGCTCGGCCCCGAGGAGATCACCCGGGACATCCCGAACGTCTCCGAGGAGGTCCTCGCCGACCTCGACGAGCGCGGCATCATCCGCATCGGCGCCGAGGTCATCGCCGGTGACATCCTGGTCGGCAAGGTCACCCCGAAGGGTGAGACCGAGCTGACGCCGGAGGAGCGCCTGCTGCGCGCGATCTTCGGTGAGAAGGCCCGTGAGGTCCGTGACACCTCGCTGAAGGTGCCGCACGGCGAGACCGGCAAGGTCATCGGTGTGCGCGTCTTCGACCGCGAGGAGGGCGACGAGCTGCCGCCGGGCGTGAACCAGCTGGTCCGCGTCTACGTCGCGCAGAAGCGCAAGATCACCGACGGTGACAAGCTCGCCGGCCGGCACGGCAACAAGGGTGTCATCTCCAAGATCCTGCCGATCGAGGACATGCCGTTCCTGGAGGACGGCACCCCGGTCGACATCATCCTCAACCCGCTCGGTGTCCCGTCCCGAATGAACCCGGGGCAGGTCCTGGAGATCCACCTCGGCTGGCTCGCCAGCCGCGGCTGGGACGTCTCCGGCCTCGCCGACGAGTGGGCCCAGCGTCTCCAGGCCATCGGTGCCGACCAGGTCGCCCCGCGTACCAACGTCGCCACCCCGGTCTTCGACGGTGCCCGCGAGGACGAGCTGGCGGGTCTGCTCCAGCACACCATCCCGAACCGCGACGGCGACCGCCTGGTCCTCCCGTCCGGCAAGGCGCGGCTGTTCGACGGCCGCAGCGGTGAGCCGTTCCCGGACCCGATCTCGGTCGGCTACATGTACATCCTGAAGCTGCACCACCTGGTCGACGACAAGCTGCACGCCCGTTCGACCGGCCCGTACTCGATGATCACCCAGCAGCCGCTGGGTGGTAAGGCGCAGTTCGGTGGCCAGCGCTTCGGCGAGATGGAGGTGTGGGCCCTCGAGGCCTACGGCGCCGCCTACGCGCTCCAGGAGCTGCTCACCATCAAGTCCGACGACGTCACCGGCCGCGTGAAGGTCTACGAGGCCATCGTCAAGGGCGAGAACATCCCCGAGCCCGGCATCCCCGAGTCCTTCAAGGTGCTCATCAAGGAGATGCAGTCGCTCTGCCTGAACGTGGAGGTGCTGTCCAGCGACGGTATGTCCATCGAGATGCGTGACACCGACGAGGACGTCTTCCGCGCTGCGGAGGAGCTCGGCATCGACCTGTCCCGGCGCGAGCCGAGCAGCGTCGAAGAGGTCTGACGGGAGTCCGGCGGGCCCTGAGGAATCAGGGCTCCGCCGACCCCCAGGCCCCCGTTTCAGACCACAGACTTACAACCCTGAGAGGGATTGACGCATAGTGCTCGACGTCAACTTCTTCGACGAGCTCCGGATCGGCCTGGCCACCGCTGACGACATCCGTCAGTGGAGCCACGGCGAGGTCAAGAAGCCCGAGACGATCAACTACCGCACCCTCAAGCCGGAAAAGGACGGGCTCTTCTGCGAGAAGATCTTCGGCCCCACCCGGGACTGGGAGTGCTACTGCGGCAAGTACAAGCGCGTCCGCTTCAAGGGCATCATCTGTGAGCGCTGCGGCGTCGAGGTGACCCGCGCCAAGGTGCGCCGTGAGCGGATGGGCCACATCGAGCTGGCCGCGCCCGTCACGCACATCTGGTACTTCAAGGGTGTCCCGAGCCGGCTGGGCTACCTGCTCGACCTGGCTCCCAAGGACCTCGAGAAGGTCATCTACTTCGCGGCGTACATGATCACGTTCGTCGACGAGGAGCGCCGCACCCGCGACCTGCCCTCCCTGGAGGCGCATGTCTCCGTGGAGCGCCAGCAGGTCGAGAACCGCCGTGACTCCGACCTGGAGGCCCGCGCCAAGAAGCTGGAAAGCGACCTGGCCGAGCTGGAGGCCGAGGGTGCCAAGGCCGACGTGCGCCGCAAGGTGCGCGAGGGTGCCGAGCGCGAGATGAAGCAGCTGCGCGACCGTTCGCAGCGCGAGATCGACCGCCTCGACGAGGTGTGGACCCGTTTCAAGAACCTCAAGGTCCAGGACCTGGAGGGCGACGAGCTCCTCTACCGCGAGCTGCGGGACCGCTTCGGCACGTACTTCGACGGTTCGATGGGTGCCGCGGCGCTGCAGAAGCGCCTGGAGTCCTTCGACCTTGACGAGGAGGCCGAGAAGCTCCGCGAGATCATCCGTACCGGCAAGGGCCAGAAGAAGACCCGTGCGCTGAAGCGGCTCAAGGTCGTGTCTGCGTTCCTGCAGACCTCCAACAGCCCCAAGGGCATGGTCCTCGACTGCGTCCCGGTCATCCCGCCGGACCTCCGCCCGATGGTGCAGCTGGACGGTGGCCGCTTCGCGACCTCCGACCTGAACGACCTGTACCGCCGTGTGATCAACCGGAACAACCGACTGAAGCGCCTTCTCGACCTCGGTGCGCCCGAGATCATCGTGAACAACGAGAAGCGCATGCTCCAGGAGGCCGTCGACGCCCTGTTCGACAACGGTCGTCGTGGTCGTCCGGTCACCGGTCCCGGCAACCGCCCGCTGAAGTCCCTGAGCGACATGCTCAAGGGCAAGCAGGGTCGCTTCCGTCAGAACCTGCTCGGCAAGCGAGTCGACTACTCGGCGCGTTCCGTCATCGTCGTCGGCCCGCAGCTGAAGCTGCACCAGTGCGGTCTGCCCAAGGCCATGGCGCTGGAGCTCTTCAAGCCGTTCGTGATGAAGCGCCTGGTCGACCTGAACCACGCGCAGAACATCAAGTCCGCCAAGCGCATGGTGGAGCGCGGCCGCACCGTCGTGTACGACGTCCTCGAAGAGGTCATCGCCGAGCACCCGGTGCTGCTGAACCGTGCGCCCACCCTGCACCGCCTCGGCATCCAGGCCTTCGAGCCGCAGCTGGTCGAGGGCAAGGCCATCCAGATCCACCCGCTCGTCTGCACCGCGTTCAACGCGGACTTCGACGGTGACCAGATGGCCGTGCACCTGCCGCTGTCCGCGGAGGCGCAGGCCGAGGCCCGCATCCTGATGCTGTCCTCGAACAACATCCTCAAGCCCGCCGACGGCCGTCCGGTGACGATGCCGACCCAGGACATGGTCCTCGGTCTGTTCTTCCTCACCACCGACGGCGAGCTGCGCGACACCAAGGGCGAGGGCCGTGCGTTCGGCTCCACGGCCGAGGCGACCATGGCGTTCGACGCCGGCGAGCTCGCGCTCCAGTCGGCGATCGACATCCGCTTCCCGGTGGGCACCATCCCGCCGCGCGGCTGGACCCCGCCTGCCGTCGAGGAGGGCGAGCCGGAGTACCAGACCGGTGACACCTTCCGGCTGCGCACCACCCTGGGCCGTGCGCTCTTCAACGAGCTGCTGCCCGAGGACTACCCGTTCGTCGACTACTCGGTGGGCAAGAAGCAGCTCGGCGAGATCGTCAACGACCTGGCGGAGCGCTACCCCAAGGTCATCGTGGCGGCGACGCTCGACAACCTGAAGGCGGCCGGCTTCTACTGGGGCACCCGCTCCGGTGTCACCGTGGCCATCTCCGACGTCGTCGTCCCCGAGGCGAAGAAGGCGATCGTCGCGGGCTACGAGGCGCAGGACGAGAAGGTCCAGAAGCAGTACGAGCGCGGTCTGATCACCAAGGAAGAGCGCACGCAGGAGCTCATCGCGATCTGGACCAAGGCGACCAACGAGGTCGCCGAGGCGATGAACGCGAACTTCCCCAAGACGAACCCCATCTTCATGATGGTTGACTCGGGTGCCCGAGGAAACATGATGCAGATGCGGCAGATCGCCGGTATGCGTGGTCTGGTGTCGAACGCGAAGAACGAGACCATCCCGCGTCCGATCAAGGCCTCGTTCCGCGAGGGCCTCTCCGTCCTCGAGTACTTCATCTCCACGCACGGTGCCCGTAAGGGTCTCGCCGACACCGCCCTGCGTACCGCCGACTCGGGTTACCTGACCCGTCGTCTGGTGGACGTCTCGCAGGACGTCATCATCCGCGAGGAGGACTGCGGCACCGAGCGCGGCCTCAAGCTGCACATCGCGGAGGTCGGCGCGGACGGCGTGCTGCGCAAGGCGGAGAACGTCGAGACCAGCGTGTACGCCCGTGCGCTGGCCGAGGACATCGTCGTGGACGGCGTGGTGCTGGCCCCGGCCAACACCGACCTCGGTGACGTCCTCATCGAGGAGCTCGTGGCCCGTGGCGTCTCGGAGGTCAAGACCCGCTCGGTCCTGACCTGTGAGTCCGCCGTCGGCACCTGCGCCATGTGCTACGGCCGTTCGCTGGCCACCGGCAAGCTGGTCGACATCGGTGAGGCGGTCGGCATCATCGCCGCCCAGTCCATCGGTGAGCCCGGTACCCAGCTGACGATGCGTACCTTCCACACCGGTGGTGTGGCCGGTGACGACATCACCCAGGGTCTGCCGCGTGTCGTCGAGCTCTTCGAGGCCCGTACCCCGAAGGGTGTCGCCCCGATCTCCGAGGCCCAGGGCCGCGTGCGGATCGAGGAGACCGAGAAGACCAAGAAGATCGTCATCACGCCGGACGACGGCAGCGACGAGACGGCGTTCCCGATCTCGAAGCGCGCCCGACTCCTGGTCAGCGAGGGCGAGCACGTCGAGGTGGGCCAGAAGCTCACCGTGGGTGCCACCAACCCGCACGACGTGCTGCGCATCCTGGGCCAGCGTGCCGTCCAGGTCCACCTGGTCGGCGAGGTCCAGAAGGTCTACAACTCGCAGGGTGTGTCGATCCACGACAAGCACATCGAGATCATCATCCGGCAGATGCTGCGCCGCGTGACGATCATCGAGTCCGGCGACGCCGAGCTGCTGCCCGGCGAGCTGGTCGAGCGCTCGAAGTTCGAGCACGAGAACCGTCGTGTGGTCCAGGAGGGCGGTCACCCGGCTTCGGGTCGTCCGCAGCTCATGGGTATCACCAAGGCCTCGCTGGCGACGGAGTCCTGGCTGTCGGCCGCCTCCTTCCAGGAGACGACCCGAGTCCTGACGGACGCGGCGATCAACGCCAAGTCCGACAGCCTCATCGGCCTCAAGGAGAACGTCATCATCGGTAAGCTCATCCCGGCCGGTACGGGTCTGTCCCGCTACCGCAACATCCGGGTCGAGCCGACCGAGGAAGCGAAGGCCGCGATGTACTCGGCCGTCGGCTACGACGACATCGACTACTCGCCGTTCGGCACCGGCTCCGGCCAGGCCGTTCCGCTGGAGGACTACGACTACGGTCCGTACAACCAGTAGTAGTGGGTTCTGAAGGGCGGTCACCCCGGCACGGGGTGGCCGCCCTTCGGCCGTATCAGGGCGCCTGGGCGGCGCCCGCTACGGAATTCCCAGCTCGAAGATCACGTAGTGCGCGTACCAGCCCGAGGCCACCGCGGCCGTGGTGAAGAACACCGCCAGGCTCGGCCACTTCAGCCGCGCCAGCGCCGCCGCCGGGGCCAGGAGCAGCGGGAAGACGGGGAGCAGGTAGCGGGGGGTGTTCCCGAACATCTGCTGGGTGCCGAGGACCGTCACGATCGAGGCGAGGGTGTATGCCGTCAGCACCAGCGGCGGCCGCTTCCGCAGCATGAGCGCGACCAGGAACGGCAGCACCACCACCAGCTGCACGGCGATCAGGTCCGGGACGGAGTAGGCGAAGAGGTAGTCACTGTGCCCCACCGCCACGTTCCGCAGCACGTCCAGCGTGTACGCGCCGAAGTCGAAGTAGTGCGCCCAGGCCTCGCGCTGGAGCGTGAAATAGGCGCCGAGGCCGCCCATCGACCAGCCGACCCAGGCGATGTACGTGAGCAGCCCCAGAGGGGCGGCGACCGCCGCGTACAGCGGGGCGGCGACGCCCTGCTCGCGGCGGGTGTCCCGGCGCAGCAGCGTCACCAGGGCCGCCAGGCCGACCGCCCCGATCAGCACCGCCGCCGTCGGGCGGCTCAGGCCGGACAGGAAGGCGAGCAGGCCCGCCGTCACCCAGCGGCGCTTCATCACGGCGTGGCAGGCCCAGGCGGCGATCGCCACGAACAGGGACTCGGTGTAGACCGCCCACTCGACGCCGGCGGCGGGGGCCACGGCCCAGAGGCCGGCGGCGACGGTGCCGGCCCGGGTCCCCGCGAGCAGCGAGACGACCGCGTAGACGCCCGCCGCCGCCACGAAGGAGGAGAGGACCGAGACGAGGATCGCGGAGCCGTAGAGGCCGATACCGGTGGTCTCCGAGACCGCCCGGACGAGGCCGGGGTAGAGCGGGAAGAACGCGACCGAGTTCTGTTCGGCGGAGAACTGGCCGCCCGGCGCGAGGGGGCGGAGGGGGCCGGGGTGATAGCCCTTCTGCGCGACCTGGAGGTACCACCAGCCGTCCCAGGTGGACAGGACGTCCCACCAGTGGGCGCCGCCGCCGAAGCGGGGGTCCTTGTGGCGGTAGTCGCCGGCGTAGGTGAGGAGCCAGGCGAAGACCAGGAGGCCGGTGAGCTTGGCGGCGCCGTAGAGGGCGAGGGGCGGGAGGTAAGGGTGGGCGGCAGGGGGGAGACGCAGCGTCCGGGGGCGCCTCGGAGTGGGCTCGGTGGTCGTCGCGGTGTTGTTCTGAGCTGTGCTCATGACCGTGATGCCCCCTGAAATGCGCCGAATCAAGTGCCGCGTGTGGTCGTCGGGCGGCTGCTGGTTCACTGTGGCTGATCGCGCAGTTCCCCGCGCCCCCAAAAAAAGGGCGCCCCAGGGACTCGGCGATCAGCAGATCCGATCGGTCTTGCGCGGCCCCGGCACCCCGCGCCGTCTTCCGTTCGCGTGTCGTTGGCCTTCGTGGTATATCAGAGGGCCTCTCAAAACCGCAGCTCACGCCCCCCGCACCCGGCCCTCCTTCTTTTGTTTTGACCGGAGTGAATGCGCTAGGTACGCTCAGACCTTGTGCCTGGGGTGTGCCCTGACCCTCGTGCGTGCCTTGAAACCGCACCTGAGTGACTAAGTGGCCACCGTGATTCGCGCCCCCTTCTGCCTTCCGGCAGGAGTCCGCGGCATCCGACACACCCGACCGCGTGGGTCGGCGATGTTTCAGGTTAGCTTCACCATTCGGCACACAGAAACCGGAGAAGTAGTGCCTACGATCCAGCAGCTGGTCCGCAAGGGCCGGCAGGACAAGGTCGAGAAGAACAAGACGCCCGCACTCGAGGGTTCCCCTCAGCGTCGTGGCGTCTGCACGCGTGTGTTCACGACCACCCCGAAGAAGCCGAACTCGGCCCTGCGTAAGGTCGCGCGTGTGCGTCTGACCAGCGGGATCGAGGTCACCGCTTACATTCCGGGTGAGGGACACAACCTGCAGGAGCACTCCATCGTGCTCGTGCGCGGCGGCCGTGTGAAGGACCTGCCGGGTGTTCGCTACAAGATCATCCGCGGCTCGCTCGACACCCAGGGTGTCAAGAACCGCAAGCAGGCCCGCAGCCGCTACGGCGCCAAGAAGGAGAAGTAGAAATGCCTCGTAAGGGCCCCGCCCCGAAGCGCCCGGTCATCATCGACCCGGTTTACGGCTCCCCTCTGGTGACCTCCCTGATCAACAAGGTGCTGCTGAACGGCAAGCGCTCCACCGCCGAGCGCATCGTGTACGGCGCCATGGAGGGCCTGCGCGAGAAGACCAGCAACGACCCGGTCATCACGCTGAAGCGCGCGCTGGAGAACATCAAGCCGACCCTCGAGGTCAAGTCCCGCCGTGTCGGTGGTGCGACGTACCAGGTCCCGATCGAGGTCAAGCCCGGTCGCGCCAACACCCTCGCGCTGCGCTGGCTCGTCGGTTACTCCCGCGCCCGCCGCGAGAAGACCATGACCGAGCGTCTGCTCAACGAGCTTCTCGACGCTTCGAACGGCCTCGGTGCGGCCGTCAAGAAGCGCGAGGACACGCACAAGATGGCCGAGTCCAACAAGGCCTTCGCGCACTACCGCTGGTAGTCGCAGTCCACATCGAGACCGAGAGAAGACTGAAGCCTTATGGCTACCACTTCGCTTGACCTGGCCAAGGTCCGCAACATCGGGATCATGGCCCACATCGACGCGGGCAAGACGACCACCACCGAGCGCATCCTGTTCTACACCGGTGTGTCGTACAAGATCGGTGAGGTCCACGACGGTGCTGCCACCATGGACTGGATGGAGCAGGAGCAGGAGCGTGGCATCACGATCACCTCTGCTGCCACCACCTGTCACTGGCCGCTCGAAGACGTCGATCACACCATCAACATCATCGACACCCCGGGTCACGTCGACTTCACCGTCGAGGTGGAGCGTTCGCTCCGCGTCCTCGACGGTGCCGTGACGGTGTTCGACGGCGTTGCCGGTGTCGAGCCCCAGTCCGAGACGGTTTGGCGTCAGGCGGACCGCTACGGCGTGCCGCGTATCTGCTTCGTCAACAAGCTCGACCGGACCGGTGCCGAGTTCCACCGCTGTGTCGACATGATCAGCGACCGCCTGGGCGCGACGCCGATCGTCATGCAGCTCCCGATCGGTGCCGAGGCCGACTTCAAGGGTGTCGTCGACCTGGTCACGATGAAGGCGCTGGTGTGGTCCGCCGAGGCGGAGAAGGGCGAGATGTACGACGTCGTCGACATCCCGGCCACCCACACCGAGGCCGCCGAGGAGTACCGCGGCAAGCTCGTCGAGACCGTCGCCGAGAACGACGACGAGATCATGGAGCTGTACCTGGAGGGCCAGGAGCCTTCCGTGGAGCAGCTGTACGCCGCGATCCGCCGTATCACCATCGCGTCCGGCAAGTCCAAGGACGTCACGGTCACCCCGGTGTTCTGTGGCACCGCGTTCAAGAACAAGGGCGTTCAGCCCCTGCTCGACGCGGTCGTGCGCTACCTGCCCTCCCCCCTGGACGTCGAGGCCATCGAGGGCCACGACGTGAAGGACCCGGAGGTCGTGGTCAAGCGCAAGCCGTCCGACGACGAGCCGCTGTCCGCCCTCGCGTTCAAGATCATGAGCGACCCGCACCTGGGCAAGCTCACCTTCGTCCGGGTGTACTCGGGCCGCCTGGAGTCCGGCACGGCCGTGCTGAACTCCGTCAAGGGCCGCAAGGAGCGCATCGGCAAGATCTACCGCATGCACGCCAACAAGCGTGAGGAGATCGAGTCGGTGGGCGCCGGCGACATCATCGCCGTCATGGGTCTGAAGCAGACCACGACCGGTGAGACGCTGTGCGACGACAAGGCCCCGGTGATCCTGGAGTCCATGGACTTCCCGGCGCCGGTCATCCAGGTCGCCATCGAGCCCAAGTCGAAGGGCGACCAGGAGAAGCTGGGCATCGCGATCCAGCGCCTGGCCGAGGAGGACCCGTCCTTCCAGGTCCACTCGGACGAGGAGACCGGCCAGACCATCATCGGTGGTATGGGCGAGCTGCACCTCGAGGTGCTGGTCGACCGTATGCGCCGTGAGTTCAAGGTCGAGGCCAACGTCGGCAAGCCGCAGGTCGCGTACCGCGAGACGATCCGCAAGGCCGTCGAGCGCGTGGACTACACCCACAAGAAGCAGACCGGTGGTACCGGTCAGTTCGCCAAGGTGCAGATCGCGATCGAGCCCCTCGAGGGCGGCGACACGTCGTACGAGTTCGTGAACAAGGTGACCGGTGGCCGTATCCCGAAGGAGTACATCCCTTCGGTGGACGCCGGTGCGCAGGAGGCCATGCAGTTCGGCATCCTCGCCGGTTACGAGATGACCGGTGTCCGCGTGATCCTGCTCGACGGTGCCTACCACGAGGTCGACTCCTCCGAGCTCGCCTTCAAGATCGCCGGTTCGCAGGCCTTCAAGGAGGCCGCGCGCAAGGCGTCCCCCGTGCTCCTTGAGCCGATGATGGCCGTCGAGGTCACCACGCCCGAGGACTACATGGGTGAGGTCATCGGCGACATCAACTCCCGCCGTGGCCAGATCCAGGCCATGGAGGAGCGGGCCGGTGCCCGCGTCGTGAAGGGCCTCGTGCCCCTCTCGGAGATGTTCGGTTACGTCGGCGACCTGCGCAGCAAGACGTCCGGCCGGGCCAGCTACTCCATGCAGTTCGACTCCTACGCCGAGGTTCCGCGGAACGTCGCCGAGGAGATCATCGCGAAGGCCAAGGGCGAGTAGCGCACCGCGTTCCACGCACCGCGCACACACGCTTTAGGCTTGACCCCGGAGCCTCACGGGTCGTTCCTCCGCATTCGCGGCGGAATGACCCGGGGCCCGGGAACCAACAGCAAAGATCACCTGGCGCCGATCGAATCAAGGCGTACAGAACCACTCCCAGGAGGACCCCAGTGGCGAAGGCGAAGTTCGAGCGGACTAAGCCGCACGTCAACATCGGCACCATCGGTCACATCGACCACGGTAAGACGACCCTCACGGCCGCCATTACCAAGGTGCTGCACGACGCGTACCCGGACCTGAACGAGGCGACCGCGTTCGACAACATCGACAAGGCGCCCGAGGAGCGTCAGCGCGGTATCACCATCTCCATCGCGCACGTCGAGTACCAGACGGAGACGCGTCACTACGCGCACGTCGACTGCCCGGGTCACGCGGACTACATCAAGAACATGATCACCGGTGCCGCCCAGATGGACGGCGCGATCCTGGTCGTGGCCGCCACCGACGGCCCGATGCCGCAGACCAAGGAGCACGTGCTCCTGGCCCGCCAGGTCGGTGTTCCGTACATCGTCGTCGCCCTGAACAAGGCCGACATGGTGGACGACGAGGAGATCCTGGAGCTCGTCGAGCTCGAGGTCCGTGAGCTCCTCTCCGAGTACGAGTTCCCGGGCGACGACGTCCCGGTCGTCAAGGTCTCGGCGCTGAAGGCGCTCGAGGGTGACGCCCAGTGGACCCAGTCCGTCCTGGACCTGATGAACGCCGTCGACGAGGCCATCCCGCAGCCCGAGCGTGACGTCGACAAGCCGTTCCTGATGCCGATCGAGGACGTCTTCACGATCACCGGTCGTGGCACCGTCGTCACCGGTCGTATCGAGCGTGGTGTCCTCAAGGTCAACGAGACCGTCGACATCATCGGCATCAAGACCGAGAAGACCACCACCACGGTCACCGGTATCGAGATGTTCCGCAAGCTGCTCGACGAGGGCCAGGCCGGTGAGAACGTCGGTCTGCTGCTCCGCGGCATCAAGCGCGAGGACGTCGAGCGCGGCCAGGTCATCATCAAGCCGGGTTCGGTCACGCCGCACACCGACTTCGAGGCCCAGGCCTACATCCTGTCCAAGGACGAGGGTGGCCGCCACACGCCGTTCTTCAACAACTACCGTCCGCAGTTCTACTTCCGTACCACGGACGTGACCGGCGTCGTGACCCTCCCCGAGGGCACCGAGATGGTCATGCCGGGCGACAACACTGAGATGAAGGTCGAGCTCATCCAGCCCATCGCCATGGAAGAGGGCCTGAAGTTCGCCATCCGTGAGGGTGGCCGCACGGTCGGCGCCGGCCAGGTCATCAAGATCACGAAGTGATCCCGGCCCGCAAGGGCTGACCCGGCAGGACTCTGAGGGGGCTCGTACGACTCCGGTCGTACGGGCCCCTTCGGCATGTCCCCTGCGCCGGACGGGAGTTCGAAACTATTCGGCGCGCACGACCCCTGGTTCCCCCGGAGTCGCTCACCCACCATTTGTCATGCCGCTGAGCAAATTCGGGTGGAGTCGGACGGAGGGGTGAGCCATGTCTGTCAGCCGGAGGGCTGTGCTGGGCGCAGGTGCCGCCGCGGTGCCGGTGCTGTCGTCAGGGACCGCGTGGGCGGACGCGGGCGACGGGGAGCTGCGGGTGACGGACCCGGGCATCGGCGGGCTGCGGGTGACGGATCCGGGCGCGTACGTCTCCTTCACCGGTGGGGCGTTCTCGCTCGTCGGCGTCCCGGTCGTGGTGAGCGCCGACGACCACCCCGGCGTCGTACGGGTGGCGGGCGACCTCCGCGACGACATGGAGCGGGTGACGGGGGTACGGCCGGCCGCCGCGATCGCCCGCCGTGCGGTGCTGGTCGGCACGATCGGCCGCAGCCCGCTGATCGACGGCCTGGTGGCGTCCGGGAAGCTGGACGTGACGGGGATCCGGGGCCGCTGGGAGACCTCGCTGCAGACGGTGGTCGACCACCCCATGCCCGGCGTCGACCAGGCGTTCGTCATCGCGGGCAGCGACCCGCGCGGCACGGTCTTCGGGGCGTACGACGTCTCGTACGGCATCGGCGTCTCGCCCTGGTACTGGTGGGACGACGTGCCCCCGGTCCACCGCGACGAGGTCTGGGTGCTGCCGGGCCGCCATACCCAGGGCACCCCGGCGGTGAAGTACCGCGGCTTCTTCGTCAACGACGAGAACCCGGCGCTCGGCACCTGGGCCCCGGCCCACTTCGGTCCGGGCAAGGCCCCCGGCTATCCCGGCGGCTTCAACGCGGACTTCTACGCGAAGGTCTTCGAGGTCCTGCTGCGGCTGAAGGGCAACTACCTCTGGCCGGCCGTCTGGGGGCGGGCGTTCGCGGAGGACGACCCGGAGAACCACAGGCGGGCCGCCGACTACGGGGTTGTCATGGGCACGTCTCACGAGGCGCCGATGATGCGGGGCATCGAGGAGTGGAACCGCCACGCGACCGGCGGCACCGACCCCTACGGAGGCACCGGCGAATGGTCGTACCTCCGCAACGCCGAGGCGATCCGGGCCTACTGGCGGGCCGGCATCCAGCGCATGGTCGACCAGGGCTTCGAGGGCGTGGTCACCCTCGGCATGCGCGGCAACGGTGACACCGGCCTGCCCGACGGCGGCGGCATCGAACTGATGCAGGAGATCATCGCGGCGCAACGGCAGATCATCGAGGAGGTGACCGGAAAGCCGGCCGCCGAGACCCCGCAGGTCTGGACGCTCTACAAGGAGGTCCAGCGCTACTGGGACCGCGGCCTGCGCGCACCGGACGACGTGACCGTGGTCCTGACGGACGACAACTGGGGCAACATCCGCAAGCACCCCTCCCCGCAGGAGCCACGCGCCGGCGGATACGGCCTCTACTACCACTTCGACTACGTGGGAGCCGGCCGCAACTACAAGTGGGTCGACACCGCGAACCTCCGCAACGTCTGGGACCAGCTCCACCAGGCGCACGCCTACGGCAACCACGGCCTGTGGGTGGCCAACGTGGGCGACCTGAAGGGCAACGAACTCCCGACGGAGTTCTTCCTCGACTACGCATGGGACCCGACCCGCTGGACCTCCGACCGGCTGACCGACTGGGAGCGGAGCTACGCCCGCCAGAACTTCGGCGCGGCGGTGGCGGGCGAGACCGCCGAACTGCTCTCCCGCTACGGCCAGTTGCAGGCGCGGCGCAAACCGGAGCTGCTCAACCGCCGCATCACCCTCTCCGACACCGGCCAGGTGGTGTACGACGACCGGCAGACCCCCTTCTCCTTCGGCCACCGTGAGCTGGAACGGGTCACGGAGGAGTGGCGGGAGCTGGCCCGGCAGGCGGCACGCATCGCCCGCCGGCTGCCTGCCGCCGTCCAGGACGCGTGGTTCGAACTGGTCGGCTACGAGGTGACGGCGACCGCGAACCTGTACGCGCTGCGGGCGGCCGAGTTCACGAACCTGCTCTACGCCCGGCAGGGCAGGGCCGCCACGAACGACCTCGCCGCGCAGGCGGAACAGGCACTGGAGCAGGACTTCACCCTGGCCGACCGCTTCAACTCCCGGGTGGCGGGCGGCAAATGGCAGGGCTTCCAGACCCAGCCGCACATCGACTACGGGGACGTGGACCGGTACGGCCCCGACGCCCCCTGGCAGCAGCCGCAGAAGGACAACGTGGCCCTCCCGGACGTGCTCTTCCCGGCGGTACGGCGGATCGAGGTGCCGGAGGCGGCCGGGCTGGGGGTGTCGGTGGACCCCGACGGGGGGTCCATGACCCTGCCGCCGTTCAGCCCCTACCAGACCCGGCCGCAGCAGTACGTCGAAGTCTTCAACCGGGGCCGTACGCCCTTCCACTACCGGGTGTCGGTGTCGGCGCCGTGGCTGACGGTGGACCGCCCCCGGGGCCGGGTGACGGACCAGGTGCGACTGACGGTGCGGGTGGACTGGTCGCGGGCCCCGGCCGGCCGCGCGGAGGGAACCCTGACGGTGCGCGGGGCGGGGGAGTCGGTGACGGTGGCCTGCGTGGCGGAGCAGCCCTCGGCACGCGGTCTGCGGGGCTTCGTAGAGGCGGGCGGCTATGTGGCGATCGACGCGGAGCACTACGACCGTGCGGTCGGACAGTGGCGCCGGCTGGGCGGGATCGGCCGCACCGGGGCGGGGATGACGGCATGGCCGGTGACGGGCGGCTGGGGCGAGTCTCCCGACTCCTGGCCCCGGTTGGAGTACCAGGTGAGCCTGCTCTCGGCGGGAGAGGTGACGGCGTGGGCGTACCTGTCCCCCCGCAACCCGGCGCTGCCGACGGGCGCGGGTCTCCACTACGCCCTGTCCTTCGACGACGACGAGCCCCAGCGGGTCGACATCACCGCGGGCGCGGACGACGGCCTGCTGAACGCGGTCTGGGCGCGGAACACCTCCGACAACGTGAACCGGACGGCGACCCGCCACACGCTCGGACCGGGGGCCCACCGCCTCACGTTCTGGTCGGTGGACCCCACGGTGGTGGTGCAGCGACTGGTCCTCGACACCGGCGGCCTGACACCGACGTATCTGGGGCCGCTGGAGAGCCGGCGGCTGTAGCCCCGGCAGACGGTCACCGGGCGGACCGCAGCAGCGCCACCGCCCGGTCGAACGACGAGTCGCGGTTCTTCGCGAACTCCTCTTCCGTGAAGACCGGTTCGGTGATCCGGGGCGGGATCCCGGTGCCGTCGAAGGTGTGGCCGGTGCGGGTCAGGTACTCCTCGTTCGGGAGCCAGACGTTCATGCCGTTGGGGAGCTCGCGGACCATGACGTCCGAGAAGACGCCCTGGGTGGCCTGCCCGATCCGGACCGTACGCCCCGGGCGGTCGATCAGGGCCTGGGTGAACGTCTCGCCGGCGCTGACGGTGGAGCCGCCGGTGAGGAGGGCGATCGGGCCGGTGTAGCGGGGCTTGGGGGAGGGGTGGACGACGATCGGTTCGGGGCGGGTGTGCTTGGCCGCGTCGGCCGGGTCGTTGCGGGCGCGCTTGGAGTAGGCGGTGTACGGCGTGTCCGTGAGGCGTTCGGCGATGCGGATGCCGAGGGCGTCGGAGCCGCCGCCGTTGATGCGGAGGTCGATGACCAGGCCGCGGAGGGCGTGGGTGCGGGCGGGGGTGAGGATGGTGTCCAACGCCCGGTCAAGCTCGGCTAGTTGGGCGGTGTACGACGGGTCGTCCTGGTCGTATCCGTCGAAGCTCGCGATCCGGAGGTAGCCGAGGCCCTGCTGCTTCAGGTCGGCGTACGTGATGAGGCCGCCGGCGAAGTCCTGCCGGCCGGTCGCGCCCTGGAGATCGCGGGCGACGACGAACTTCTTGACCTTGTCGTCGAGTTCCCCGGTGGGGACGACGGTGCCGGGGCGTCCCACGCCGTAGTGGCGGTCGCCGTCCAGGACCAGGACGTGCGCGTCGTGCAGCGGGGTGATCATGCGGCTGAAGACGTCGAAGAGCTGCGCCCGGGTGGTGTCCTTGTGGACCAGCGGCCGGTAGTGGTCGCGTACGGTGTGCAAGTCGATGCCCTTGGTGGCGAAGAAGGGGTAGTTCTCCTCGAACGACTGCCAGAAGACGTCGAAGGCGGTGCGCGGGTCGGTCGAGGCCGGCCGGGTGCAGGCGGCGGGCAGGGAGCCGATCCGGCGCAGTTGCCGGTGCCCCACCGCGATGTCGGCGCCGAACCGGGCGTGTTCCCCGTCGGGAGCGGGCCGCACGGTGAGCACGGCGCCGTCGACGTCGTACGTCCCCGGTCGGGCGGCTGCCTTGGCGAAGTACCCCTTCAGGCAGCTGACCGCGGTCGTCTGGTACTCCTGCGCCCCGCGTGCGTCGATGGCGAGGACGGTCCCGTACCCGTCCATGCGCCACAGGCCGGTCGCGGTGGCGGTGCCGGTACCGGTGCTCGGAGCCGCCCCCACGGCCGGCACGGCGAGGGCGAGGAGAAGAGCTGCGGTCCCGACGGCGTTTCGCACGATGGCGTCCTTCCACCCACACACGACTGGCGTTTCCGCTCCTCACGGTGCCGGACGCCGAGGGGCCGCGACCATCCGGCAGACGGGTGGGCCGGGGGTGGGGAAAGCCCCAGGCCTGCGGCGCTCAGGCCTGAGGCGCGAAGAGGAGGTTGCGGGTGTGCGGCGGCCGGGGTTCCTTCCAGTGCACCAGCGAACCGTCGTGCTCGGCGATCCAGCGGACGTCGTAGCCGAGGGGTTCGAACTCGGCGATGAGGTCGCCGAGGTCGGCGTCGACCAGGGCCTCCATCACCAGCGTCGGCCGGTCGCGCCGCAGCACGCGGCGGGCCCCGCGCAGCACCGACATCTCGTGCCCCTCCACGTCGATCTTGACCAGGTCCAGCGGGGTCTCGGCGAACACCTCGTCCAGAGTGAGCAGCCGGATGCGCTTCTGCTGGGCGTCGGGGGCGGCGCCGCCCTCCAGGGTGGAGCCGGTGGACAGCAGGTTCCCGGAGAAACGGACGCTGATGTCGGCCCAGCCGGGCTCGCTCGACACGCCTGCCTGGTGCAGCCTGACGTTCTGGACGCCGTTGGAGCGGACGTTCACCGAGAGCCGGGCGTGGATCTGGTCGACCGGCTCGAAGGAATGCACCTTCGCCTTCGGGTTGGCGAGCGCGGCGATCATCGAGAAGTAGCCGACGTGGGCGCCGACGTCCGCGATGGTCGAGCTCTGCGCGGCCAGCCGGGACCAGGTGGCGAGGGTTCCGGGCTCGTAGCCGAACGCCCCGTTCCACAGGGTGTCCATGGCCACCGCATCGTCGTTCACGCAGAACATCACGAACGGCGGACAGTACGGCGAGTCGATCTCGACGAAGCCCCGGTACGGGAACTTCTTCCGGTGCACCCGGATGATGTCCCCGGTCGCAACGGGCCTGACCGATGGTGCGTGGGCCAGCATGCGGGCGTTGGCGGCTTCGACCTCGGAAATACGCATTGGGCGATGGTAAAGCCAAGGTCAGAGAATGTCACAGGGTTTGTAAATGATCAAAAAGGGCAGCCCGGAGGTTTTTGCGAGCGATATTTCGGCAGGTTGTTCATTCCGAATATCCTGGAATTAACCAGCCCTTTTTCTTGAACTGCTCGACCGTCCACGTTCAGTTCGTCACTGAGGCGTCGAAACGGACCTCCGCCGCCGGAGCAACCGTGACCGACCGCCCCGCGTACTGGATGACGGAGAAGATCCCGTTGTGGTGGGCGACGATCTGTGCGGCCGTCGGTTCGGCGCCGGCCGGGCGTTCCATCGTGGTGTGGCCGTCGGCGACGAGGACGACGTCGTAGCCGTGGGAGAGGGCGCTGCGGCCGGTGGAGTCGACGCAGTAGTCGGAGGCGTAGCCGGTGACGACGAGACGGTGTACGGCGAGCCCGGCCAGGACCTCGCCGAGTGCCGTGCCGAGGAACGAGTCCGCGCTCTCCTTGTCCAGGACCACGTCCCCGGGCCGGGGCGTCAGGGTCGGATGGACTTCGAGCCACTCCGGGGGCACCTGATCGAACTGCTGCCGCAGGTAGACGACCGGTACCCCCGCCGCGCGGGCCCGATCAGCAAGCTCGGCGACCCTTTCCATGCAGGCCTCGCCGTCATGGGCGTCCTTCAGCAGGGCGCGCTGCATGTCGATGATGAGCAGTGCGGTGTCCGGCATGCCGTGAGTCTGTCCCCGCGGGACGCGGACTACTCCGCCTTGTTCCCGCCGCCACCCTGTTGCTGCTGCTGGCCCTCCGGCCGTACCGCGTCCTTCGCCTTCTTCGCGAGGTCGTCGTCCAGTTTCTTGAACTCGCGGACCACGGTGTCGGACATGTCGGCGAGCGAATCGATCTGCTTGGTGATGTCCTCGCGGCCGTCGTGCCAGTTGGACTCGAAGTCGTCGAGGGCGTCGTAGACGGTGCCGCTGCCGACGTCGTCCTTGTACGACTCGAACATCTTCTTGGTGTGGTTGAGACGCTCCTTGATGGAGCGCAGCTGACGGCCGTAGTCCTCAAGCTCGCTCAGCGGCATGGCGAGGTCGCTCTTGCCGTTGCCCACGTGACCGTCCCCCGTTCGCGGATCTCGTAGTCTGGGCCGCACCGTACATCACACATCACATCATCGGACGGGGACGACGTACACCATGGCCCGCTATATGGAGACGCTCACCATCGAGCGCGGCGGATTCCGGATCAAGGTGCCCGAGTCGTGGTGGGAGTTCGACGTGCGGCCGGAGTCGCGGGACGACTCGATCCGGCGGATGGTGAACGAACGCGTCGCCCAGTACCCGGAGCTGGCGCAGTACCGGGACACCTACGTCGGCTTCCTGCGCAAGTCCGCGGCCGACGCGTGGAAGTCGGGCGCCATGTACTGCGGCTGCATGGCGGAGAGCTTCGGCGGCGACACCCCGATCACCGGCTCGGTCACGGTGTCGCTGGTCGGCGGCCGTACCCGTGAGGGCGCGCCGCTCTCCAACGACCCGGCCGCCATCGCCGCCCAGCTCGCCCCCAAGGAGGCCCACCGGGAGGGCGACTCCTGGCGCAAGGTGACGACCGTCGACATCCCCGGCGTCGGCCCCGCCGCCCGCACCTACGGCATCGAGGACATCCCGGTCCCCGAGGACAGCCTGGGCCGCACGATCCGCGCGGTCCTGATGCAGACGTTCATCCCGGTCCCCGGCCAGGAGGGCAAGGTCGCCCTGGTCGCCGGCAGCAGCCAGGTCCTCGACCTGGCCGACTCCTTCTTCGACATCTTCGACGCGATCACGTCGACGTTCCGCTTCGCGGACTGAGCGGGCACGCCTCTTGGACTGGGAGAGCGGCGAGGGGCTGCTGTCGCTTGACGACCCTGCCGAGTGGGACGCCGCGTTCGAGCGCGGCGAGTCCCGTCTCGGTACGGCGGCGATCGGCCTGGCACTCAACTGCCCGCTGGAGGAGGCATCCCCGCGGATCGTGAGGGCGCTGAATCTCCCGGACCAGGGTGAGCGGGGGTACGCCTGCACCGCGGCGGGCACCGCGGCCCGCCTCAACGGCCGACTGACCCCGGAGCTCTTTGCGGCGTTGCGGGCCGAGGGCCCGGGCGGCCTGGCCGCGGACGTGATCGGCGACACGCTGACCTTCGTGCCGTTCCGGGACCTGCCGCCCTGGTTCAAGCGCCGGTGGGTGTACGTGGCGGTGCGCGACAGGCTGGAGTGCTGGTGGCTGCGCGCTGTGGACGCGGTCGAAGACAGGATGGGGAACATGTCGCCGATCAAGATGAAGGGGCAACGCCGGAAGCGCTGACCAATTGGCCGCGTGCGTTCGGGATGACGCACTCGCGAACGTACGGCCAGGACTGAATACAGCGACTTCGCCGAACATGTCGGCTGAGCCGAGAGGATGCTCACGCGCCTGCGAAAACCCGTGACGAACTCATTCGGCTGGTCCAGCAGATCATGGACGCGCGCCTCCCGGAGCGGGAACACGACGCGTTGCTGGAGGGGCCAGGCCCGACCGGCTGGGCTTCACCTCGAACGGCCGTTCCTAGTAAGTTCGCGTGTGCACAGCTTTGTTGATGGGGCGTACGCGACGGGGGTTGCGGGGACATGGCGGGCTACCGACCGGCGGACTGGCATCCACTCGACCTCGACAGGGACCCCACCCCCGGCGACCCGCAACGCGTCCGCACCCTCGCCACCCAGCTGCACGGCTTCGCCGACGACGTCTCGGACGCGCTGCGGCTGGTGAAGGGCATGGCCGGCGAGGACACCCTCCTGCAGTGGGCGGGCAAGTCGGCGGAGGTGTTCAAGGAGCAGTTCAAGGACGTTCCGAAGAACCTGAAGAAGTCCTACGAGCTGTGCGGGGACGCGCTCGCCGATTACTGGCCGAAGCTGGAGCGCGCCCAGGCGCTCGCCGACAAGGCGCTCGCCAAGGCCAAGGACGCCCAGTCCGACCTGTCCTCCGCCAAGTCGCGCCTGTCCTCGGCCGATTCCTGGGTCACCCGTGCCTCCAAGGAAGCGGACAAGTACAAGGACGATCCCACCGGCAGCAAGTCGAGCGCGGACAAGCCGGACGAGGGCAAGGTGCGGGCGGCCACCCGGGACGTGCAGAGCGCCAAGTCCGCGCACACCCAGGCCCAGTCGGACGTCACCACTGCGCAGAGTGCGCTGGACGCGGCGAAGAAGATGGCCGAGGACGCCCGGAAGATGCGTGACGACGCGGCGGGTGAGGCGAAGCGGAAGATCGACGAGGCGTCGGATGCCGGTATTCCGAACCGGCACTGGTGGCAGGACGTCGGTCACTGGTTCGAGGACAACTGGGACACCATCGTCACGGTCTGCAAGGTCGTCGTGGCCGTCGTCGGGATCATCGCGATGATCATCGGTGGGCCGATCCTCGGTGCGATCGTGCTGGTGGCGGCGCTCGTGGTGCTCGCGGACACGCTCTACGAGCACGTTCTCCTACGACGCCGACGGCCGGCCCGACACGCTTCACGCATTCGGCCACGCTCTGCGCTTCGCACATGACCAGGCAGGCCGGCAGACGGAGGTGCGGCTCGACGGAGCATTCGCGGTGCAGCAGTCATGGGACGCCGTGCACCGGCTCCGGAGGCAGCGCATGGTCACCGCCCATGGCCGTCACGGTCAGGACGGGGCGCCGGCGGCCACGATCGACCGCACCTACGTCCACACGCCCACCGGCCTGACCGAGACGGTCGAAGCGGGCATCGGTGACACCGCGTACACGCTCAACGCGGCGGGACGGGTGACGGCGATCCGCGCCGACACCTGGACCGAGGCATACGCGTACGACTCCTGCGGAGGCCTCCTCTCCGCGCACCGCTCAAGGGCGGTGCGTGCCGACGAGCCTCCCCAGCGGTTCACGTACGCAGGGAACCGCCCGGCCGGGGTACGGGTGTTTGACTCGTGTCCCCCTGGGGGTATCCTCTCCGGCCCCCGATTGGCCAGCCCCCTGCCCCGTATGGCAGACTGTCGGAGTTGCTCGGTCGAGTGTTGATGCTGCGCGCCTCCCGCCGGGAGGACCGGAAGCGAGTCCCACAGTACTCGTCGCCCTAACTGCCTGCGGGCAGCACTGGGGCGGACGTACGGGAATCTTTCGGGAAGTGCGGTGCGGCACCGGCCAGGCACCCGGTGGGCCTTCCGCCCTCGGCTTGCGGTTCCGGAAGGGCCGTGCTTTCCCAGCAGGGATGTTCGAACAAGGGGCATCTGTGTCGGCGAGAGCGCGACACACCCGACCGCGTGGGTCGGAGAAGGAAAGCGGAACCGCCGGGTTCCAGAGCGTGCAAAGACAGGACTACTGAGTAGCCATGGCGGGACAGAAGATCCGCATCCGGCTCAAGGCCTACGACCACGAGGTCATCGACTCCTCGGCGAAGAAGATCGTCGAGACGGTGACCCGGACTGGTGCGTCGGTCGCGGGCCCGGTGCCGCTGCCCACTGAGAAGAACGTGTACTGCGTCATCAAGTCGCCGCACAAGTACAAGGACTCGCGCGAGCACTTCGAGATGCGCACCCACAAGCGCCTGATCGACATCCTCGACCCCACCCCCAAGACCGTTGACTCTCTGATGCGACTCGACCTCCCGGCCGGTGTCGACATCGAGATCAAGCTCTGAGGGTCGGTGAGCTGAGAATGGCTAAGCAGATCAAGGGCATCCTGGGCGAGAAGCTCGGCATGACGCAGGTGTGGGACGAGAACAACCGTGTTGTTCCGGTCACCGTCGTCAAGGCCGGCCCCAACGTCGTCACCCAGGTCCGTACCAACGACGTCGACGGCTACGAGTCGGTCCAGATCGCCTTCGGCGAGATCGACCCGCGCAAGGTGAACAAGCCCCTCAAGGGCCACTTCGCCAAGGCCGACGTCACCCCCCGCCGTCACCTCGTCGAGATCCGTACGGCCGACGCCTCCGAGTACACCCTCGGTCAGGAAGTCACCGCCGAGGTCTTCGAGGCCGGCGTGAAGGTCGACGTCACCGGCAAGAGCAAGGGCAAGGGCTTCGCCGGTGTCATGAAGCGTCACAACTTCAAGGGCCTCGGCGCCGGTCACGGCACCCAGCGCAAGCACCGCTCTCCCGGTTCCATCGGTGGCTGCGCCACCCCGGGCCGTGTGTTCAAGGGCCTCCGCATGGCGGGTCGTATGGGCAACGAGCGTGTCACCACCCAGAACCTGACCGTCCACGCCGTTGACGCGGAGAAGGGTCTGCTGCTCATCAAGGGCGCGGTTCCCGGTCCGAACGGCGGCCTCGTCCTGGTCCGCACCGCGGCCAAGGGGGCCTGAGGTAACCGATGAGCACTGTTGACATCCTTTCGCCTGCCGGCGAGAAGACCGGTAGCGTCGAGCTCCCCGCGGAGATCTTCGGCGTGGAGAAGGTCAGCATCCCGCTGATCCACCAGGTCGTCGTCGCGCAGAACGCGGCCGCCCGCCAGGGCACGCACAAGACGAAGACCCGTGGCGAGGTCCGTGGTGGCGGCAAGAAGCCGTACCGCCAGAAGGGCACCGGCCGCGCCCGTCAGGGCTCGACCCGCGCGCCGCAGTTCGCCGGCGGTGGCGTCGTCCACGGCCCGCAGCCGCGTGACTACTCGCAGCGCACCCCGAAGAAGATGAAGGCTGCCGCTCTGCGTCACGCCCTCACCGACCGGGCGCGTCACAACCGCATCCACGTCGTCACCGGCGTGATCGAGGGCGAGACCCCCAGCACCAAGGCCGCTCGCACGCTGTTCGGCAAGATCTCGGAGCGCAAGAACCTGCTCCTGGTCGTCGACCGCGCCGACGAGGCCGCGTGGCTGTCCGCCCGCAACCTGCCCCAGGTCCACATCCTGGAGCCGGGCCAGCTGAACACGTACGACGTGATCGTCTCGGACGACGTGGTCTTCACCCAGGCCGCTCTCGAGTCCTTCGTCGCCGGCCCGAAGGCCAACGACACCGAAGGGACCGAGGTCTGATGGCTACCCGTCACCCGAGCATCGCCTCGAAGGCCGCCAAGGCCGCCAAGGCCGCACGCGTCGCCAAGGCGCGCCGCCACGAGGCCGAGGGCAAGAACACCGTCGAGACCCCGCTCAGCAAGTCGTTCACGGACCCCCGTGACGTGCTGCTGAAGCCGGTCGTCTCGGAGAAGAGCTACGCGCTCCTGGACGAGAACAAGTACACGTTCGTCGTCGCCCCGGGCGCCAACAAGACCCAGATCAAGCAGGCCGTCCAGGCGGTCTTCTCGGTCAAGGTCACCGGGGTCAACACCCTCAACCGCCAGGGCAAGCGCAAGCGCACCAAGACCGGTTTCGGTCAGCGCGCGGGCTCCAAGCGCGCGATCGTGACCCTCGCCGAGGGCGACCGTATCGACATCTTCGGCGGTCCGACCGCGTAAGCGGGTCGGATCGTCCGATATCGGACGAGGACTGAGAAATGGGAATCCGCAAGTACAAGCCGACTACGCCGGGCCGTCGTGGCGCCAGCGTCGCCGACTTCGTCGAGGTCACGCGGTCCACGCCGGAGAAGTCGCTGGTCCGCCCGCTGCACAGCAAGGGCGGCCGTAACAACGCCGGTCGTGTGACCGTTCGCCACCAGGGTGGCGGACACAAGCGCGCCTACCGAGTGATCGACTTCCGTCGTCACGACAAGGACGGCGTGCCGGCGAAGGTCGCGCACATCGAGTACGACCCCAACCGCACCGCGCGCATCGCGCTGCTGCACTACGCGGACGGCGAGAAGCGCTACATCCTCGCCCCGCGCAACCTGCAGCAGGGCGACACCGTGGAGAACGGTCCCGGGGCCGACATCAAGCCGGGCAACAACCTGGCCCTCCGCAACATCCCGGTCGGTACCACGGTCCACGCGATCGAGCTCCGTCCCGGCGGTGGCGCCAAGTTCGCCCGCTCCGCGGGTGCCTCGGTGCAGCTGCTCGCCCGTGAGGGCGCCATGGCGACCCTCCGTATGCCGTCCGGCGAGATCCGCATGGTGGACGCGCGCTGCCGCGCCACCGTCGGTGAGGTCGGCAACGCCGAGCAGTCGAACATCAACTGGGGCAAGGCCGGCCGCAAGCGGTGGCTGGGCGTTCGCCCGACCGTCCGTGGTGTCGTCATGAACCCGGTCGACCACCCGCACGGTGGTGGTGAGGGCCGGACGTCCGGTGGTCGTCACCCCGTCTCCCCGTGGGGCAAGAAGGAAGGTCGTACTCGTTCGCCCAAGAAGGCGTCGAACAAGTACATCGTCCGCCGCCGCAAGACGAACAAGAAGCGTTAAGGACTGGTTGAGATGCCTCGTAGCTTGAAGAAGGGGCCCTTCGTCGACGACCACCTGATCAAGAAGGTGGACGCCCAGAACGAAGCCGGCACCAAGAACGTCATCAAGACCTGGTCCCGCCGCTCGATGATCGTCCCGGCCATGCTGGGTCACACCCTCGCGGTGCACAACGGCAAGACCCACATCCCGGTGTTCGTCACCGAGTCGATGGTCGGCCACAAGCTCGGCGAGTTCTCGCCGACCCGCACCTTCCGGGGCCACGTCAAGGACGACCGGAAGTCGAAGCGCCGCTAGCAGCGGATCGCATTCAGACACGTAAGTAACTGAGAGGGACAACCATGGAAGCCAGGGCCCAGGCGCGGTACATCCGCGTTACGCCCATGAAGGCCCGCCGCGTGGTGGACCTTATCCGTGGCATGGACGCCACGGAGGCTCAGGCTGTTCTGCGATTCGCTCCGCAGGCAGCCTCCGTGCCGGTCGGCAAGGTGCTGGACAGCGCCATCGCCAACGCCGCGCACAACTACGACCACACCGACGCCGACAGCCTCTTCATCTCCGAGGCGTACGTCGACGAGGGCCCGACCCTGAAGCGGTTCCGGCCGCGCGCCCAGGGCCGTGCCTACCGGATCCGCAAGCGGACCAGCCACATCACCGTGGTCGTCAGCAGCAAGGAAGGAACCCGGTAATGGGCCAGAAGGTTAACCCGCATGGGTTCCGGCTCGGCATCACCACGGACTTCAAGTCCCGGTGGTACGCCGACAAGCTGTACAAGGACTACGTCAAGGAAGACGTCGCCATCCGTCGGATGATGACGTCCGGCATGGAGCGCGCCGGTATCTCGAAGGTTGAGATCGAGCGCACCCGTGACCGCGTGCGGGTGGACATCCACACCGCACGTCCGGGCATCGTCATCGGCCGCCGTGGCGCCGAGGCCGACCGCATCCGCGGCGACCTCGAGAAGCTCACGGGCAAGCAGGTCCAGCTGAACATCCTCGAGGTCAAGAACCCCGAGACGGACGCTCAGCTGGTTGCTCAGGCCGTTGCCGAGCAGCTCTCCTCCCGCGTCTCCTTCCGCCGCGCCATGCGTAAGAGCATGCAGTCGGCGATGAAGGCCGGCGCCAAGGGCATCAAGATCCAGTGCGGTGGCCGCCTCGGCGGCGCCGAGATGTCCCGCTCGGAGTTCTACCGCGAGGGCCGTGTGCCCCTGCACACGCTCCGCGCGAACGTGGACTACGGCTTCTTCGAGGCCAAGACGACCTTCGGCCGCATCGGCGTGAAGGTCTGGATCTACAAGGGCGACGTCAAGAACATCGCCGAGGTCCGCGCCGAGAACGCCGCTGCCCGCGCCGGCAACCGCCCGGCCCGTGGTGGTGGCGCTGGTGACCGCCCGGCCCGTGGTGGCCGTGGTGGCGAGCGGCGCGGCCGCAAGCCGCAGCAGGCTCCCGCTGCCGAGGCCCCCCAGGCCGAGGCCGCTGCCGCTCCGGCTGCTGAGAGCACCGGAACGGAGGCCTGACCGACATGCTGATCCCCCGTAGGGTCAAGCACCGCAAGCAGCACCACCCGAGGCGTCGCGGTGAGGCCAAGGGCGGTACGACGGTCGCGTTCGGCGAGTACGGCATTCAGGCCCTCACGCCGGCGTACGTGACCAACCGCCAGATCGAGGCGGCCCGTATCGCGATGACCCGCCACATCAAGCGTGGCGGCAAGGTCTGGATCAACATCTACCCGGACCGCCCGCTGACGAAGAAGCCTGCCGAGACCCGCATGGGTTCCGGTAAGGGTTCTCCGGAGTGGTGGATCGCGAACGTGCACCCGGGCCGGGTCATGTTCGAGCTGTCCTACCCCAACGAGAAGATCGCCCGTGAGGCCCTGACTCGCGCAGCCCACAAGCTGCCGATGAAGTGCCGGATCGTCAAGCGCGAGGCAGGTGAAGCGTGATGTCGGCCGGTACCAAGGCGTCCGAGCTGCGCGAGCTGGGCAACGAGGAGCTTCTCGGCAAGCTCCGCGAGGCCAAGGAAGAGCTGTTCAACCTCCGCTTCCAGGCGGCGACGGGTCAGCTCGAGAACCACGGTCGGCTCAAGGCCGTCCGTAAGGACATCGCGCGGATCTACACCCTGATGCGTGAGCGCGAGCTGGGCATCGAGACGGTGGAGAGCGCCTGATGAGCGAGAGCAACGTGACTGAGAACACTGAGGCGCGCGGCAGCTTCCGCAAGACCCGTGAGGGTCTCGTCGTCAGCGACAAGATGGACAAGACCGTCGTCGTCGCCGTCGAGGACCGCGTCAAGCACGCGCTGTACGGCAAGGTCATCCGCCGTACGAACAAGCTCAAGGCGCACGACGAGCAGAACGCCGCGGGCGTCGGCGACCGTGTCCTCCTGATGGAGACCCGGCCGCTGTCCGCGACGAAGCGCTGGCGCGTCGTCGAGATCCTCGAGAAGGCCAAGTAATTCCTGCGGGGCAAACCCCGCAGGACAGTTCCGCCAGGCTCGGGTCGGGTGAGTTGGTTACTTACCTACTCACCCGCCCCGGGAACCGGCAGACAAACAGGAGATAGACGTGATCCAGCAGGAGTCGCGACTGCGTGTCGCCGACAACACTGGTGCGAAGGAGATCCTTTGCATCCGTGTGCTCGGTGGCTCCGGTCGCCGCTACGCGGGCATCGGTGACGTCATCGTCGCCACCGTCAAGGACGCGATCCCCGGCGGCAACGTGAAGAAGGGTGACGTCATCAAGGCCGTCATCGTTCGCACCGTCAAGGAGCGCCGCCGTCCGGACGGCTCGTACATCCGCTTCGACGAGAACGCCGCTGTCATTCTCAAGAACGACGGCGACCCTCGTGGCACCCGTATCTTCGGCCCGGTCGGCCGTGAGCTGCGCGAGAAGAAGTTCATGAAGATCATCTCGCTGGCTCCGGAGGTGCTGTAAGCATGAAGATCAAGAAGGGCGACCTGGTCCAGGTCATCACCGGTAAGGACAAGGGCAAGCAGGGCAAGGTCATCGCGGCCTACCCCCGCGAGGACCGGGTCCTGGTCGAGGGTGTCAACCGGGTCAAGAAGCACACCAAGGCCGGCCCGACCGCTCGCGGTTCGCAGGCCGGCGGCATCGTCACGACCGAGGCGCCCGTCCACGTCTCCAACGTCCAGCTGGTCGTTGAGAAGGACGGCAACAAGGTCGTCACGCGTGTCGGTTACCGCTTCGACGACGAAGGCAACAAGATCCGCGTTGCCAAGCGGACGGGTGAGGACATCTGATGGCTACCACCACTGCTCCGCGTCTGAAGCTGAAGTACCGCGAGGAGATCGCGGGCAAGCTGCGTGACGAGTTCAAGTACGAGAACGTCATGCAGATCCCCGGCCTCGTCAAGATCGTGGTCAACATGGGTGTCGGCGACGCCGCCCGTGACTCGAAGCTGATCGAGGGCGCGATCCGCGACCTCACCACGATCACCGGTCAGAAGCCGGCCGTCACCAAGGCCCGCAAGTCCATCGCGCAGTTCAAGCTGCGCGAGGGTCAGCCGATCGGTGCCCACGTCACGCTCCGTGGCGACCGCATGTGGGAGTTCCTGGACCGCACCCTGTCGCTCGCGCTCCCGCGCATCCGCGACTTCCGTGGTCTGTCCCCCAAGCAGTTCGACGGCCGTGGCAACTACACCTTCGGTCTCACGGAGCAGGTCATGTTCCACGAGATCGACCAGGACAAGATCGACCGTACCCGGGGTATGGACATCACCGTGGTGACCACGGCGACCAACGACGCTGAGGGCCGCGCGCTCCTTCGTCACCTCGGCTTCCCGTTCAAGGAGGCGTGAGCGAGATGGCGAAGAAGGCTCTGATTGCCAAGGCTGCTCGCAAGCCCAAGTTCGGTGTGCGTGGCTACACGCGCTGCCAGCGCTGCGGCCGTCCGCACTCCGTGTACCGCAAGTTCGGCCTGTGCCGCGTGTGCCTTCGTGAGATGGCTCACCGTGGCGAGCTGCCGGGCGTGACCAAGAGCTCCTGGTAGTCCCCGCTTTCTAGGGATTCCCGAAGCTCTCGGTAAGCAATGGGCGTGTCAGGCGCCCACCCCTTCATGGCTTAGGCTTGGAGGGTTGGGCGCCTGACGGTCGCCTTTACGACTTACTACGCCGTAGGTCCACCGCACCGCACCCGCCTCGTCTCGGATCGAGGAGAGGGATGGGCACCTGGAAACCCCGGCGAGAGAGGCCGAAGGCCAATTCATGACCATGACTGATCCGATCGCAGACATGCTTACGCGTCTGCGGAACGCGAACTCGGCATACCACGACTCCGTGACGATGCCGGCGTCCAAGATCAAGTCTCACATCGCGGAGATCCTCCAGCAGGAGGGCTTCATCACGGGCTGGAAGGTCGAGGACGCCGAGGTCGGCAAGAACCTCGTCCTGGACCTGAAGTTCGGTCCCAACCGTGAGCGCTCCATCGCGGGCATCAAGCGGATCTCCAAGCCCGGTCTCCGGGTGTACGCGAAGTCCACCTCCCTGCCGAAGGTGCTGGGCGGCCTCGGCGTGGCGATCATCTCCACGTCGCACGGGCTCCTCACCGACAAGCAGGCCGGCAAGAAGGGCGTAGGCGGAGAAGTCCTCGCCTACGTCTGGTAGCAGAAGGGAACGGAGGAAACAGCTATGTCGCGCATCGGCAAGCTCCCCATCGCGGTTCCCGCCGGCGTGGACGTCACCATCGACGGCCGCACGGTGAAGGTCAAGGGCCCCAAGGGCGAGCTGACCCACACCGTCGTGGCTCCGATCGACATCGCCAAGGGCGAGGACGGCACTCTCGCGGTGACCCGCCCCAACGACGAGCGTCAGAGCAAGGCCCTGCACGGCCTGTCCCGCACGCTGGTGGCGAACATGATCACCGGCGTGACCCAGGGTTACGTGAAGAAGCTCGAAATCAGCGGTGTCGGTTACCGCGTGACCGCCAAGGGCTCGAACCTCGAGTTCGCGCTCGGTTACAGCCACCCGATCCTGGTCGAGGCCCCCGAGGGCATCACCTTCAAGGTCGAGGCTCCGACCCGTTTCTCGGTCGAGGGCATCGACAAGCAGAAGGTCGGCGAGGTCGCGGCCAACATCCGCAAGCTGCGCAAGCCCGACCCGTACAAGGCCAAGGGCGTCAAGTACGAGGGCGAAGTCATCCGCCGCAAGGTCGGAAAGGCGGGTAAGTAAGCCATGGCATACGGACAGAAGATCCTCAAGGGCGACGCCTACAAGCGCGCCGCGATCAAGCGCCGTCACATCCGGATCCGTAAGAACATTTCCGGTACGGCGGAGCGTCCCCGTCTGGTCGTTACCCGCTCGAACCGCCACATCGTGGCCCAGGTGATCGACGACATCAAGGGTCACACCCTGGCGTCGGCGTCCACGCTGGACACCTCGGTGCGTGGTGGCGAGGGTGACAAGTCCGCGCAGGCCAAGCAGGTCGGCGCCCTGGTCGCCGAGCGTGCCAAGGCCGCCGGTGTCGAGGCCGTGGTGTTCGACCGTGGTGGTAACCAGTACGCCGGGCGCATCGCCGCCCTGGCGGACGCCGCCCGCGAGGCCGGGCTCAAGTTCTGAGCCGCTTGTAGCTAGCGGAAAGAGAGAGGTAATCCAATGGCTGGACCCCAGCGCCGCGGTGGCGGTGCCGGTGGCGGCGAGCGGCGGGACCGGAAGGGCCGTGACGGCGGCGCTGCTGCCGCCGAGAAGACCGCGTACGTTGAGCGCGTTGTCGCGATCAACCGCGTCGCCAAGGTTGTGAAGGGTGGTCGTCGCTTCAGCTTCACCGCGCTGGTCGTGGTGGGCGACGGTGACGGCACCGTGGGTGTCGGTTACGGCAAGGCCAAGGAGGTGCCGGCCGCCATCGCCAAGGGCGTTGAGGAGGCCAAGAAGCACTTCTTCAAGGTCCCGCGTATCCAGGGCACCATCCCGCACCCGATCCAGGGTGAGAAGGCTGCCGGCGTCGTTCTGCTCAAGCCGGCTTCGCCGGGTACCGGTGTTATCGCCGGTGGTCCCGTGCGTGCCGTCCTGGAGTGCGCCGGTATCCACGACGTGCTGTCGAAGTCGCTCGGCTCCGACAACGCGATCAACATCGTGCACGCGACCGTGGAGGCCCTGAAGGGTCTGCAGCGTCCCGAGGAGATCGCGGCCCGCCGTGGTCTGCCCCTCGAGGACGTCGCCCCCGCGGCTCTGCTTCGTGCGCGTGCGGGAGCGGGTGCGTAATGGCTCGCCTCAAGGTCACGCAGACGAAGTCGTACATCGGCAGCAAGCAGAACCACCGTGACACTCTGCGGTCGCTTGGTCTCAAGGGGATCAACACCGTGGTCGTCAAGGAGGACCGCCCCGAGTTCCGCGGCATGGTGCACACCGTCCGCCACCTCGTGACGGTCGAGGAGGTCGACTGATCATGGCGGAGAACAACCCGCTCAAGATCCACAACCTCCGTCCGGCCCCCGGCGCCAAGACCGCCAAGACCCGTGTCGGTCGTGGTGAGGCGTCGAAGGGTAAGACGGCCGGTCGTGGTACCAAGGGCACGAAGGCCCGTTACCAGGTTCCGGAGCGCTTCGAGGGTGGCCAGATGCCCCTCCACATGCGTCTTCCGAAGCTGAAGGGCTTCAAGAACCCGTTCAAGACCGAGTTCCAGGTCGTGAACCTCGACAAGCTGGCCGCGCTGTACCCGGAGGGTGGCGAGGTCACCGTCGAGGGTCTCGTCGCCAAGGGTGCCGTTCGCAAGAACAGCCTCGTCAAGGTCCTCGGCCAGGGTGAGGTCTCCGTGGCGCTCCAGGTGACGGTCGACGCCGTCTCCGGCTCCGCCAAGGAGAAGATCACCGCCGCCGGCGGCACCGTCACCGAGCTCGTCTGAGTATTTCGGACGTCTCGATGACGTAAGCGATTCCCGACCGGGGATACCTCACAATGGGGTATCCCCGGTTGGTCGTTCCTAGGGGGGCAGTGCGGCCGGTAAGGTGGCCAGCACTGTTCTTTTTCCCATTCGTCGAAACTCAAGACCGTCACCCTTGACGCAGTTGCGCGGGGGTCGCAGGAGGCACCGTGCTCACCGCGTTCGCCCGGGCGTTCAGGACGCCCGACCTGCGCAAGAAGCTGCTCTTCACGCTCGGCATCATCGTGGTGTACCGGGTCGGCACCCACATCCCGATCCCCGGCGTCAACTACAAAGCCGTCCAGACGTGTGTGAACGAGGCGTCCGGCAACCAGGGCCTGTTCGGTCTCGTCAACATGTTCAGCGGCGGTGCGCTGCTCCAGATCACGATCTTCGCGCTCGGCATCATGCCGTACATCACGGCCAGCATCATCCTTCAGCTGCTGACCGTGGTCATCCCGCGCCTGGAAGCCCTGAAGAAGGAGGGCCAGGCGGGCACGGCGAAGATCACGCAGTACACCCGGTACCTGACGGTGGCGCTCGCGATCCTGCAGGGCACCGGCCTGGTGGCCACCGCCCGCAGCGGCGCCCTGTTCTCCGGCTGCTCGACCGCGACCAGCATCGTGCCGGACCAGGCGATCTTCACCACCATCACCATGGTCATCTGCATGACCGCCGGTACGGCCGTCGTCATGTGGCTCGGTGAGCTGATCACCGACCGCGGCATCGGCAACGGCATGTCGATCCTGATGTTCATCTCGATCGCCGCGACCTTCCCGTCCAACCTGTGGGCGATCAAGAAGCAGGGCACCCTGGCCGACGGCTGGATCGAGTTCGGCTCGGTTATCGCGGTGGGTCTGGTCATGGTCGCGCTGGTGGTCTTCGTGGAGCAGGCCCAGCGCCGCATTCCGGTGCAGTACGCGAAGCGCATGATCGGCCGCCGGTCCTATGGCGGTACGTCTACGTACATCCCGCTCAAGGTGAACCAGGCCGGTGTGATTCCGGTCATCTTCGCTTCCTCGCTGCTCTACATTCCGGCGCTTGTGGCGCAGTTCGCCGGCGGGAACTCGAGCTGGAAGACGTGGATCGAGGCCAACCTGACCAAGGGCACTCACCCGCTTTACATCAGCTTGTACTTTTTGCTGATCGTGTTCTTCGCGTTCTTCTACGTCGCCATCTCCTTCAACCCCGAAGAAGTAGCCGACAACATGAAGAAGTATGGTGGCTTCATCCCGGGCATCCGGGCTGGTCGGCCGACCGCTGAGTACCTGTCGTACGTGCTCAACCGGATCACCTGGCCGGGTTCGCTGTATCTGGGTCTGATCGCTCTCGTGCCGACGATGGCGTTGATCGGGTTCAACGCCTCGAACAACTTCCCGTTCGGTGGTACCAGCATCCTGATCATCGTGGGTGTGGGCCTGGAGACGGTGAAGCAGATCGAGAGCCAGCTTCAGCAGCGCAATTACGAAGGGTTCCTCCGCTGATGCGAATCGTCCTCGTCGGGCCGCCTGGCGCCGGTAAGGGAACGCAAGCCGTTCGCCTTGCCAAGGAGCTGCAGATCCCGCACATCTCCACGGGTGACCTGTTCCGCGCCAACATCAGCCAGAAGACGGAGCTCGGGAAACTCGCGAAGTCCTACATGGACGCCGGCAACCTGGTCCCCGACGAGGTCACCATCGCCATGGCCAAGGACCGCATGGAGCAGGAGGACGCCGTGAACGGCTTCCTGCTGGACGGTTTCCCGCGCAACGTCTCGCAGGCCGAGGCGCTCGACGAACTGCTGACGGCCGAGAAGATCAAGCTGGACGCCGTGCTTGACCTGGAGGTCTCGGAGGACGAGGTCGTCAAGCGGATCGCGGGCCGCCGCATCTGCCGCAACGACTCGTCGCACGTCTTCCACGTGACGTACACCCCGCCGAAGACCGAGGGCGTCTGTGACGTCTGCGGCGGCGAGCTGTACCAGCGCGACGACGACTCCGAGGACACCGTCCGGACGCGGCTGGAGGTCTACCACACGCAGACCGAGCCCATCATCGACTACTACAAGGCTCAGGGTCTGGTCGTGACGATCTCCTCCCTGGGTCCGGTGGACGAGATCACGCAGCGGGCGCTCGAAGCGCTCAGGCGCGAAAAGGCCGAGAACAAGTAGAAGATCGCTGCCCGACCGGCCGCGGTGCCCCCCCAGGGGCGCCGCGGCCGTCGTGTTTGTGCGCGCGGTCCGGCGGATGAGGCTGTCAAGAGGCTCGGACGGGTTCTTGTCATATTCACGTCGAACTCTTAATTGATGTGGACATGCGATCCGTGATCCACATAGTGTTCACAGGGAACTCACTGGTAACACAGGTGACGCACAACCTAGTTGGGGGAAACAGTGATCAACTCGAAGCTTGCCCGTGCAGCCATGGTGGTCGGTGCGTCCGCCGCCCTGGTGGTCGGGCTGAGTGCTTCGGCTCAGGCCGACAGCGACAAGCAGATCAACCTTCCGTCGGGCCGTGGCTACATGCACTTCCACGACGACGGCGATGTGTTCTCGGTCTGCGACACCAAGGCCGACGGGTACGGGGTGACCGGCGCTCTGTGGGTCCGGAACTCCGCCGGCATCGAGTCGCGACTGTGGACGCTCGACGACGGCGGCGACTCCGGCTGCGACAAGAAGGGCGAGAACATCGGCCAGCTCTCCGTCTACAAGATGCAGGTCTGGTGGAACGGCGGCGGTGCGGCTGTCTGGTCGCCGGACTGGTTCAACGAGTAAGCCGCGGATGAGCGCGCTCTCGACCCATGCGCCGTGATGTGTCACCTGCGCGTGGGCTGAGATCGACTGCAGAGGGGCTGCTCCGGTGTTGCGGGAGCAGCCCCTTCGGCGTCCCCTTCGCCGTCCTCTTCGCCGTCCTCTTTCGCACCAACCGGCCGGATCCCCGTCCCAGTCGTCGTTTCTATGGAGGTACGAGCATGGCTCCCGACCCACATGCCCGCGCCGCGTTCAAACCGTCCTCTCCGGCGGCGCGACCGGCCGCGGAGTCCGCCGGGCGGACACAACCGCCGCCGCGCCGTCGCAAGGTCCGACGCCTCGGGGTGGCTGCCGCCGTCGCGGTGGCCGTCGCCGTCGGGCTCGCGGTGCCGCTCGCCCTGCGCGGCGGTGATGCGCATGAGCGGCTCGCGAGCGTGCCGGATGCCGAGGACGTGGCGGCACACCCGGATCAGTCGCCGCCCCGGGAGCTGATCGCGGCGGGGCGGACGGCCGTCTCGGCGTACTACACGGCGAAGCTCGTGAAGCAGCCGAACGGGAACGCGATCGGCACCTACGAGTGGCGGTTGCTCGACACGGCCACCGGGCGGTACGAGCAGACCGACTGGGCCTGGCTGGACGTCGCCCCCGGCATGCGCACCGCGGCGGTGCTCGAACGTGATCTGCCCGCCGACCGGATAGGGCTGCTGAACCTGGCCACGGGCAAGGTGCGGCGCTGGATCAAGGTCGACAGGAGCGTCGGCGGTGTGCGGTTCTCACCGGACGGCAAACGCCTGCTGGCGACGGCGTACCGCCTCAACCCGGACGGTCTGTTCAAGGACGCGCCCTACCGCGTGAACGGCGAGACCGTGCCAGGACCGAAGCAGAGCCGCACCGGCTTCTACGTGATCGACGTCGCCTCCGGCAGGGCGGATTTCGCCGAGCGGCCGGCCGAGCAGCAGAGCGGGGGCCCCGTCGGCGGACGTCAGGACCTCTCCTGGAGCCGTGACGGCGAGCTGGTGTGGGAGGCCGGCAGCGGCAACGCCGGAAGGATCTACTATGACGTGACCGGCAAGAGGAGGCCCGCCCCGGATCAGGAGGCGGACGCGTCCTACCCCGAGGGGATCCGGTCCCCTGACGGAACCCTGGTGACCGGCGCCTTCGTGGGGGAGGGCGACGACATCGTCTCCGAGATCCGGGATGCGAAGACCGGCGAGCGGGCCGTGGTGGTTCCGGGCCAGCAGCTGCTCGCGTGGGCCGACGACAGCCACCTCATCGCGTGGCGGTGCGATCCCGAGCGCTGCAGCCCCGGCGAGGGCGAGTTCCGCAACCGGCTGCTGCTGGTCGGCCTGGACGGCAAGGTCACCCCGCTCTCCGGCTTCCGGACGGCGACGTTGCAGGACGAGGGCCGCTGGACCCCGCTGCTCACCCGGCGCTGACCGGGGTGCGGCCGCGATCGGCGCGACCGCGTGTTGCCGTGTTGTAGGGGGGCCGTACTGTTGCGGTGTACAGAACCGGACCCGCACCCGTGAGAAAGCAGAGCTGATGGTGCAGATCAAGACCCCCGAGCAGATCGCCAAGATGCGTGAGGCGGGGCTGGTCGTCGCCGCCATTCACGCGGCGACGCGTGAGGCAGCGGTGCCCGGGGCCACGACCAAGGATCTGGACCAGGTCGCGCGCAAGGTGCTCGCGGAGCACAACGCCAAGCCGAACTTCCTCGGCTACGGCGGCTTTCCCGCCACCATCTGCACCTCCGTCAACGACGTGGTCGTCCACGGCATCCCCTCCGAGGACGTCGTCCTCAAGGACGGCGACATCATCTCCATCGACTGCGGCGCGATTGTCGACGGCTGGCACGGCGACGCCGCCTACACCGCGTTCGTGGGCTCCGGCCACGCTCCGGAGCTGATCGAGCTCTCCCGGGTGACCGAGGAGTCGATGTGGGCCGGCATCGCGGCGATGAAGCAGGGCAACCGGCTGGTGGACGTGTCGAAGGCGATCGAGACGTACATCCGCCGGCAGCCGAAGCCCGGCGGCGGCAAGTACGGGATCATCGAGGACTACGGCGGCCACGGCATCGGCACCGAGATGCACATGGACCCGCACCTGCTGAACTACGTCGACCGGCGGCGGGGCAAGGGGCCGAAGCTGGTGACCGGGTTCTGCCTGGCCATCGAGCCGATGGTGTCGCTGGGGACGCCCCGTACGGAGGTCCTGTCGGACGACTGGACCGTGATCACCACGGACGGGACGTGGTCGTCGCACTGGGAGCACAGTGTTGCGCTGACCGAGGAGGGTCCGCTGGTGCTGACGTCTCCCGACGGGGGCAAGGCCAAGCTGGCCGAGCTGGGGATCACGGCTGCGCCGGATCCGCTCGGCTGAGCACGGTTCGAAGCCCGCGGGCCGGTGGGGCCTGGCCGCGCAGTTCCCCGCGCCCCTGTCGGGGCGCTGCAGACGGGGCGCCTCAGATAGGGCGCTCGAAATGCTGGGCGCTTAATGATCTGTCTTCTGGGGCAGGCTTTCCCGATTCGTCTTTCCGGGTGCGCTGACGTAGACTGACTCGTCGGCTCTCGTGCACCCGCATGTCCGCATGCGCCCGCAAGGGAAGCGTGGGAGTCGATCAAGGTAGTCGATTCGAAGGGCGAAGCGTGGCCAAGAAGCAAGGTGCCATCGAGATCGAGGGCACTGTCGTCGAGTCTCTTCCGAACGCCATGTTCAAGGTCGAGCTCCAGAACGGCCACCAGGTCCTGGCACACATCAGCGGCAAGATGCGTATGCACTACATCCGCATCCTCCCTGACGACCGGGTCGTGGTGGAGTTGTCTCCGTACGACCTGACGCGTGGCCGGATCGTCTACCGCTACAAGTAGATCTTGCCCACGTCCCGCGCGAGCGGGGCTGCCGGCAACTGACCCGGAGAACCTCAATCCCATGAAGGTCAAGCCGAGCGTCAAGAAGATCTGCGACAAGTGCAGGGTGATCCGCCGTCACGGTCGGGTCATGGTCATTTGCGAGAACCCGCGGCACAAGCAGCGCCAGGGCTGACGCAGGACCAATCCCTCTGCATCGACATCGCAGAGATTCGCGCGACGCGAGCTGAACATGTTCATACGCAGGACCCAGGCGCCGCAGGTGCCTGACACCCCCGGTTCGGAGGCCGGGGACCCAGTTCGTACCTAATCTTTGAAATAGAAGAGGCCGGCGGCTGGGAACCGGTTCTGCGGAAGACCTCCGAAGATCACCAGGAGCCATTGAAGTGGCACGCGTTTCCGGTGTTGACATCCCGCGCGAAAAGCGCGTGGAGGTCGCCCTCACCTACGTGTTCGGCATCGGCCGGACACTCTCGCAGCAGACGCTGGCCGAGACCGGCATCGACCCGAACACCCGCGTTCGCGACCTGACCGAAGAGCAGCTGGTCGCCATCCGCGAGTACGTCGACAACAACATCAAGACCGAGGGTGACCTCCGTCGCGAGATCCAGGCCGACATCCGCCGCAAGGTCGAGATCGGCTGCTACCAGGGTCTCCGTCACCGTCGCGGCCTGCCCGTCCGCGGTCAGCGCACCAGCACCAACGCCCGCACCCGCAAGGGTCCGCGTCGCGCCATCGCCGGCAAGAAGAAGCCGGGCAAGAAGTAGTCCGCAGCGGACAACGCTTCATCAGCGGTCTTCGCTGTAGGACCGACCACCTCCCCGTAGGAGTTACTAGATGCCCCCCAAGGGTCGTCAGGGCGCTGCCAAGAAGGTGCGCCGCAAGGAAAAGAAGAACGTCGCTCACGGCCACGCGCACATCAAGAGCACGTTCAACAACACGATCGTCTCCATCACGGACCCGTCCGGCAACGTGATCTCCTGGGCCTCCGCCGGCCACGTCGGCTTCAAGGGCTCCCGGAAGTCCACGCCGTTCGCCGCGCAGATGGCCGCCGAGTCGGCTGCCCGCCGCGCCCAGGAGCACGGCATGCGCAAGGTCGACGTGTTCGTGAAGGGCCCGGGTTCCGGTCGTGAGACCGCGATCCGTTCCCTGCAGGCCACGGGCCTCGAGGTCGGCTCCATCCAGGACGTCACCCCGACCCCGCACAACGGCTGCCGTCCGCCGAAGCGTCGTCGCGTCTGACCTCGCTTCCGCAGGGCTGCTCGGGCGGTACGGCTCCGTAAGGGTCGTGCCGCCCGTACCCTTGCAGTACCCGCACTCTCACGGGTGCGGTCCGTCGGGCGTCAAATAGCGGGCGTCCACGAAAGAAGGATCTGATCCACACATGCTGATCGCTCAGCGTCCCTCGTTGACCGAAGAGGTCGTCGACGAGTTCCGTTCCCGGTTTGTGATCGAGCCGCTGGAGCCGGGCTTCGGCTACACCCTCGGCAACTCCCTGCGCCGTACCCTCCTGTCCTCGATCCCCGGCGCGGCTGTCACGTC